>CAKZLM010000031.1 GCA_937126915.1 uncultured Alphaproteobacteria bacterium
AGATAGTCTCTAATTTCATCAGAAATAGCCACGGTTTCATCCATGGTGCGCAATACTTGGCGCGATGGATCCCGCAATAACCCTAAGCCAGACTTGTCATCTTGCGTAAAGGTCGCTTTTAAGGGGTCACCTTCAAAATAATATTCGCGGTAGCCCAGCAAGGTGAAGTTATCGGCCAATACCCATTTGATAAACTTGGCGGTTTCATCGACAATTTCTTCATCCAACGAACCGTGCCTAGCCAGTAGGTCGTCATGGGCATGTTTCAGCTTTTTGATGATGGCTTTCCAATCTTTAACCGCCACATGGACATCATCTAAAACCGCTAAAATTTCTTTTTCAATGGCTTTAAGGTTTTCCGCGCCTTTCACTTTTTCAATTTCAATGAAAATACACGACTCTTTCATGCTGGCTTTGGCTTGATTGCAATCATTAGAAAAGTCTGAGGCACCAACGGTTTCTAGTCGGTTGCCGCGATTGTCTCGGCTGAAAGAGATAAGCGGGTGATGCATGGCGTGGATGCTGTGCTTGTTGGTTACAGACAGCATGCCCGTGATAGAATCGACCAAAAACGGCTTATCGTCATTAACGATTTGGATGATGGTGTGGTCGCTTTCCCAGCCATGAAGATGTTTTTTGGGATTGAAAACTTTTACTTTTGCTTGGTTTTTACGGCGCTTGGCAGCCAATTGCCACATGTTTTGGGCAACATAAAAAAGTCCATCAATGGGCTCGTCCATAACATCATCAGGTAAGAAGGGAGCGTAAAAAGCGTCGATAAACTTCAACAAGTCCTGCTGATCGCTGGCGGTTGAGTTGGCTTTAGCAAAAGCTTTAATTTTTTTGAGAACACTATTTTTTTTAGATACATTATCCATGGTTTTCATCCTTACCCGCATGGTCAACTTTAAATAACTATATGGGTTTTAAAACCCTTGATTATTTTGCGGTTGTTGTAGCCTTTTTAATGATGGCGTCAAGTGTTGTTGGTGCTTCATCGACAATTTTTATAACATCCAATTTCTGCTGGTCATTTTTGCGCGCTAGAAGCAACACAAAATCATCTTTATCGCTGGCGTCGATATTGGTTTCGGCAATGATATCATGCTGTTGTAATTGCTTTTTGGCATCGGCAACCAAATCGACGGTTTTGCCGCTCAACTTACGTTTTTCACGGCGTTCCGCTTTGACGCAGCCTTTGATGCCGCCGGGATGGTTCGAAATAAAATCTGAGACATCATCCAACGCTACATCATTACGCCACGCCCAAGAAATGGCGGCAGCATATTCTGTTAAGCGGGTTTTATCATAGGTTTTGCCGAAAATAAGCTTCATCACAGGCGTGAAGGGTGCCCGCGCCTGCTCTTTTAAATCATATTTCGATAAAAGCTGCTGATAGGCCTCCTGCTGGTTGCGTGACACGGCGAATAATTTATACGCGCCCTCCAGCACCCGATAAAGACCATGACGGGTCTTAGAATTAACCCGCGCAACCCTTGAGGCCGCTTTGCGCGTTTCTTCTAAAACCTCTAGTAAAGCAGCGTTGTTGCCAGCTAGATTTTGACCAGGATCATGACCAGCGTCTTCAGATGTGTCTTCTGGGCCTTTAGGCTCTTCTGGCATTTTCTGTACAGCTGGTGTCTCTTCCTCAAAGGCTTCATCTTCATCAGCTTCAGGCTCTGCCACCTCATCAACGCCTGCAACATTTTCAGTTGTTTGTTCGGGCTCTTTCGCAACAGAAATGGCAGGTCCGCCAGCAATGCCTGCTAACTTACTTTTAAGTCGTTCAACGGCTGAGGGAGTGGTGTTCTCTTGTTCATCACCTACGGGTGATGGTGGTTCTGGCGGGTCCTGATCATCAAGCTCTATCTCAATATCATCCATGACAGCGTCAATGGCTTGACGGTCTTCTTGTTCAATGTCTTCTTGTTCAATGTCTTCTGGCGGATCATCGTCAGGCACCAATTCTTTTTCGCTTAAAACCGGCGTTTCTGCTAGTTGGTCTGGGTTATATTCACCTGACAGCAAGTCAGACATAACATCATCTTCAATTTGATCTTCTAAGTCAGGGGTCTCATCATTTTCTGTAAAGCCTTTTAGCTCTTCCTGTGAAGAGCTAAGGGTTCGAACTCCATCATCTTCGGCAGTTGAAATATCGGCATCTGGTTGCAGGTCATTTTCTTCGCGGCCCATGATTTTATCGTGCAGTTCATTTAGATCAGCGATTGACCCCGGAATGTCTTCTTTCCAGTTTAAAACACACCAGATGAAGTCAATATTTTCGCCATCATCGCTTAAGGGTAAAATAACGCCGCGAAATAAATAGCGCACGCCATAGCGGTTCATAAAGAAAGTTTCAACGGTTGTTGGGTCGCGGCTAATTAGGGTGCGATGATAATTTTTAACAAGTTTGGTAAAAACTGACTCGTCATCCAAATCTTCAATAGATTTAGCCAGAATTTCTTCTTCGCTTTCATCGGGAAAGCAGTTTTTTTGGATATGAGCACTGACCAATTTGACCTTGGGACCGTGGGTCATTTTGCGGGTATCAAGAATGATGGTGTGGTCTTTGAAGTCAGTCGTAAGGCCAGGGGCAATATCCTTTAGCCCCGGATAACGATTTTCACCCTTGCATTCCAGCCAAAATTTATAGGCCCGATAATGAAAGCGCCGTTCATCGGATACAATGTCGATGGGTGTTGAGTGTTGTACGCTTATGACGATATCCCCTAAAACCTATCGTAAAACTGATTCCCTCATTCTTAGGAAAAAATGCCCTAAGGAACGGCAGTTTACACCGCTAGTTATTGGTTGGAAAGTGTTTTTGCCAAAATAAGACGACTTTTTCTTAGTCTTGGCACGACATTTATCTGGCAAGCTGTTGCGTGCTTTTTTCTTGCAATTTCAGGGGTAATTCTTAGTAATGGGGTAAGATTGCTAAATGGTAAAGAATAATAATTCCTAAATAACGAGGGTTTCATGGCTCCTGATACGTGGCAAACATTAACAGATATGTTTTTTTCTCAAGCCCATAAAATGGGTGACAAGCCTTTCTTATCGGCAAAGGTTGATGGGCAATACCAATCAAAATCATGGGCCGAAACCGCTGATGAGGTGATGGCGTTGGCAGGGGCCTTGGTTGAAAAAGGTGTGAAGCCAGGGGATCGGGTTTTATTGGTTTCTGAAAACCGTCCAGAATGGTGTGTGGCTGATTTAGCCATTATGGCAGCAGGGGCCATTGCGGTGCCTACTTATACCACCAACACATCCCGCGATCATTTGCATATTCTGGAAAACAGCGCGGCTGTGGGCAGTATATTATCAACCAAAGCCTTGGCGAAAAACTTTTTTCCAGCGGCCCATCAGTCTGATGCGCTGCAATTTGTCATCTGCATAGAAGACCCTGCCATTGGTCAACATCTCAATTTTGAAACCCTTGATTATAAAGCCTCAATAGAGGTAGGGAAAAAGCATTTAAGCACCGTGCGCAAACGCATGGACAGCTTAACCAAAGAAGACACCGCTTGTTTGATTTATACCTCTGGCACGGGGGGCGCGCCCAAGGGGGTGATGTTGCCACATCGTGCCATTATGCATAATTGTCGTGGTGCTTATGATGTGTTGATGGAATTAGGCATTAAAGACGAAGTGTTTTTAAGCTTTCTGCCCTTAAGCCATGCTTATGAGCATTCTGGCGGTCAATTTTTCCCCATTTATACGGGGTCGCAAATTTATTACGCCCAATCGTTGGATAAATTGGCGACAAATTTACAAGAGGTTAGCCCGACCATTATGATGGTGGTGCCGCGTCTATTTGAAATGTTGCGTCAACGGATTAGTGCTGCCATTAAAAAAGAGGGCGGGTTGAAAGCAAAATTGTTTGATAAGGCTATTGAAATTGGTACCAAGCGACTTGAAGAGCGGTTGTCACTGATTGATCGTTTAATCGATCCGTTTTTAACCATGACCGTGCGAAAAAAAGTACAGCAGCGCTTTGGTGGTCGTATGAAGGCCTTGGTTTCAGGTGGTGCCCCTTTGAACCCTGATGTTGGTGCGTTTTTCCAAGCATTGGGTTTACGTCTTTTGCAGGGCTATGGTCAAACTGAGGCAGGCCCCGTGGTCAGTGTGAACCGCCCCAGCTTGGTGAAAATGGATACGGTTGGCCCCGCTGTGACAGGGGCTGAAGTGCGCATTGCAGATGATGGTGAAATTTTGGTGCAAGGCGAATTGGTCATGCAGGGCTATTGGCGGGATGAAGCGGCCACCAATAAGGCGATAATCAATGGCTGGCTTCATACGGGCGACATTGGTCATATTGATGAAGATGGCCACATTAAAATTACCGACCGCAAAAAAGATATTATCGTTAATGACAAAGGCGATAATGTTTCACCTCAACGCATTGAGGGCATGTTGGCCCTTGAACCGGAAATTATGCAAGCGATGGTTTATGGTGACAAGCGACCGCATTTGGTGGCCCTTATTGTGCCGGACCCTGAATGGTTAAGCGAATGGTGCCTGAAAAATGATGTCGCCAATGATATTGCTGATTTGATTGATAATAAAGATTTGCATAAAGCGCTTGATGGTGCGGTGCGCCGTGTGAATGAGCGCCTGTCTAACCTTGAAAAAGTGCGTCGTTTTACCTTGGCTAAAGAGGCTTTCACTATTGAAAATGCGCAAATGACACCGACCCTTAAAATTAGACGCCATGTTATTTCAAAATTATATGAGCAAGAATTGATTGATCTTTATTAATCTGATCTATCTAAGTTAACACGTTGTTCTGTTTCTAAAAATAAAGGTGTGCGTATTTTGAATTGGCTGATGAATAATTAATATAATGAGGTAGCTGCCCGTGTTTTTTAAATGGCAAAAAACACCCGATGAGGTCAATAATGCTAATGCTACCCAGCAGGGTCAAGGTGATGGCTTAGCGGTTTTGGCCCATAACTATCTTAAAGACATACCCATGCCGGCCTTCATCATCGACAGCGATGAGGGAGACACGCTTGCCGTTAATAATGCTTCTGAAGATTTGCTTAAGGCGATCAATATTAAACCACAGGAATTGAATCTGTTTGTTGAGTTTTCTTGGCTAAAAGATGCCATCCAAGAAGACCGTAAAGGCAAAAGGTTTTTCACAACCCGCACCAAAACCAATTATAATATTTTTTTCAATCACATTTCCTTAGGGGATTGCCCTGAGGTTATTTTGGTTCTTTTGGATGACATTACAGAATTAAAGTCCTTTGAAGTTGCTGCAGAGAACCGTTTGATGGCGCTGGAGACCATGCAAATGGCTTATGTGGCAGCAGAATGGCCCACGCTCGAAATTGATTTTATCAATCATGCTGCATATGACGTATTGTCAAAGGTGGAGGATGATCTGTTGCATAAAGTTGAAGACGTTTTGGGTATGAGGCTGCAAGATTTCTTGCCTAAAGTAGCCCAGCGTTATGATTTTTCAGACCCCGACAGTTATCCCCTTTCATTATATGTGAGAGAGGGGGATCACGTATTATTCTTCTCTTTGGCTTTGCTAAGGCAAGAGCAATCAATACGCTATGTGGGCATCAGTATTGAATTGGTGACCGATGATTATTTCATGCAAAGCCTAGTGCTTAACAATACCGAGCAGGTCAACGGTGAGGCCATTAATTTACGAAATTCCGCAGAATCAATGTTGGATGGTTCTCAGCAGGTGTTGATCATGTCTGACAGTATGGCAACATCGTCTAGCCAAGCACAAGAAAGCATCAATCAGATCGCGACAGCGACCGAGCAATTATCAGAATCATTTATGAAAATTGCCCAAGAAGTGGGGTATGTTTCTGAAATTGCGCAAAAATCAGAAGGCCATGCTAGAAAAGCAGCGCAAGAGGCGGATAGTATGAAAAAAGTGTCCAATGACATTGCCTCAATTACTACGCTGATCAATGACATTGCTGAAAAAACTAATTTGTTGGCCCTGAACGCGACCATTGAAGCCGCCCGTGCGGGTGAGGCCGGGCGCGGTTTTGCTGTCGTTGCAAATGAAGTAAAATCATTAGCTACGCAAACCCGTGAGGCCACCTCGGATATCGAACGCAAAATCAACGAAATTGAAGAAGTGGTTAATCATGTGGTGAGCTTTGTGGCAGATTTGGAAGCGTCAATTTCAGAGATGTCCAAAACATCTATGACCGTGGCGGCGGCAACTGACAAACAATCATCGATGACCAATGAGATATCGCAAAATATTAGTGCGGCTGCCAGTGTTACCGATTCTATGATGGCAAAAATGACCCAGATTAGAGAAGGTGCAAATACCAGTGGCAGCCGTGCGCAAACCATCTTTAAGGCGATTAGAAGTTTGGCAAAAAAAACCGAAGACCTAGAGCAAAAAGTTCATCAAATGAACGACGTGCGCAATTTGGATCAAGATATTTTGCGCAGCTTTAATGAGGGGTCTTCGCACTCAAGCGCTGCTCAAGTCAGCGCTGATGATGATATTGAATTGTTTGGAGATGACCTAGATGCTGTTGCTAATAATGTGTTATCGCCACCGCAGCCATCATCACCTCCATCACCTGCTACAGATGATTTTGATGATGACGATATTGAGCTCTTCTAAAGCGTCATATGAATGATCCGTCTAAAAGCCTTCTGGAACTGGTTTAGGGTTGCCCATTTTCCAGCTGCCATCGGGCATTAAACAGGCCTGACCATAGGCATCTTTTTCAACCCCGCCAATCATAATGGTGGTGGTATATTCACGCTCTTGTAAACATTGGCTGGCATCATAACCATTGGGTTGTGAATTGCCTGATTGAGGAGTTGGTTGTGTGGGGTAAGGGGCCCGTTGTTGTGGCATCGGTGTTGGCACGGGCACTTCACGCACAATCACCCGTTCCCGTGGGCGCGATGCATGATCAATAGCGGAATATAATAACGCCCCACCAATCGCTGCCCCTGCGATAACAGCTCCAGTGCCAGACCCATGCCCATGCCAGCCAAAGCTCACACCTGGCCGCCAGCCATAACGACCGCGGCCACCCCAATGACCACTCCAGTATCCGCCACCCCAACCATGATGACGTTTCCAACTTCTGCGGTGTTTTTTGCCCCATCCACCGCCTCTATGCTTTTTATAGCCGCCGCGATGGCTACCCACTTTGGTATAACCGCCGCCTTTATAGCCACCGCCACGCATTGAGCGTTGATCGGCACTTGGCGCTGCCTCAACCACGCTTGAGGTAAAAGTTGGTGTGAGAGCAAAACCGCCCAACGCAAGGGCAAGGGAAAGAGATAGAGAAGCTGTCTTAATCATGGTTCTTCCTTTCTTTGTTATCAAAACCATAACAAAAAGATACTGAACCAAAGATGAATACGGCTGTTAGTTTTACATTAAGGAAAGGAACTTATCGAACGCAATGTTACGACCACACAATACAATGACCACGGATTTGTCTTTCATCACGCCTGTTGCGGCCTCTTTTAAAAAGCTGGCAAGGGCAACACCCGCGGCGCCTTCAACGATCCAGCGTTCTTGGTCAGCCAACAGTTTCATGGCAGCAATAATCTCGTCTTCACTGACCCGTTGATGACGGTTTAGATATCGTTGACAATGCTCGAAAGTAACAGCACCAGGTTCAACGCCACCTGCGGTGCCATCAGAAATGGTGTCGCTTTCAACCACGTTATAAATTTCGCCTTTATCCAAGCAATCAGCCATAGCGGCGGCATTGGCAGGCCAGCATCCCACTATTGCAGTTTGCGGTGAATATTCCGCCATAAAGCCACCAATGCCCGAGATAAGACCGCCACCTCCAACTGAGGCATACAGCGCATCACAAGGGCTGGATAATCCAAGGCTATCCCATTGTTCTAAAATTTCCAAACCGATGGTACCTTGGCCTGCGATAATGTCATCATCATTATAGGGCGAGATAAAAGGCAAGCTTTCATCAGCAGCCACTTTGGCTGCGGTTAATTCGGCGTCTAAACTACTGCCGGGCACTTTTACTAACTCACCCCCCAAGGCTAGAATGGTTTTTTCTTTAGCGGGTGAAATGCTTTCAGGCACATAAATGCGTGCTTTCATACCAGTAATTTTACCTGCCAATGATACTGCCATACCATGGTTACCAGAACTGGCTGTTATGATGCCACGTTCTTTAATGTCAGTGGGCAGGGCGGTGGCCTTGCTAAGGGCGCCGCGTAATTTGAAGGAACCCGTGTGTTGGGTGTGCTCACATTTTAAATAAACCTCTGACCCCGTCATATCGCTTAACAAGGGTGAATAAGCCAATGGTGTTTTAACAATATAGGGCTTAATGCGTTGATAAGCCTCGCGTATGTGATGATGGATCATAACCCCAAATCCCCTTCAAAAAATAAATCCAGCACAGAGTATCTTAAAATCACGCATTTGCAATGGCTTGACTAACAATAAAGCCCTTGGCAGAGTATTTTTCTAAAACATAATAGGGGGATTTTATGAGAAAAACGGCTTTCGCTTTGGTGCTGGCTTCATCGGCTATGATGGCATCACCATTGTTGGCAGAGGATGAAATGACAGGCTTTGACCAATGGGCCGAAGCAGCACGCCAAGAATGGCAAATCCCCGGTTTTTCAGTCGCTGTGGTGAAGGGCGATAAGACCATTTATGCAAAAGGTTTTGGTGTAAAAGATATCCGCACCAACGACCCCATGACCGCTGATACGGTGTCGCTTATTGCTTCAACCACCAAGGCCTTTGCTAGCATGTCATTGGCAATGTTGGTGGATGAGGGCAAGCTGGCATGGGATGATCGGGTGATTGATCATCTACCAAATTGGCGGGTATCAGACCCTTATGTCACCCGCGAAACCCGTGTAGGTGATTTGTTGACCCACAATACAGGCTTTGAAGCCAATAACAGCCCATGGGTGCGCGGCCTTAGCACCGATGAAACCTTGGCCCGTATGAAAGACCTGCCACAGGCCAACAGCTTTAGGTCGCGCTATCAATATAATAATTTGGCTTATTTGGTGGCGGGTGAAGTGGTCGAGGCCATTTCAGGCCTTAGCTTTGGTGAGTTTGTCAAACAGCGCATTTGGCAACCCTTAGGCATGAGCGATAGTTTTTATCGTTGGGATAATATTAAGGATCACCCGCGCCTTGGTGGTGCCCATGGCATGCGCGATGATGAAAGCCCTTACCCGATGAATTATAACAGCATTGAGGAATCAGGTGCTGCGGGCATGTTAAACTCCACCGTAGAAGATCATGCCAAATGGCTGCGCTTTATTTTGGCGCGTGGTGTATGGAACGGTGAACGCTTGGTCAGTGAAGAACGCTTTGATGAAATTTTCACCCCACGCATTGTTTTTGGCGGGCCGTCATACCCTGCAGCGGGTGAAACCGATGGCAGCTTTTTCACCTATGGTTATGGCTGGTTCATTCAAAATTTTGAAGGCCGCACCATTGCTTTTCACACAGGGTCCATGGGTGGCTTAAATGCCATTAATGCCGTCATCCCCGAAGAAGGCGTTGGCATGGTGGCCTTGTTTAACCGTGAGGCATCTGAACTGCGTCACGCCATGATGTATGAAGTTTTAGACCGCTTTACCGATGGTCACAGCGGTAAAAATTGGTCAACCGACATTCACGCCATTTATTCGCCACGTTGGGACAGGGGCGAAGCGCGTTATAAGGAATTTTACAACAACCCACGGCCCGATGCGGCCGCCAGCCTTGCTTTCGAGGGATATGCAGGCACCTTCACCAACCCTGTTGTCGGTGATGTAACGGTCAGTGTTGGAGAGGATGGGGTTCTAAAATTGGATATGCCGCCAAAATTATCCTATCGCCTAGATCATCATCACCATGATGTCTTTTTGGCGTGGGATATCAATCAACCTGTTGATGTATATTATTCAAGTACGGTCAATTTCAGTTTGGATAATGATGGCAAGGTTGAGGCACTAGAGGTTCGTGGTGATACATTCAAGCGCGTTGAATAATCACCACGAAACAGGAAGGTTGATTGGCTTTTAGAAGGTAACACCAACAGACAATTTAAAGACATGCTCGGTAAAGGCCGCGCTGTTTTGGTTCGATGAAACTTTGTTCATGCGATATTCAGGGTTGATGGTTAGCAGCACAAACAAGTCGGTTGTTAAACCTAGCGAAAAGGATGAGCGCGTATCATCACGGGTTTCGCCATCATCCCCAAGGGCCGTATCGTATGAGCGACCAGAATATTTCCCTTTAGCATAAAACTCTGTATCCAAAAATGGCACATTGATACCGCCCGATAGGGTATAGCCGTCATAATCAAAGGTGTTGCTGTCGGTGTTGCTTTTTTCCAGCTCTACCCCGACATTGAAATAACCATCATCCAAGGCAAAGACAAAGGCGCTGATACCAAAAGAGTGGCTATTACCGCTGCGATCAGCGGCGGTTTTAAAATCTTTGTCCATATAGCTATATTGACCACGCAAATAAACCGTATCGCCCATCATGGTTGAGACCGATGGCGTTAGGGTCATTAGATCAAGGAAGCTGTCGCCGCCTAAACGATTGTGGTAATAGCCAGCGTCTAAGCCCAAGTCAAACTCGCCTAAGCTATAAGCCACACCGCCAGATAGGGCATGGGTTTCAAAGTCAAATTGGGTTTCGTCTAAATAGCGGGTGGATGAATAATCATACCCCCCATCAACGGTAAGGCCCAATTGGGTGTCAAGGCTGAACGAGCCACCCAAATCCAATAAAAACCCTAAATCACCAACCCCTGATGTTAGGTCTAGGTCAGAGACGGTTAGGTTGTTGTTATATTCAACCCCAGTCATGGCTTTCAGGGTGAAAAGGTCCTCTTCCTGTGCCAATAGCGGGCTGGTGGATAGGCCCACAATACCAGCAATCAGGGAGCTTGCGACGAGAGTTTTTTGTGTGCTTTTCAACAGTCGATATCCTTGTTTTTGTTATATATAAAAAGGCTTCTTCCCAGCCTCATGGAAGCCGATTTGAAAAGAAGCCTTTCTCATTTTATTGCTGTTTAGCCTTTGCCTTTTCCGGCGTTTTTGGCTTTCTCTTTAGCCTTTTCTTTGGCTTTTTCTTTCGCTACCTCACGCATTTTTTGCTTGGCAGTATCTCTTGCTTTTTCCTTGGCTTTTTCCTTGGCCTTTTCTTTAGCTTTACCCTTAGCGGCGTCTTTGGCTTTTTCTTTCGCCTTGCCTTTTGCAACATCGCGGGCTTTGTCTTTGCCCTTTGCGGCAGCGGCTTTGGCTTTTTCTTTGGCCTTTTCGCGGGCGTTTTGGCGCATCATGTCACGGTCACCGGCCATCGCCATGGTTTCCATTGCTTCATCATCCACGCTTTCTTCATTGATGCTTTCAATGTCTGCGCTGGCGGTGTTGATGCGGCCTTCAAATTTTGATTTTTGACCAGCAGCACGCTGTTTTAAACGCTCAGCTGCTTCCAAAAATTTGGGGTTGCCTGTGCTTTCAGCGCGGGCTTCAAATTCTTCTGCTTTTGAGAGAAATTTTGCTTCCTCAAATTGTGCTTTGATGGCTAAACGAATTTGGCGGGCGTCCCAGCCCTCAGCCAATACGCGGTCTAAAAAGGCACCATCAAGGGTGAAGTTGGTTTTATTATTCATCCAACCATTACTGAATTGATTAAGCGCAATCACCTGATCATCGCTTAGATCAGATAAGCGTGGATCATCAGCACCAACACCAAAATTGGTTGCTAAAGTGTCACGGTTAAGAAAATTGGCGGTATCCTCACCCGCTTCGTCTGCGGCGTCATCTGCATCATCTTGTGCATCATCAGAAGCACTTTGATCCGTTGCTGGTGGGGTGTTGCTATCCTGCCATGTAAAGGCTTGCGCTGTGCTGATGCTAAAAGCAGCCGTGGTGGCTAACAGGGCCAGCATTTTTGCTGAGGGCTTCTTAAACATGATTGATCGTTCCTTTTTTCTAGTCTTCCATGACATTTGCACAATTTTAAATGATTCCAACACGACACACCAACCAAACTTTATTAAAATTGTACCTATATAACCATAGCTCGCAACTGTGACGACTTTATGATTTTAGCCCTAGGCACGCCACTGATAAACCACCGCTTTACCATCGGCGCTGGTTTTGTTTGTGGCCTTAAACCCACATTTTTCAAGAACCCTGACCGAGGCGCGGTTTTCTGGTTGAACCACCGCTAACATTTGATCCAAGCCCCAATGATTGATGGCGGTTTGGTGATAAAAATGCGCCACTTCATAGGCCACTCCTTTGCCCCACCATTTTTGGGTAACCATATAGCCCATTTCCATAATCGGTGCCGCCAAGGGGACTGGGCTTTCAGAAAATGGCCTGATAAGGATGATACCAATCGTATCATTGGTTGGGGGGTCAATAATCATCCGATAATGGCGATATTTTTCACCCGCTGCTAGATCATCCAAAAATATTGCTTGAAAGGCCTGCTTGTCGCTGGCGGGTTCGCGAATATAGGCCATGATGGTGGGATCGCTGAAATGTCGCCAAAAAAAGGTCGCATCGTTTGCTGTCACGGGTCGAAGCGAAAAGCGCGTTGTTGACAAATTTGCAGGCAAGTCTGGCAAGCAAGACTGGTTTGTGGTTTGGTTCATTATTTACTCACATTTTATTCACGTTTCTTGGGGCGACTTATTGGATATAGCACCCTTGATGGTGCTTTAGGACCTTATTTAAGCAGTTTATGCGTCTTTTATGGTGGGGCAAAGGTAAAAGTCAGAAAAGGGTGTGGTCAGTATATTGCCAGTTTATTGCTAGACGATAAAGGTATGTTTGCAGCACTAGAAAAAGCCTGCTTTGGTTTTTTATTCAGCAATCATGCCGATTGCAACACATAGTATCTTGAAAAAATCACCCACTTTGGTAACAAGAAAGATAGGTTTTATCTTTGAAGGGATATAGGGCGATGCGGGGCTATTTTGCCATTGGAATTTATGGCGTCACCAAAGATGGCAATATGGGTAATTTAATCCGGACCGGTCATGGTTTTGGCGCCAGCTTTGCCTTTGCCATTAACCCACAGTTCCGTACCCAAAAGCGCGGCCAAATCACCATGGCACAGGCGGACACCGCAAAGTCAGGCACCGCTATGCCTTATTATGAGCATCAAACCATTGATGATCTTCAGCTGCCAAAGGGGTGTCAATTGGTGGGCATTGAATTAACGGATGATGCTGTGGACCTCCCCAGTTTCCGCCATCCCTTGCAAGCTGCGTATATTTTAGGTGCCGAGCGCGAAGACCTACCTGCCGATGTTTTGGCGCGTTGTGATCATGTCATCAAAATTCCAACAAAATTTAGTCTTAACGTTGCCACAGCAGGTGCTATTGTTATGTATGATCGCCTGTCATCCATGGGTGGATTTGCCAAACGGGCCGTTTTCAGCCGTGGCGAACCCCAAGCATTGCCAGACCATGTTCGGGGCACGTATAAACAAAGAAGCTTGAAGAAGAAACAAAAGCTTGATAGCAAGTAACCCTTAACCCAGTTAATGAGGCTTATATGAAAAACCTGATCTTGACATTTATTGCTCTTTTCGTCCTTTTCGACACACCCATTGCCGAAGCACAGGATAAACGACAATTATTGACCAGTGTGCGGGATTGGAGTGCCTATGTCTCAACTGAGGGCAATTTAAAAACCTGTTATATGATTTCTGTTCCGCGTGATACGGCACCAAAGAACGTAAACCGCGGTGAAATTTATATGATGGTAACCCATGTTCCCAGCCTGAAACGCTTTAACGAAGTGAATGTGGTGGTTGGTTATCCTTTCAAGAAAGGTGCCCCAGCATCCATCACTGTTGGTCGTCAAAAGTTTAACATGTTTACAGAGGGCGATGCCGCTTGGTTAAGCGAGCGCCGCCAAGATGCCGCTGCGGTTGAGGCGATGAAGCGCGGTAATGACTTGGTCGCTCGTGGGACGTCATCCCGCGGCACCAACACAACCGATCGTTATTCGTTGATGGGATTTACAGCAGCGCACAAGGCAATCACCGACGCCTGTAAAGAGTAAACAACCCGTTTGTTCCTAGTTTAAAGTGAAAAGGCACCATTTTATTGGTGAATTTTTAACCTTTCTTGTGTATGAGAGGGGCAAATGATTATTTAACCTGTTTTAAGGAATGCTTCATGTCTGACGTAAGTGCAGCTTCACCAACCGGGATGACCCCCGGTGCCATTGACCCTCATGTGGTTGATCGTTTCGAACAACCCGTTGATGGTAAAATGGATATCTTGGGTCTTGATCGGGCTGAATTAAAAACCGCCCTGATCGAAGCGGGCGTTCCTGAAAAGCAGGCCAATATGCGCACCCAGCAAATTTGGTCGTGGGTGTATCATCATGGTGTCACCAGCTTTGATGAAATGAAAAACGTGTCAAAGGATGTGAAGGCCAAATTAGCTGAACGCTTTCGCATTTCGCGTCCAACAGTTGTTGATGCACAATATTCAGAAGATGGTACGCGCAAATATTTGGTTAAATTTGCCGACGGTAATGAAGCCGAAACCGTTTATATTCCTGATGATGATCGTGGTACCCTCTGTATTTCAAGCCAAGTGGGTTGTACCCTTAATTGTCGCTTTTGTCATACGGGCACGCAAAAATTGGTGCGTAACCTCACTGCCAATGAAATTGTCGCGCAAATGATGATTGCCCGCGATGATTTGGAAGAATGGGATCAATCATCCCATGGCCGCAAGGTCACCAACATCGTGTTAATGGGCATGGGCGAGCCATTATATAATTTTGATAATGTCAAAAAGGCCATGCACATTTTGATGGATGAGCAGGGCATTCAAATGTCACGCCGTCGCATTACCTTATCCACGTCTGGTGTGGTGCCAATGATGCAAAAATGTGGTGATGAAATTGGCGTTAACTTGGCGGTTAGCCTGCATGCCACCAACAATGATATTCGTGATGAAATTGTGCCATTAAACAAAAAATATAAAATGGAACAATTGTTGGAAGCGTGTGCTAAATATCCAGGGGCCCATAATGCCCGTCGCATTACTTTTGAATATACCATGTTGAAAGATGTGAACGACAAAGACGAGCATGCCAAAGAGCTGATTAACTTAATTAAGAAATATAAACTACCGGCCAAGGTCAACCTTATCCCATTCAACCCTTGGCCCGGCACACCCTACGAATGTTCAGAATGGGATCAAATTAAGCGTTTTTCTGACATTGTGTTCCAAGCAGGTATTTCGGCGCCTATTCGCATGCCACGCGGGCGTGATATTATGGCGGCTTGCGGCCAATTAAAATCTGAAAGCCAGAAAATTAGAAAGTCTGAACTATTACGTCAGCAAAAAGCTGCAGCAGAAAGTGGCGAGGTTGTTGTTGGCGCTGATTAGTCCTTTTGCTTATCACGCAACTGTTACCATTTGTCAGCTTTCTTGAATTGCAGTCGATACTTCTTTTCAGTACGGTTTTGTATGTTTTGTTAATTGAAAAGATTGATTTTAATGAACCACGTTAAGGCTTTTAAGGTCTTTATAATTAGCTTGATTTTGTTGCTTCCTTCTGCGGTCTATGCTGCAGGAGAGGAAACCATTGTGGTTGAATTGTTTAGCAGCCAAAGCTGCCCAGCGTGCCCGCCAGCCAATGACTTATTGGATAAGATAGCCGACAAAGATGATGTGTTTGTGTTGTCGTGGCAGGTTGATTATTGGGATTATATGGGGTGGCGTGATACCTTTGCCAAGGCGGGCAATACCGAGCGACAGGCGGCCTATAATCAAAGCCTTGGCAAGCGTGGTGTGATGACGCCAGAATTTGTCATTCACGGTCAACGTTATGCTTTTGGGTCACAGCAAGACAAGGTTGAAGCGCTGGTCAGTGGTGTGTCACAAGATGTGCAAAATATTGCTGTGACGATCATCGAGCAGGGCGAAGATATCATCATTGAAATTGCTGGCTCAAAGCCCTTACAAGATCACAAGGTGTTAGAGATTAACCTGATCCCAATATTGCCCGATATCGCTGTGGAAATTGGTGCAGGCGATAATGAAGGGCGCTTAGTCAGGTATCGTAATGTGGTGTTAGATTATATGTTGCTGGGCCTATATGACGGCAAAGCGCAACGCCTTATAATCCCTAAAGAAGATTTCATGTCCTCTGATGTTGGTGCGGTTGCGGTGCTTTTACAGCACAAAACCCTAGGGCCTATTCAGGGTATTGGTCATTTAGGGTTTGATGATTGAAAAACCCCGCCATGATTTTGGTTCATAACGGGGTTCTTCTTTATTTTCTTAGAGGGATTATGCGATACCAGACGCCATAACCTTGCTCATGCGTTTGGCAAAGGCTGCGACATCGTCCAACTCATCGCCTTCCAAAATCTTGGCTTGGTCAAGCAATAGCAGGCTCCAATCTTCGAAATCATCAAACCCTTGCCCATCCTTAGCTTTAGACGCCATAGCTTTAATCAAATTGTGGCTAGGATTAATTTCTAGAATGCGTTTTGCTTTCAGTGAACCAGCGTTCTGGGCAGATAATAGGCGTTCTAGATGCATATCCATATCATTGTCGTCGGCCACCAAACAGACGGCACTGCTGGATAGGCGTCCTGATGAGCGCACGTCTTTGACCTGTTCGCCCAATTTATCTTTCAAAATGGCGATAAGGGCAGAAACCTCATCTTCGTTTGCATTATCGGCTTTATCGTCTTTGTTGGCTTTTTCAGCAACATCATCCAAATTAACGCCGCCCTTGGTCACGGACTTTAATGGTTTGCCATCAAAATCACCAACCATGGTGAGCCAGAAATCATCAACCGGGTCTGACAACAGAAGCACTTCAATGTCACGGTCTTTAAAGCCTTCTAATTGCGGGCTGTTTCGAACCGCGGCTTCATTTGGGCCCGTGATATAGTAGATTTCATTTTGCTTGTCTTTCATACGCGACACGTAGTCAGCCAATGATGTCCAATCATCACTATGAGTTGACTTGAAGCGCGTTAATTTCAGCAAGCTTTCTCGGCGCTCATGGTCTTCATACAAGCCTTCTTTTATGACAGGACCAAAGGCATCCCAAATTTTGGCATACTCCTCAGGCTGTTTTTCAGCTGTTTTCTCAAGGGTTGAGAGGATTTTATTGGTCACGGCTTTACGAATGCGGGTCACAACAGGGTTGTTTTGCAACATTTCACGGCTGATGTTTAACGGCAGGTCTTGGCTGTCGATCACACCACGCATAAAGCGTAAATAGCTTGGAATAATGTCTTCGCATTCATCACTGATAAAGACGCGGCGCACATATAATTTCACCCGTGATTTGCGCGCAGGGTCAAATAGGTCATGCGGGCGGTTGGTTGGAATGTAAAGCAACACACTATATTCCAAAACGCCTTCGGCCTTATAATGCAATGTTAGGCTTGGATCATCAAAGGCGTGTGAGACACTGCGATAAAATTCGTTATATTGCTCGTCACTAATATCAGATTTAGCTCGCAACCAAAGGGCGGACGCGGTGTTAAGCGGGGTCTTACTTGGATCTTCCGCCTCTTCATCATCATCACCCTTTTTAGTCTCTTCACCTACAATGCTAAGGGTGATAGGAACAGCCACATGATCGGAATAAGTCTTCACAATATGCTCAAGACGGAAGCGCTCTAAAAATTCTTCAGCATCGTCTTTTAGGTGCATGATAATGTCGGTGCCGCGACTGGCTTTTTCAGCATCGCGAATGACAAATTCACCCAAGCCATCGCTAGACCATTCATGGGCTTTATCACTGCCAGCTTTTTTTGATAGCACATCAACCTTATCGGCAACCATAAAGGCAGAATAAAAGCCCACACCAAACTGACCGATGAGTGATACATCTTGTTTGGCATCGCCAGATAATTGTTCGGCAAATTTGCTGGTACCTGAACGGGCAATGGTGCCAAGGTTTTCGATCATCTCATCACGGTCCATTCCGATACCATTGTCTGAAATGACCAATGTTTTGGCCTCAGGGTCAGCGGTCATATGAATGGCGAAATCAGGATTATCAGCAATTAGATCAGGCGTGGTGATGGCCTCATAACGTAATTTATCACAGGCGTCAGAAGCGTTTGAAACTAATTCACGGATAAAGACTTCGCGTTCAGAATAAACGCTATGCACCATCATGTGCAGTATTTTGGAGACTTCGGCTTCAAAGCCATGGCGTTCTTCACTCATGGATGCGGTTCCCTCTTTTTCTTCATAAAAACTGGTTCACTGTGCCCATTACGCAATAGATGGGCACAGCGTTCTGGCTGTATATTGTGATTATTGATCTGATATCAAGAGGCAAGATGAACCCTATTGTGGGTTTTCTGCCTGATTGGTTTCCTCATTCAGTTTTAAAGTCACCAAGTCAGCACGGTCAACCTGAACATCAGCCTGAGCATAGCTTGGCAGGCGGAACAACCACCCCTCAAAGCGATTGTTCATCAGGGCTATTTCATTGGTTAAATTTTCTGGCACGCCTGAGATGGTCTCTGGCATTTGATCTACCTCTGCCGCCGTTCCCTCAGCAGCTCTTAAGTGCAGCCAAGCGCCATCATCAGCAAATTTAATTTTACCTTCAATCATCAGACCGTCGTAGGTGGTAACGCTGATGGTTGTGTCAAACTCACTATCTCCTGCATCGGGTTTGACATCATCAAAGCGCACCGCGTTCATACTGTTAGCCAAGGCATCCAGTTTATAGCTGTCTGAAATCTCTTCGTCCTCAGCTAGGTTTTGCAAGGAAAACTCATTATCAGAACGAACAATCTGCATATTTTGTCCGTCTGTTGGTGTAACTGAAACCCGCCAAACACGGCTATCGTCAAGGGTTAGGATGGTGTCGTTTACCCACGACATAAGACTGGTATCAGGAAGGTCAGGTTCACTGATAAGCCAGGCTTGTGTCTCTGATGTTTGTCGTGCAAATCGAGTGGCTCGGTCATCAAGGGGCTTGCCCACTTTTCCTAAATCAAAGGCGAATATCTCATCACCTGCCGCGGTTTCAAGACGAACAGATGTGGCTTGATCAGCCAAATTCATACGATGATAAAGGCTGGGTTTATTGCTGCGTTGTTTCAGCTTTTGTGTGTTCTCAAGGTTATCAAGAAAACTATTAACCACCGCGCCATCTGCTGGATAACGATAGTGGCTGGCAATTTGCCATTGACCATTATCTTTCTCCAACACGAAGGCGTTCTCCCCTTTGGTGAGAGAGATTTTACCAATGTAGGGGCGCTCATCCTCTAACCCTTCTAAAAAGGCTGTTGCAGCGACTTGATCATCCAAGGGCTGGTCATTACTGACCTTGGTATAGGATAAAAACACTGCAAAACTGGCTGAAAGGGCGGTGACAATCAATAGGTTTTTCGCTGTTGCATGATTCATGATGGTCCTCCTTTCTTACAGTTGGTTTCTGCGACGACGGTTGCGCACAAATAAAACAATCAGCAAAATCAACGGTACAAAAGCAATGTTGAAAAAGGCTAATCGGCTTTCCAGCGCATCAATATCACGGCGCAAATTGCGTTGCACCTCGCGCAGGGCACGGCGGGCATCGATTAACTGGCTTCTAAAGCGCTCCATTTCTGCTTCTTGCTCAGGACTTAGCTGATCTGGGTCGTTGCCCTCTAGGGCGGTTAAGCGGGCTGTGGTTTCTTGAATTTGCTGTTGCAGGGCTTGTTCCTCGGCCAGATAATTCATCTCAGCTTGTTTGCGGATATTATCAACCCGAACAAAAGAACGGCGTGTTTCACCACGAGAGCGCAGGTTAATTAGGCCATCGGTGCCGGTTAAATGGTCAACTGCATTAATGACAAAGCTGCCGTTATCAGAAATAGGACTGATATAGCGTTGTCCATCTGGCCCTTGGCCCTGTGACATGGCCCAAAAGCGATCGACCCACATATCGGCATCAGCAACCACCATCACGCTAATTTGGCCAGCATCAAGATGGTCACCTGCTGATGATAGGGCATCATCACTCATGCCTTCTGGGGCACCATCAAAGGCCGATGATACCTCACCCACCACACGGGCGGCGACGGTGTATTTCTCACCGTTAGAGACAAAGTCACGCACCAAGCTATCTGGGTCTTGGGTGTTTTTAACGCGGTTAGCGGAAATCAGCGATGAGACATCGCCTGTGGTCACCAACGGCGTGAAAGTGGTTGTGGCACCGTCAAGCGGGCTTAAGGCACCCGCCGAAATAACCGTTAACATGTTGGTCACACCCGAAACCACATCATCGGGGTTCATCTGCTCGTTTCTAAGACCCATCCAATGCGGAAACTCTTTTACGCCGCGGAAACCATCACCTATACGAACGCGCTGACCCAATTCAAGGTCTGCTACCACATTGTCGGCATCCATTTTGATACCCCAAGCGGTGAACAAGGCCTCAAGGTTCGATTGATCAGCCGGCGGTTTTGGCCCAAATTGGTTTTGCGGGTTCACATCGGCGGCGGTTTCAAGCAATGGATCGGTGAAGACAATGGCCTTGCCTGATTTTAATACAAATTGATCAATCAAATAGGTTTGCTGATCGCTTAACTCGTCAGGATGTACCAGCATTAAAAGGTCGGTATCCGCAGGAATGGCGTCAAAATCATCGGTTAGTTTTTCAACATCAAAAAACTGCTGTAACTGTTCCCACATTAAATAAGGCTGTGATTGGCCTTGCTGCATGGCAAACATGCCGCCGGGGCCAAATTCAAGCGGTAATGAGCTGATAACCGTGACCTTTGGCAATGTATCATTGACCAAGCTGTAAAGGGCTTTGACCAAATCATATTCCAAGAAACGCTCGCGGTCAGGCGGGAAGAAAGGAATGATGGTTTCACGATCAGTGGTGTCTTCCATTGAAAGGCCGAGATAAATTTTCTGCCCATCGCCGGTATCAATACCTTGAATGCCAGCAGCTACGGCTTTGTCTTCAACCTCAGAAAAAGGTTCGGGATCGATTGTTCTTAGACGAACCATGCCGTCTGAAAGGGCCGCAAAACTTTCTAAGGTTTCTTTTACACGCTTACCATAGCGGAAGATGGTTGGATAAGGTGTAGCAAGTTCCTCAGAAAAATAAAAATTGACATCAATGGGGTCATCCATATCGGCCAATATTTGTTCTGTACCCTCAGACAGGGTGTATAGCTTGTTTTCGGTCATATCCAGCTTGGCGCCGGGCATAAGGGTTTGAACGATAAAGTTAATCGACAAAAACAGGATGCTTGCGACAATGACGAGGGTTTTACCAGATAATTTTAAATCTTTAGACATGATTATCCCTCCTCTCTTTTTGCTTGGATGGCGACATAGGTGATGAACAGCCAGAAAATGATTAGGCTAAGGAAATACAACACATCACTGATGCTGATAAGACCTTTTAAAATGTCGCTAAAATGGCTTAGGAAACTGAAACTGGCTAGCAAGCCTAGAAGGCCTTGCGGTAACCAACCTGTAAAGGCGTCTAGGACCATGGGTAAACCCATCACGGTAAACACAAAGCAAACCGCCGCCGTCAAGACAAAGGCGATCACTTGATTTTTGGTTAAGGCTGACATGGCAGACCCAATGGCCAAATAGGCACCCACCATCAAAAAGCTGCCCAAATAGCCCAACAGAATGGGGCCTTGATCGGGTGTGCCTAGATAATTGACCGTCAACCAAATAGGGAAGGTTAAAGCCAAGGTGATACCTGCAAAGGCCCACGCCGCCAAAAACTTACCCAAGATAATGGCAGGTAGTGGCAAGGGCAGGGTCATTAATAATTCGATGGTGCCTGAACGGCGATCTTCTGACCACAGGCGCATAGAGATGGCAGGCACAAGGAAGAGATATAGCCATGGGTGGTAGGTGAAAAAGGCGATAAGATCAGCCTGTTCAGTGTTAAAAAATTGGCCGATATAAAAGGTAAACGTACCAACCAACATTAAAAAGATGATCATAAACACATAGGCCACAGGCGTGGTGAAATAGGCGGCCAATTCACGATTAAAAATAGCTTTCCAGGCAGGCATTATTGGTCCTCCCCTGTTTTAGGTGATTGTATATCATCGACAGACTGTCCATCGCCTAAGTCGCCATGAGTGACGGTTCTAAAGACATCATCAAGGCGACCTTCATGCACATGGATGGTTTCATAAGTGATTTTTGCTTTTGATAATGCCTTTTGAGCTGGGGCTAGTAGATCAGCGCTGTCCTTCGGGAAAAGGGTGATGGTGGCCTTTTTCTCGTCATGGCGGTTTTTCAATGATTTAAGGCCTGCCATGCCTTTTAAGACATCGTTGGCGGCATCAAGTTGGTCTTGTCCTAATTGGATCGAAACAGCGCCATTCCAGTTTGAACGAGCCTTTAATTCAGCAGGTGTGCCATCTAACACCACACGGCCGCGATCAATGATCACCGCACGGGTACACAGCGCTTCTACTTCCTCCAAAATATGGGTAGAAATAATGATCGCTTTTTCTGCCCGCATCGAGGCAATAAGCTCGCGAACCTCATGCTTTTGGTTGGGGTCAAGTCCATCGGTTGGTTCGTCCAAAATTAACACATCGGGGTCATGCAAAATGGCCTGTGCCAAACCGACACGGCGCTGGTAACCCTTAGACAATGTCTCAATTGGGCGATTAAGAACCGCGCTGATATGCACCTTTTGCACCGCGTCCTCAATGGCTTTTGATTTTTCAGGTCCGCTCAAACCGCGGCTGTCAGCGATAAATGATAAAAAGCTGGCGGGTGTCATATCAGCCCACGCAGGTGCCCCTTCGGGCAAATACCCAAGTACAGACTTTGCTGCAATTGGTTCATCAGCGACATTATGGCTTGCCACATGGGCGCTACCACTGGTGGGTTCTAAAAAGCCTGTCAGCATTTTCATGGTGGTTGATTTGCCAGCGCCGTTTGGCCCTAAAAAGCCTAAAACTTCGCCCTTTTCAACGGTCAGCGATATATCATTGACGGCCTTAACGGCGCCAAAGTGCTTGACCAGATTTCTTGCCTCTAACATGACGGTCATTGGTATCATGTCCTCCATATGGTTTCTGTAATATTGTTGTTGTCTTATGAAGCGTACAGCCGCTTATTTAGGAGGGTGATTGATCACCCCCATAGTGATCAATCACCCTAATATTTTCCTAATCGCAGGAAGATATAGTGTCATTTTATTACGAGTTCAACCCCGCTTATAACGAGTTCAACCCCACAGCATTACGGGCATAGCCGTCATATAAATCAAGCATGCGATCTACATAAGCTGCGATGGCACTATCGGCTTTATAAAGCTCAATATTGCTGGTTAGGCGCGCCCATTGGAAAAAGCCAAACACCGCATAATCAAGATAATTCGGCGCGTCACCGCCAAGAAAATTTTGCCCTGACAGGGTCATTTCAAGGGGAATAAGGTTGCCTTCAAGACGTTTTAAGTTTTCAGAGCGATGATCAACGGTTTCTTCCAGCGTCATGCCTAATCGTGGTTCGCGGGTGGAGCGAAAATAGGTTTGATCGTCTTCGTCCAAAAGATCAAAAATATCTTTCACCAAAATTTTGAACATTGGCACCGCCAATGCCATGGTTGACCAATTATTGTAAAAGGCGGCTGCAGCCCGACCAGGCTTGCCCCCCATAAGCGTTGGTTTGTCACTGTATGTGTCATCAAGATATTTTGCAATGTCAAAGCTATCGGCCACCCATGTGCCATTGTCATTTATAACAGGGATGGTTTTAGAATTGGCAGGTGCGATGGTGTCTTTATCGCGGAAAAAGATGGTTTTGCGATCAAAATCTAGGCCTTTGTGCTTTAGGCACATTTTTGTGCGCCATGCATATGGGCTAAAGGCCAAGCGTGGGTCTTTTGCTTGTAATTCATATAGTGTGATCATTTTATCCCCCAATTTTGTTTGCCATAATGTGCCTGAATATCCCTGTTAGGGCAAGGGGGAAGCTTGGGATAAGAGAAAGAAAGGTTCAGTCTTCATTCGGGAGGTGAGGGGGGTAAGGTCAATGACCTATATAGGGGGGTAAGAATTCCCAATACGCGAAGACTGAACCATTTCGAGGCCAATATTTATTTTTATATTGCGTCAATGCGGCCTAAATGCGAATGAAATGTGGCAAACCAATGGCGATGATAACAAAAAGGTGAGTGTTATGGGCTTTGATATTAAAATGACGGATGCCTTATATGACTATGTGGCGGCCTCAAACCCTGAGGAAGAGGAGGTTTTAAAAGCATTGCGCGCAGAAACAGCAGCCCTAGGGTCAGTGGCGCAAATGCAAATTAGCCATAACCAAGCGCTTTTCATGCAAATGATGGCGAAAATATCGGGAGCCCAATCTTATGTGGAAGTGGGGACCTTTACGGGCTACTCATCGCTGATTATGGCGTGCGCCATGGGGCCAGAAGGCCATGTAACGACCTTGGACAAAAGTGATGATTGGACCCAAATAGCGCAAAAATATTGGCAAAAAGCAGGCGTCGCAGACCAAATTACCCTCAAAATGGGTGATGGTTTAGCCAGCCTAACGACATTGTTGGAAGAGGGAGGTCCCGATCAATTTGATCTTGCTTTCATTGATGCCGATAAGGGCCGTATGCAGCACTATTTTGATACCGCCATTAAATTAGTGCGCCCTGGTGGCATGATTTGGGTGGATAATGTTTTGTGGTCTGGCCGTGTGGCTGACCCTGATGATCCTAAGCAGCGCACCATTCAAATTAGAGACTTCAACCACAGCCTTCAACATGATGACCGCGTTGAGCATGTCATGCTGGGTATAGGCGACGGCATCACCATCGCCAGGGTCTTATAAAATTAGTAACCGTCACTAATTATTGTTTGTTTTCCGATCGGGCTTTCGCCCTTCGATGAAACGCGCTCAAGGCTGATAAGGCGCTCGGCTATGTATCCAACATACTGGGGCGAATTGCGAGAGCAATTCCGAGCCGTCAGCGCGTCTCATAGAAAAGTGAAAACTTTTCTGGAGACAAGCAAATTTAGTAACGGTTACTAAATAATTTTAGTGAACTTCAACGTCACCGCTGCCGGTGCTGCGTAGTTTTTCAATCTTGGCACCACCATACACATCAACATCACCGCTGCCGCGAATGCTGACAGAAACAGATTTGGTTGCGTGAATGCGGCTGTCACCACTACCTGAGCTTTCTAGGTCAATGGTTTCGCAAATAAAATCGCGGGCCTTTAAGTCACCAGAATTTTGCTTGCTAACCACCATGGAACCACAGGTGCCGTCTAGATCAATATCGCTAGAACCGCGGGTTGTTAGTTCAAGGTCTTGAACCTCAAAGCCGCTTAATTCAACGTCGCCACTGCCGCGCGTGCTAATTTCAACGTCGCTGCATTTAAAACTGCTTGAGAAAACACCGCCAGAGCCACGCATATCAAAATCGCCATCTTCACAGCTACCTGAGATTCTTAAATCACCAGAGCCACGTTGGTCATAGTCAAACTTTGACGCTGCTAAATCGGTAATGTCGGTATCCCCAGAACCAGAGGATGAAAAGGCCTCTAAGCTGGGCATAGTGATATAAATTGTGGCGCCTGAGCGATTGCAATTGCGGCGGCAGTCTTCTTCAGAAACCACCAAGGTATCACCGCGCACTTCAGTCAAGATTTCATTAATATCGTCCTCGTCGGCCTTAACCTCAACCTTGAAGTTGCTGCCAAAGGTGACAATCACGTCAGAACTGCCGCGTTGTTCTACCTTGTCAAAACCGCTGACATCGCGTGTTTCGGTTACATCGCTGGCGGCCGCCATGGGTGCGATCATAAAGGCACCAGTTAATGCCACGGTAGAAACGCTTACTAGTTGTTTGATGAATTTCATGGAATTCCTCCCTCTTGTGTCGTTGTCGTGAAATTGTATGATGAAGCCAAGCACGCATAGACGTCCTTGGCTCCATGTTTTATTTAAAGTTTGAGATCATTATTTACGAATTTTGACGCTGGCAAAGCCATCTTCGTCAATGTCGGTTTTTTCAGGGTTGCCATAAACGACAATGTCACCCATGCCATCGGCTGAGGCGCGAACGCTTTTGCTAGCGTAAACATCAGCATCACCCATACCATCAAGGTCAATATCAACATTTTCGCACTTAAATTCGCGGGCATCAACATCTGCCCAGCCATCAATTTCAATGTCAGCTGTTTCGCATTTGCCGCGCAATTCAACGTCTGCCTTGCCATCAATTTCTAGCTCAAAATCGCGGCTGTCGATGTTATTAATATAAGCATCAACCAAACCATCAATTTCTAAGCCCTCTAGAGAAGGCATGGTGATGGTGATTTTTACTTTTAGGTCAGAGAGGCTGAAAAAGCTGATGTTTTTTTCGCGATCATTATCATCAAAGTCAATGACCAGTGTTTTGCCACGCACGCGGGTACGCAAAAACTCAACCATGTCGTCATCACCTTCAACCCTAAAGGAATAATCGTCACCTACTTCGACCACCAAATTGGCCAAACCATCAACCTTAATCTTGCTATAGTCGCTTAGGTCACGGGTTTCTTCCACGTCACGGGCTATAGCGGGTGAGAAAGTGGCGGCTGTTAGGCCCATTAAAGCTGCTGTCATGATTTTTTTCATTATATTATCCTCTTCTTTTTTATGTTTTGTTATCGGCTAGGCGATTAGTTGCGCACACGGAAATCGCCTAAACCAAAGATGCTACGGTTAATTTTTTGTGGGTTGCCATAAACTGTTACGTCACCAACACCCATCAATTTTGCGGTAATTTCTTTAGACGCAAACACATCGGCATCGCCCGCACCAAAGATGCTGACAGAGGCCACTTCACATTCCAACCCACGCGCCGAAATATCACCAGCACCGCGAATGTCTACCTCCAACTCACCGCATTTACCTTCAACGTTTACATCGCCTGCACCATTAATGGTTAGGTTCAATTCTGGGCTGTCAATGTCTTCCAAGTCGGCATCAACCGCACCTTCAACCACTAATTCTTCAAGAACAGCCATGGTGATATTAATCAAAATGCCGTCATTATCATCGTTCCAATCAATGTCATCCATATCAATGATTAAGGTGTCATTTCGCACTTCGGTGGTGATATTCTCAATCCAACGATCATCGGTGGTCACCTGAACGGATTGATCTTTGCCTGCAACCAATTTTAATTCCACGGCACCATTCACTTGAATTTTGGTAAAGGTGGCAACGTCGCGGGTTTGGCTCACTTCATCGGCCTGTAAAGAAGCCCCAGCACCCATTAATCCAAGTGCTAATACACTTGCTGTCGTAATTGCTTTTATCATTTTCATATCACTGTCTCCTATGGTGTAAGGTCGATTACGGTTTCTCTTATTGTTGTCCTAACGCATAATCATATAGTCAAGTCTCTATACGGGTCTGGCTTCAAATAACCTTCGCGGAGATGCAAAAATTTTTTATTTGCGCTTTTCAGGCTTTAGGCGCACACTGTTTAGCAACAATCATTCATCAAATGGGGGCTGAATGAAAAACGATCAAAATGTCTTGTATTTGCGTCATGGTAAGGCCCAAAAGCCTGCCCAAACCGCGTTTGATCGATATGAATTAATGGCTATTCTTAATGTTTATGGCCGCATGGTATCCGCAGGTTTGTGGAAAGATTATGCAATGGATTTTGAGGCTGATTTTGCCCAATTTTCGGTTTATCAACGTGCAAGTGAGCAACCCTTGTACCGCATTGTGAAAGAACCAGCACTGGCCCAAAAGCAGGGCGCATGGCGTGTTTTAGGCTCCGATGGTCAGGTTTTAAAGCGCGGGCAACAGTTGGACAATATTCTCAAACTTTTCAACAAAAAGCTGATCAAAGCAGTAGAATAAGCACCGACAAGTCTAACATTGGTATGAATGGCCTTAAAATTACTAGTCCTAATATTAACGGCGCTGTTATTGCGTGCTGAGTTTAAAGCGTGGTGAAGACCATGAGAGGGCGTATCCCACTCACAAAAAAACACGATGGCGGGCACCATCGCGTTTTCCATGTTTTTCTAGGGGCGTTTTGCATTTATGACTTTGTAGCGGTGATTTACCTTTAATCTATATTGTGTTGTATAAAATAGATCGCGGCTTAAATCTGTCGGTGGCTATTTAAGAATTAAGCGGCCTTCGCCCGTTACCATGCGCTGGCCAATTTGGGCGCTGCCCATAATAGATACATCACCCTTACCAGATTGGGTGATATTGACCATTTCACCGGCATATACCTCTAAATCGCCACGACCACTGTGCATGATGTTAACGGTGTTACAGGTTAGATTATCAGCATGAATATCAGTGCGGCCTGAAAGGGTATAGTTAGCTTCACCACAAGTGCCAGACAAATACACATTGCCGCGACCAGAGGTGGTCAGGGTCCATGTTTCAGCATTTATGCCAGAGATGTGGGCTTCAAGACGGCTGCTGCTGGAAAGTGATGAAAGGCTTGGCGTAGTGATGCGCACACGCGGGCGATCACCGCGGCTGGAAACACGGTCAACTATAAGGGTGCCGTCGGTGATTAAGGTTTTGGTGTCATAAACACTGTGGCTGTCGCCCATCACTACAATTGAGGCTTCGGCCCCCACCTGTACGTCAACACGCACACTGCCATTAACCACCAATTTGTCAAAGTCACCACCCACCTCGCGGGTTTGGGCTTGGCGGTCACGGTCTTCATCATGGGCGTTGATGGAAATAACACAGCCACTGGTCAAAAGGCCAAGGGAGAGTAAGCTTGCAATTTTTAATAATTTCATTGTTTCATCCTGTCGTTTCTTAACTTTTTTCGTAGTTTTTATTTATGAATATCAAAGCTGCCAATACCGCTGGCATCTTTGGTGATATAACGGGGGTTGCCGTAAACATCGACGCTGCCAATACCTGAGACGACGGCCTCAATTTTATGGCTGGCATAAACTTCTGCTGAGCCAACGCCATCGAAACTCAAATCAACTTCTTGGCATTGAAATTTACGAGCATCTAGGTCACCAACACCATCAACACGCACTTTTAAAAGGTCACATGTACCTTCTAGGGTCATAGATCCCATGCCATTAACGGATAGCTCAAAAAAGGCGCTGTTGATGTCATAGGCGCTGATATCGCCTGCAGCATTATATTCAATGCCGTGAAGTTCCGGCATGGTGATCATCACCAACACCTCTTCAGGGGATAGGTTCATGTCTTCTTGATCAATCACAAGGGTATCACCCAGAACGCGGGTGTTAATGCGGTGTAAATAGCCCTCAGGGCCACGAACGCGAACGCTGAAATCGCGGCCTGCGGTTACTTCCACTTGGGCATTATCATCTATGATCAAACGGTCAAAGCCTACCAATAGACGGTCTTCCTCAACCAATGGAAGGCCTGTTTCTTCATAGACGATACCGATGCATCCAGATAAAAAGACCGCACAAAATGCCAGCACGGCAAGGCGTAGCAGGGTCATTTCTCTTCTCCAATTCACTGTCGCTTTAATGTTTTTAGAAACATTTTTATTTTTACTGTATTAGTCACATAATACACTTAAATCTCGCTTTCAACAAGATTCTTTATAAAAAGCCTTAAATTCACAAAAAAAGGGCCAAAAACCCGAAGGTTAATGGCCCTTTATCAAAGGAATGGTTTGTTTATGTCTATTCGCGATTACCCATGAAACGCAACAGATACATGAACAAGTTAATGAAATCTAGATACAAGGCCAAGGCACCCATGGTGGCTTTCTTGGTCATGGTATCAGAGGCATCACCTTCAAAATACATATGCTTAATGCGTTGGGTGTCATAGGCGGTTAGGCCTGCGAAAATACCCACACCAGCCAATGAGATCATAAACTGCAAGGCGCTTGATTGCATAAACATGTTCACCAAGCTGGCAATGATCAAACCTATCAAACCCATCACCAAGAAGGTGCCAAAGGCTGACAAGTCTTTCTTGGTGGTATAGCCATAAAGGCTAAGACCAGCGAAGGCACCAGCGGTAACAAAGAATGTTTGAGCAATGCTAGCCCCTGTATAAATCACAAAGATTGACGACAAGGACAAACCCATCACGCCAGCAAAAGCCCAGAAAATGCCCTGTGCAGCGGTGGCGCTTAATTTATTAATGCCAAAGTTCAACACCAAGACAAAGGCTAAAGGCGCCAACATCACCAACCAAGCGGTTCCACCTTGGAACAAGAAGGCAAAATCTTGGAAATTTGATCCAACATAATAAGCTACGATACCGGTTAAAAGAACCGCAGATGACATAAGGTTATAAACACGCAACATATATTTGCGCAAACCCTGATCAATCTCACGAGCCTGAGTACCAGCACCGGCATGACCCATTTGATAATCACTTTGATAACGATTAGACATGATAGCTCCCAATCTAATGTTTTTACCGCGCCTGAACCGTCAGGCCGCTAAACAAATTACTTTTTCTAAATATCGCGTGTCACCACGCACTTTTCAAGTGTTTTCGGAAAATATCGCCTAACTATCACGTAACACCCGCATCGGCTTAGCACCTAACGCTTGCCATGTGCCAATCAAACCAAAACCAACGGTGATTAGGATGCTGGTGCCAATGGTAATGATCATGGCGGTAGTATTAAGGGTAAAGTCCATATCCATCACATTAGTGACAATTAAATAGCCCGCAACACCGCCTAAGAACAAGGCAACAATCCCTGTGATCAGTCCAAGGAATAAATATTCCATGATATAGGCTTTCAGAATGTTCATGCGCACCGCACCGACAATTTTCATGATCACCGCATCATAAACACGGTGACGATGGCCGGCCGCAATGGCCCCTGCCAACACCAAAATACCGGCGATAATAGCAACCAAAGCAGTGGCTTGTACGCTGGTTTTAATTTGGTTCAAGATGTCATTAACCGATGTAATCAATTCCTTCACGCGAATGGTTGTTACACCCGGATAAGCATCCGTTAGGGTGATGTGGATATCCGATTCGTTGGCTTCTGCCGCCTTAAGGCTGGCCATATAGCTGTGAGGAGCATCGCGTAGAATATTTGGCGAGAAGATCATCACAAAGTTAAAATTCATCTGGCCCCATTCAAATTCGCGTAGGTTGGCAATGGTCACATCGAACGAGCGACCCAAGATATTAACTTGCAGTTCATCGCCAACATCTAGACCAAGTTCCTGTGCTTCTTCGGCAGAGAAAGACACCAAGCCCGGGCCATCATAATCAGCGTCCCACCATTCACCTTTAATCAGGCGATTGTTATCGGGCAACGTATCGCTGTAACTAACGGTGCGATCACCGCGCAGCACCCAGCCGCCCCCATTGGGAGTTGGATATTCGCTAGCGGGGATGCCTTTGACAGTGTTTACCCGTGCCCGGATAGAGGGAACCATCATTAAGTCACTAACGCCTTCTTGTGAATTGGCAAGATTGGCAAATTCTTCGCCCTGATATTTTTGAATATCAAGGAAGAAAAACGCTGGTGCAATGTCTGGCACTTGTTCATTAACACGGTCTTCCATGTTGGTTTGAACCAGTGTGATGGTGGCAAAAAGCGTTAAACCTAGCCCCAAAGACATTACCACCGCTGAGGTTGCCGAGCCGGGGCGATGCAAATTAGCCAAAGCCAACCGCATGCCGGGGCGTTTCGGGCGCGGTAGTTTGCTTGCCAGCTTGATCACTAAGCTGCCTGTAAATCTTAACAAAACCAAAACAGCAGCGGCCCCACCAACAAAGCCAGCAGCCATCGATGGGCGGTCAGCAGCTAAAATCGCCATGAGGGCTATAAGAATGGTAGAGACAGCAATCATCACCACATAACGGCGACGCGGCCACGTGGTATCAGGGGTGACCAAATTACGGAATAGGCGCGCGGCAGGAATATCGCGTGCTTTACCTAGGGGCCAAACCGAAAAGGCTGTGGTCACCAACACGCCGTAAAAGGCCGCGGCTATTAAAGGTAAAGGATAAATGCCAAAGGCTGGCGGCACAGGCAATTGGTCCTGCAGCAAATCAGCTAAGAATACAGGTAACACGGCACCAATAATCAGGCCTAAAACAATGGCAAGTGACGCCAAAATCATAATTTGCGCCATATAAATGCGGAAAATCATATCGCTGGTTCCACCCAGCACCTTAAAGGTAGCAATGGTGGGTGATTTACTGTCCATATAGTTACGCACCGCATTACCAACCCCAACACCGCCCACAACCAAGGCAGAGAGGCCGACAAGGGTGAGGAACATGCCTAAGCGATCAATGAAACGACGAAAGCCTGAGGCTGAGTTTTCGCGGTCGCGAATGCGCCAACGCTCTTCAGGCCATGTGTTGCGGAAATTTTCTTCCCATTGTTCAAGGTTGGTTTCTTCTGGTAATTTAATTTTATAGTAGAAATCAACCAAGCTGCCATCACGAACAAGGCCGGTTTGGGCCATGGCCTCGCGACTGATCATCACGCTTGGCCCCATTTGAAAGCCTTCATTGGCTTGGTCGGGTTCTTTTTCCAAAATGGCACGCACATCAAATTGCAAATCACCAATTTTCAAGATATCTCCAACACCAGCCCGCAAGGTATCGGTTAGGCTGGATGGGATGGCAGCACCCCACAAGCCATTTTTCAGACCAAAGGCTTCTTCATTACTAAGTTGCGGTGCTAACTCAAGGGTGCCATAGAGGGGATATAATTCATCTACAGCTTTGATCTCTGCAAGGCGGCGCTGCTCGCTTTCCTCGGCCCGAACCATGGCGCGCAGGCGAATTTTTTTACTAACAGGCCCTTGCGAGAATACATATTCTTGTTGCTCAGGAGTGATGTCACGACGGAAATTTCGAATCTCGATATCGCCGCCTAGAAGGTTGCGGCCTTCTTCTTGTAAGCCAATGCCAATGGCGCGGGTTAGCGACCCAACCCCCGCTATGGCTGCCACACCCAACAAAAGACAGGCGAAGAAAATACGAAAACCTTTGATGCCGCCGCGCAATTCACGTACCGCAAAACGTAACCAAGGGGGAAGATTATCGCCCTTAAAATGGCTGTTAGACGCGCTATCATTCATTGTGCGGCCACCTTAAGAGCTTTTTTGGCATCGGTGCCGGGTTTATCGCTTTCTATAAGACCATCAGCCATGCGAATGACACGGTCACAACGGTTTGCAAGGCCCGGATCGTGGGTGATTAGAACCAAGGTGGTGTCGCGCTTATCATGCAATTCAAACATTAAATTAATGATGCTTGATCCCGTGGTGCTATCTAAATTGCCGGTTGGTTCATCGGCAAATAATATTTTGGGATCTGGGGCAAGGGCACGGGCCATCGCCACGCGCTGTTGCTCACCACCTGATAATTGCGCAGGATAGTGATCAAGGCGGTGCCCTAAACCAACCAGATTTAATTCTTCTTCGGCGCGCTCAAACGCATCTTTGCGGCCTGAAAGCTCTAATGGAACTGCCACATTTTCAAGCGCTGTCATGGTCGGGATTAAGTGAAACGCTTGTAACAAAATGCCGACACGTTCGCGGCGGTGAAGGGCTAGTTGGTCTTCATTGCGTTTGGTATAATCTATTTCATCAATCATCACGGTGCCGCTTGAGGCACGCTCTAACCCCGTCATAATAGACATCAATGTTGACTTACCAGAACCAGATGGCCCAACAATGCCCACCGCCTGACCGGGCTCAATGCTAAGGTCAACCCCGCGCAAAATATGCACAGGCCCAGCAGAGCTATCCAGCGTAAGGTGAACATCTTTTAGATCAATAACAGGGTTATTCGACATGTCTCTCTCTTTAATTTTTGGATTTTCACCGCTTAATACGGTGATTTTCCCCCGATGGATGAAATTTCTTCTTTAAATTTAACGCACATATCCCATATGATTTGGGAGAAGGAAAACTTCAAGCTTTGTTTTAAGCTTGTATATCATATCAACAAGGGAAATGCGATTAACATGCAAAAAAGTGCGGTTAAAGGCATTGAGGAACACATGAAACAGCAACACTTTCACGGTCAGGCCAAAGCAATTAAAGACCCCTTGGGGCGGGTTCGCTATTCTTTGTTGCCGCTTTTTGGCGCAGGATTGCTTTATTGTTTGATGTTGGTGTTATCGCTAGCCGCCGTGGCGTCTGATGAAGACACGGAAAAAACCATCGTTGCTTTGGGGGACAGTTTAACTGCGGGCTATATGTTGGAACCAGGTGCTGGCTTTCCTGAGCAATTAGAAATTTGGATGCGGGATCAGGGGCAGAATGTGCGCCTTATCAACGCAGGTGTTTCAGGCGACACCACACAAGGGGGCCTGTCGCGTCTTGACTGGGCCTTGTCGGATGCGCCCAACAGTAAGCCTGATCTGGTGATTGTTGAGCTGGGTGGCAATGACATGTTGCGCGGCATTGATCCTGCCCGCACCCGCCAAAACCTTGCCACCATTATTGAAACCCTGCAAGCGCGCGACATTGATGTGTTGCTGGCGGGGCTTATATCACCAACCAATATGGGCCGCGAATTTGAGGATGAGTTCAACAGCATTTACCCTGACCTTGCCAAGCAATATAACATTCCGCTTTACCCTTTCTTTTTGGAAGGGGTGGCTGATGATCCTGATCTAATGCGCGTCAATGACATTCATCCCAACGAAAAAGGCATCAAAGTGTTGGTGCAAAATATCGGTCCTCATGTTATAAAGGCATTAGAACAAAACTCTCCACCGTCTTAACCGACATTTAAACTATAGGAGAAACACCATGATGCGCTTGTTTTTTGGACTAGAAATTCCAGAGGAAATAAAAGAGCGCTTAACCATGGTTATGCATGGCATGGATTATGTTCGCTGGCACCACCCCGATCAAATGCACTTAACACTTTGCTTTCTTGGCGAGGTAAGTCACCACCAAGCCTCAGACATTAATGCAGTGGCTGGCTTGGTCCCTTTTGAACCATTTGATTTGATGTTGGATGGAATTGGTTATTTTGGCTCTAAAGAAAAGCCGCGCGCCCTGTGGGCCAACGTCGCTGGCACCAAACCGTTGATTGCCCTACAAAAACGCCTGACACAGGCCCTTGTTCCTGTTGGTATTCACCTGCAGGAGCGCAAATTTAAACCCCACATAACCCTTGCCCGTTTTAAAGGGCGGCCGTTGTTTTTCGATGATTATATGGAAAGCAATAAAAGCTTATCATCGGCACCTTTCCACGTCAGAAATTTCTGCCTTTATGAAAGCCGTATGGGTCGAACAGGCTCGCATTATGAAATATTAGCGCGCTATCCTGTAGCGCAGAACTTTCATTCTGATAATAGCTATGACATGGCCGAAAGTCATGAATATCAATCGTTCTAACAGCCAAATCGGGTAATAATATTGGAAACCGACTTTTGGTAAGACCCGCCAAAAAGCCTTACATGCACCAACAAAGGCCAGAGATTATAAATGTCTTTGCGTTCTTCAAAAAAGCCCGGTTCAATGGCGCGATATTGTTGGTAGGCATCAAAAAAGGTTTGCCCAAAGGTGCCAAACAACATCGAAAAGGCCAAATCCATTTCACCATGCCCATAATAAATCGCAGGATCGACAAGGCCTGAAATTTCATCTCCATTGACCAGAACATTGCCGGTCCACAAATCACCATGCACCAGTGATGGGTGACTTGGTTCGCCAATAAGGTCAGGCAATTTTTCGGCAAAATTATGCAGGCGCTCATAAAAGGATTCGGTTATGCGACCAACACGCAGACTTTCTTTCGCCATGTAAAGCAAGCGATAATGGGTGAAAAACGGTACCCATTCATTGCCGCCGGCATTGGGTTGCTCTAGGGTTCCAATCACCGTGTCAAAAGGTAAGCCAAAGTTATCGGCCTTAACAGCGTGTAGCGATGCGATATGGCGGGCGGCATCTTCTTGCGCGGCACGGGTGAGACCCGGTTGCGATGGAATGTATGACATCACCAAGGCTTTTTCAGCCACCATATGAACCTTGGGCACGGGCAAATCACTGTGACGCCCTAAATAGCCCAGCATACGCGCCTCAATTTCCATAGTGGGCCTAATGCCTGGGCGCGGCGTTTTAATCACCAAATCACTGCCATCCGGCATTGATAGGTGATAGACAAGGCCAATTTCACCGCCTTCTAAGGGGGTCGCATTTAGCGGGCGCTCACCAATAATGGCCTCTGCTTTATCAAGTATATCCGTCGCCAAAATGCGTCTCTTTCAAATGTAGAACCAATTGTTCTGCCGCGTGATCAATCATAGCATAAACGTCATCAAAACCATCATCATAATAAGGGTCTGGCACTTCTTGGTCCTTTTGGCCTTCGCCATAATGGGTAAACAACCTAATCTTGCCATGATGCTCGTCGGGGCTTAGGGACCGCAAATCAGCTAAATTACTTTTGTCCATGGCAAAAAGATAATCATATAAGTCAAAATCATCTTGTTTAATTTTGCGTGCTTTTTGGCCGGAAATGTCAACGCCATGTTTTTCGGCCACGGCGATGCTGCGACTATCGGGCGGGTTACCGATATGCCATGCACCAGTGCCAGCACTGTCAATCTCTAAGCGATCTAAAATACCCTGTTGTTTGGCGTGGTGTATGACCAACCCTTCGGCTAAGGGCGAGCGACAAATATTTCCCAAACACACGAATAGCAAACGAATCATTAGGCCCTCCTCATCATTGTTGATGGCTAATCGTCCTCACCTTCAAGCATATAATATATTAAGTCAAGTTGTGGCGGATCGTAATCAAGGCTGGATAATATATGATGCACTTGGCCGCGGTGATGGGTGGCATGGTTAAACATGTGTGTCAGGCACATATCAAACGGTAAGATATGTGGATTTCCAGCCATGTCTTGATAGCTAAAGGCCTTAGAAAAGTCGCTTTCGCGCAAGTTATTGGTCAATGCAATGATACGGCTGTCCATGTTCATGCGTAGGGCGACCAAATGATCAAAGTCCTCAGCCAGAATCATATCCAAGGACGGCGCATCAAATGGCCTATGGGTAAAGCGGCCCAACCATATTTCTTCGGCCAGCAGGGTGTGATTAAGGGTTTTGAAAATGGATCCAAAAAACGCGCCAACATCCTTGGTGAGTACTCCCTTGGACGTTTCCATGCAGGCTTGATAGAGCAATTTATTTGCCCATTGATTATAGTGCGCCAGATGAATGAATTGCTGTTTTGACATAAAAGCAGTTTAAGACAGTCACAAATTTATGCAATAGTATTGGCGCGTAATTTATGGGGTACATGATGACCAGTTATGAAAATATTGTCATTTTGACGGGGGCGGGCATTTCAAAAGAATCTGGCCTTAACACCTTTCGGGATAATGGCGGCCTATGGGAAACCCACCGTGTTGAGGAAGTTGCCACGCCAGAAGCCTTTGCCCGTGACCCTGCGTTGGTGCATCGCTTTTATAATATGCGCCGTCAAAACCTTCAAACCGTGGAGCCGAACCCCGCCCATGACGCGCTGGCTTTGTTAGAAGCAGAGCATAAGGGTAACGTTATAATTGTGACCCAAAATGTCGATAATCTGCACGAGAGGGCGGGTAGTAAAAATATCATTCACATGCACGGCGAACTGCTGAAAGTGCGCTGCCGTGCCTGTGCCATGGTGATGGTCACTGAAAACGACATCAGTGACGAAATGCCTTGCCCCGCCTGTGGTTTTGCCCCTGCCTTAAGGCCGCATATTGTGTGGTTTGGCGAAATGCCGTTTCAGATGGATGATATTGAAGAGGCTTTGTTAAAGGCTGATTTGTTTATATCCATTGGTACATCGGGTAATGTTTATCCAGCGGCGGGTTTTGTTCAAATGATGCGCCAAATTGGACGCGGCCACACGGTGGAAATTAACATGGAGCCCTCCGAAGGTGTCAGTTATTTTCATGAGGTTCATCATGGCCCAGCAGGCACCTTAGTGCCACAGTATGTTGATCGTTTGCTTAAGGCAGACTATAAGGCTTGAAACAAATTAGATGGGAGACAATAATGGTTCAAAAATTAAGTGCTGATGATCGCGCCGCTTTGATGGCTGAATTGCCTGAATGGGAAAATGTTGAAGGCCGCGATGCTATTCAAAAAACCTTTGAATTTTCTGACTTTAACGAAGCCTTTGGTTTTATGACGCGGGTTGCCTTGTTGGCTGATAAAATTGACCATCACCCCGAATGGTTCAATGTTTATAATAAGGTTGAAGTGTTGCTTTCAACCCACGATGCTGATGGTGTTACCGAACGCGACGCCACCATGGCCCGCGCCATGGAAGACTATGCGGGTTAACTAAATATTCAAGAATTTGTATTCTTAAATAAGGGCTACATCAAAGGCTCGTATCGGTTTTTGGCGCTGGTACGGGCCTTTTTGCCAGCACGGCCTCGCGGTGTGAGTTGTAAACCGTTGAGGCCAAAATCACCACGGCCCCCAAAATAACCATATAATCAGCGGGTTCGTTAAACAACCAGACGCCAAAACCTGTTGCCAGTAATAAACGGATGAAATCTAGCGGTAACACCGCTGTTGCATCGGCCAATTTAAAGCTGAGCGTCAACAGATATTGTGCAATACTGATTCCGATGCCAATAAGTGCCATCATGCCAAGCTCGTTTATGGTGAGCCATTGCCAATAAGGCAGAGCAACCACGAAGCTAATGGGGGTGATGATCATAAAGGGGGCTGTCACGATAACCTTGGTATCCTCAGCACCGACCAAAAATTTAATCAAAATAATCGCGATTGAGATTGCTACCGCACCCATCACCGCTGCCCACAGGCCTGAGGATGAAATGGCATCCATTTGCTGGCCCGTTAAGCCGGGTGCTAATACCATAATCACGCCAATAAAACCCACCAAAATAGAGATGATACGGCGAATATAAATGCGCTCTTTTAGAATGAAAACAGCGCCGACAGCAGCAAAAATGGGGGCGGCATAGGTAATGGCAACAACGGTCGCTAAAGGGGCTTGGGTAATGGCATAAAAAATACCATAGGTGCCCATTAAAGCGGTGGCACCACGTCCCAAATGCAGTTTCCAGTGTGGGGTTTTATAAGCCGACCAACCAGCGCGATAGATCATTGGCAGCATCATCACTAGACCGAAAAAGTTGCGGTAAAAAACGATTAAAAAGGGATGGAGGTTTTCACCAGCAGCACGCACCAAGGCCCACAAACACCCCATTATGATGCAGGAAATGGTCATATAAAGCATGCCACGGCTGGTATCGCTCATAAATCCCCCTTTTGATGAATAATGATTATTCATCAAGGCATTATGACAATGCTTTGCACAGATTGATAGTGTTGATTTGAGTTTTTTGTGCGTGGCTGGTGTCTGGTACTTAGTGACTGGTGCTTGGTGTGGGGGTTAGTAAGGCGTTAAAATGGTGTCGCCAGAATTTGAAATCTGTTTGGTGTAATCGGTGGTGTAGTGTAGGCCGCGTGATTCTTTTCGCTTTTGGGCAGATTGAATAATCAAATCAGCAACTGTGGCCAGATTGCGTAGTTCTAAAAGGTCGCGGCAAATTTTAAAGTTACCGTAATAATCGTGAATTTCCCCTAGAAGCATATCAATACGGCGCTTGGCCCTTTCAAGGCGTTTATCGGTGCGCACAATACCCACATAATCCCACATAAAGTGTCGAATTTCTTCCCAGTTATGACTCACCACCACCAATTCGTCAGAGCTGGTTACTCGGCTGCTGTCCCATGCCCTGATGCGCGGCGGTTGCGGTAACTGGTTCTGACGGGCCAAAATATCTTTTGCCGCTGCACTGCCATAGACCAAACATTCCAACAAACTGTTTGATGCCATGCGGTTGGCACCATGCAGGCCTGTGTGTGACACTTCACCAATGGCATATAAGCCTTCAAGGTCAGTGCGGCCATTAAGATCGGTCATGACCCCGCCGCAAGTATAATGCGCTGCGGGTACCACCGGAATGGCCTCAGCGGTTATGTCAAAGCCATAATCTAGGCAGCGACGATAAATGTTCGGGAAATGACTGATCACAAAATCTGGATCTTTGTGGCTAATATCCAACATCACATGGGTGAGACCTTTTCGCTTCATGATATCGTCAATGGCGCGGGCCACAATATCACGCGGGGCTAATTCACCGCGATCATCATAGTCATCCATGAAACGTTCACCATTGGGCACGGTTAACACCGCCCCTTCACCACGCAGGGCTTCAGAAATCAGAAAGGACTTTGCATCGGGATGATAAAGGCAAGTTGGATGAAACTGATTAAATTCCATGTTGGCAACACGACACCCCGCCCGCCATGCCATGGCAATGCCATCACCTGTCGAACCGTCAGGGTTTGAGGTGTAAAGATAAACTTTGCTGGCGCCACCTGTAGCCAAAATAGTGCTGCGGGCGCGAATGGTCACCACCTCATCAGTTTGGCGGTTTAAAAGGTATGCGCCATACACCTGTTCATGGACCATTTCACCACGTTTAAGATGCTTGTCGGTCAGCAGGTCAATCCCCACATGATTTTCAAAAATGGTGATATTGGGATGCTCGCGGGCCTTTTGTTCCAATGTTTTTTGCACCGCCTGACCAGTGGCATCATCAACATGAATGATGCGGCGTTTACTGTGCCCACCTTCACGGGTTAGATGATAATGAAAACCATCTTCTTCCATTGTGCCTTTGGAAAAGGGCACACCATGATCAATGAGGCGTTGGATGGCATCGCGGCTGTTTTCCACCACATGCCGCACTGCATCTTCATGACATAATCCCGCACCCGCCACCAAGGTATCAGCCACATGGTCATCAACGGTATCGCCCTCAGCTAAGACCGCGGCAATACCACCCTGTGCCCATGCGGTAGACCCATTGTTCAGCGATGCTTTTGAAGCCAAGGCAACATGCAACGTATCCGCCATATCCAAGGCCGCTGTTAAGCCAGCGGCACCTGAACCGATGATCAAGACATCGAAATGATCTTTATGCGCTGGATGCGGGTTGTTGCTGTTTTTAGCCATGGTGGCCTTCTCTGAAAACTGCTGCGGGGTTAACCGTTGCTGGCTTGTTGCTGGGTTAATTGAATGAAAATGTCTTCCAAGTCAGTTTCATGGGTAGTGATGTCGGTAATATCCAATTTGGCATTGCTGGCTGCTGCCAAAACTTGGCTAATGCCTTTTTCAGATTTTGACATTTGCACCTGAATAGCATTGGGGCCGGCTAATTTTGCATGAAAATCATTAAAACTATCAGGCAGGGCGGTTAGTTCATGTGCCACTTCCAAAACAATTTCTTTTTCATCAATGCGCGATAATAATTGGTTCTTGGGTTCGCAACACACCACCTCGCCATGGTTGATGATGGCAATGGTGTCGCATAATTCTTCCGCTTCTTCCAAATAGTGGGTGGTTAGTACAACGGTTACCCCCTCTTCATGCAGGCGCCGCACGCTTTGCCATAATTGTTGGCGCAGCTCTACATCCACCCCTGCAGTAGGCTCATCCAACACCAAAATGGGCGGTGAGTGGACCATCGCCTTACCGACCAATAAACGGCGCTTCATGCCACCTGACAGTGTTCTTGAATAAGCGTCAGCCTTATCTTCCAAGCGGATCAGCTTTAAAATTTCTTCGGTACGGCGATCTTCTGGCTTAATACCATACATGCCCGCTTGAATTTCCAGCATTTCACGCGGCGTGAAAAAGGCATCAAAGGTCAATTCTTGGGGCACAATGCCAATGCTGGCCTTTGAATTGCGGCGGTCTTCATCAATGTCAAACCCCCAGATCTCTGCCGTGCCGCCTGATTTATTAACCAAGCCTGCTAAAATGTTAATGAAGGTTGATTTTCCTGCGCCATTAGGGCCCAACAGCGCAAACATCGAACCGCGTTCAATATCGAGATCAATCCCTTTAAGAGCATGTTTTGGGCCAGCCTTGCCTGCGCCAGCGTAGGTTTTTTCTAGGCCTCTAACTTTAATGGCCGCTGTATCAGACATAAAAAATCCTTATCTTCCCGAGCTAAAACCAACAGGGGCTTAATTGCTTGGTTTTTGGTTGTCTTACCCGCTTGCTAGCACCCTACGATTAAAGGGTCAAATCATCAAGCAATAGCTGATCGCTTTTAATGATAAATTTTCGCTTTCGCGGGATTGTATTTCAGCTATCATATGTCTATAAGATACGCTTCTATCAAGTCTTGGATTGTAACTTTATCCAGATGTAATGTTAAGGAATTGCAAAATGACGATTGATGCCCCTGAAACCGTTGTGGTTGATACCAAAAAAGTAGCGTGTGACGGTGACACTGCTAAAGGCGATGCTCTCGGCCATCCACGTGTTTATTTAACCATGGATGATGATATGGTTGAGTGCCCTTACTGCGACCGCCGCTATGTCTTGGCTGGCAGTGAGGCCGCAAAGGCTGCTTCTTAAAACATACCGCTGACCATATAGCAGCGAAATCACTGATGGTGGCCTTCCTTGGGTTTAGCGAGGCCACCACACAATAAATTGACAACATGGGGGGATAAGCAGCATGGCTGCCACGGATGCCGATACAGGTAATAACAACGACAAAAACAATCATATTTATCTGGTCGATGGCTCCAGCTTTATTTTCCGCGCTTATCACGCGCTGCCCCCCATGAATAGCCCTGATGGTACCCCTGTTAATGCGGTTTATGGTTTTTCCAACATGCTGTTTAAGTTATTGCAGGATGTTGATATTGGCGACCAGCCCAGCCATTTTGCGGTTTTATTGGATAAGGGTCGCTTAACCTTCCGCAATGATTTTTACCCTGACTATAAAGCCCACCGTCCGCCTGCCCCTGAGGATTTGGTGCCGCAATTCCCCTTGATTAGAAAGGCCGTCGAAGCCTTTAATGTTCCTGTGGTTGAAATGGAAGGCTATGAGGCTGACGATTTAATTGCCACCTATACAAGACAGGCGCGTGAACGTGGCTGGCGTGTGACCATTGTGTCATCGGACAAAGACTTGATGCAGCTGTTGGATGATCGCACCATCATGTTGGACTCAATGAAAAACCGCCGTATGGGATTGGCTGAGGTGGAAGAAAAGTTTGGCGTTGGCCCAGACCGGGTTATTGATGTGCAATCCCTTGCAGGTGATAGTGTTGATAATGTCCCTGGTGTGCCGGGCATCGGTGTTAAAACCGCTGCTCTGTTGATCAATGAATTTGGCGACCTGGATAGCCTGCTGCAACGGGCCGAGGAAATTCCGCAAAAGAAACGCCGCGAAAACCTCATTGAATTTGCCGACCAAGCCCGTGTTTCCCGCGACTTGGTGACATTAAAGCAAGACACCCCTGTTGAAATGGGTCTTGAAGACCTTGCTATTCGCCCGATGGATGTTAACGTTTTGGTGCAATTCATTGATACCTATGGGTTTAGGTCCCTAAAATCAAAAGTGATCAGCCATCTTGGCCCCGCTGATGAGGTCGGGGGTGATGCCGCTGGGGCGGTTAGCCAATTACAGGCTGAATTGGTTGTCAAAGATGTTGATTATCAATGCATTCAAGAAATGGATGAATTGGATGGTTGGATCAGGGCCATTGAAATGGCTGGCCATGTGACGGTGGATACCGAAACCACATCCCTTAACGCCATGACTGCGCGCCTTGTGGGTATTTGCCTTAGCGTTGAGGCGGGCAAGGCTTGTTACATCCCGCTGCGCCATAAATCATCCGAGGGCGATGGCGGTCTTGATTTATTGGCTGAAGGGCCAAAGCAATTAGACGCCGCTACGGTGTTGAAAAAATTAAAGCCCGTGTTTGAAAATCCCGCCATCATGAAAACGGGGCAAAATATCAAATATGATATGATTATTTTGCGCCATGAAGGCATTATGCTGAACCCAGTGGATGACACCATGTTGATGTCATACGCCCTTGAAGGGGGTGCTCATGGTCATGGAATGGACGAACTGGCTGATCTGCATTTAGGTCACCAATGCATTCCGTTTAAAGAGGTAGTCGGTACGGGTAAATCGCAAATCACCTTTGACCAAGTGGCGCTGGATAAAGCCACGGATTATGCAGCTGAAGATGCTGATATTACGGGCCGTTTAGGTCGCTTGTTAAAGCCGCGCTTGGCATCAGAAAAAGTAACCACGGTTTATGAACGCCTTGAGCGCCCCTTAGTGCCTGTTTTGGCGGATATGGAATATAAAGGCATTAAGGTTGATAAGCCTATGCTTAACCGCTTGTCGATGGATTTTTCGGCCCGTTTGGAAGAATTGGAAAAAATCATTTATGACCTTGCGGGTGAGCAGTTTAATATTGGCTCGCCCAAACAGCTTGGCGAAATATTGTTTGATAAGCTTGGTCTTGAAGGTGGTAAAAAGTCTAAAAAGGGTGCCCGTTCAACCAATCATGAAGTACTTGAGGCCTTAGCCGCTGAGGGTCATGAACTGCCTGAAAAAGTGTTAGAATGGCGCATGTTATCTAAACTACGGTCTACCTATACCGATAGCCTGCAAAAAGACATTAACCCTAAAACGGGCCGCGTTCATACCAGCTATGCCCAAGCATTGACCTCAACCGGGCGTTTATCATCATCTGATCCTAACTTGCAAAATATCCCCATTCGCACTGAAGAGGGGCGTAAGATTAGGCAGGCGTTCGTGCCTGAGGCAGGCTATAAATTATTAGCGGCTGATTACAGCCAAATTGAGCTGCGTTTATTGGCTCATATTGCGGATATTGAGGCCCTTAAAACCGCGTTTCATGAGGGCCAAGACATTCACGCCATGACCGCGTCTGAGGTTTTTGGTGTGCCGATGGAAGGCATGGACCCGATTGTGCGCCGCCAAGCAAAAGCGATTAACTTTGGTATCATTTATGGTATTTCTGCCTTTGGTTTGGCGCGTCAACTAGGCATTAGCCGCACTGAAGCCAAAGATTATATCGCGGCCTATTTTGAGAAGTTTCCGGGCATTCGCCACTATATGGATGACACCATTGAGTTTGCTAAAAAGCATGGCTATGTGGAAACCGTGTTTGGGCGTAAATGCCATGTTCCTGCCTTACTGGATAAAAACCCTATGCGCCGCTCGTTTGGTGAGCGTGCTGCGATTAATGCGCCGATCCAAGGCTCTGCAGCCGATGTCATTCGCCGCGCCATGATCCAAATGCCCGATGCCCTTGTTCACAATGGCTTGGATGACGTTAAGATGCTGCTGCAAGTGCATGATGAATTGGTTTTTGAAGTGCCTGAAGACAAACTTGAAAAAGCCGAAAGCGTTATCACCAAAACCATGGAAAACGCGTGCTATCCGATCTTGGACATCTCTGTTCCCTTGGTCGTTGATTGCGGCATCGGCAACAATTGGGACGAAGCACATTAATTAGTGACGGTTATATTTTTTCTTTACCAAAAATCCTCTGCTTCTGGGATGCGGGTGAAGGCAATTTTGCCACCCGCATAGCCGCCCGGTGGGTTTTCCCATGGGCCCATGCTGATCATGGTGCGGGCATAGCGACGGTTAAGGCTATCCATGGTGTTGCTTAATTTGTCCCATTTTGTGCGCAAAGACCGATCTTGATTAAACAGGTCTGGTTGTATCGCCTCAGGCGGCACCAAGTGATAAAGCGCCACATTAAGCCGGATGATTTTAATGGAGGGCGGTAATTGGCGGCGCATGGCCCGCCACATGGTGTTTAGGCCATGGACCACGGCTTGGTCATCACTGGCATAATCTAGGACATATTCTTGCGACCAGCTATCATCGCGCAATCTGATCCACAGTCCCATACGGCGCGCTAGTAGGTTGGCGCGGCGTAATCGTCTGGCGGCCTTTAGGGTGAGTAATTTTGCACAGCGCCAAGCATTGTCGGGGTCTCGCCATTCAGGCGGTAGCACACGGCCATGGCCGTACATTTGGCGTTTGGTTGGCGCTGGCGTGATGTCATAGCCGTGTAGGGCGTACCAAAACCGTTCGCCATTAATATTTCCCCAAATCGCTTTCAGGTGTTTTGGCTGGCATTGCCACAATTGCTCAACTGTGTGGATGTTGGCCTGTGATAAGCGCCGCGCCATGCTTTTTCCAATGCCCGGGATGTCTTCAAGCTCAAGGTCCAGCAACCGACCGGGCAGGGTGTGGGGATGCAGAAAGGTTTCGCCATTGGGCTTATCCATATCACTGGCAATTTTCGCCAGCAAGCGATTGGGGGCATAGCCAAACGAGCAAGTGATATAATGTCCAATACGGCGCTTCAGGCGCGCCTTTATGGCATCGGTTGTTTCAGATGGGTTGGCGATGGCGCGGTGATCCAGCTTGCACACCAATTCATCAATGGAACACACCGCTTCAATGGGTAAGACGCTGTCAATTTCCTCCAAAAACTGATGATGGATATTGACATATTTTTCAGGGTTTTGCGGCACAAGGGTGATGTCGGGGCACACCGCTTTGGCTTCTGTTACTGACATGATGTTTTTAACGCCTGCGCGTTTGGCTATCTTGTTGGCGGCAATGATGCAGGTGTGCTCGGTGTTATCAAAGGGCACAACCCCAACCGCCCTACCATGCAGGCGCGGGTTTAGCTGCTCTTCCACACTGGCGAAAAAGCTATCAAAATCAATAAACACCCGTTCTATGGTTGTTGGCTTACGCATGGGGATTACGTATATATCCTTTATAATAATTAGTGACGGTTACTCTTTTTGTTGCTTCTGTATCCTCCCTTTAGTCGTCACATGAAGCGCGCTCAGGGCTGGAAACGCTTTCGCTTTTATAAATTAGTGGCGATTACTCTTTTTGTTGCTTCCCGATTGGGCTTTCGCTCTCCGATGAAACGTGCCGCAGGCGCGCATTGTATTCACAATGCGATAGACCCAGCTCTTCCTTTGAGGCGAAAGCCGATGCAGCCTTGAGCATCGCACCATCGGAGGATCAAAGGGACGATCGGGGTGCGGACATAAAAGCGTCAGTCGACCCAGTTTAAAAAATTTCTCTTACACAGCGGCTGAATTATTAGAACAAAAAGAGAACAAATAAAAGAGGCAATGAAAAACAATAGTAAGATCAGAGTGTTGCAAGACACTCGCTAGAAAGGTAAGAGGAGCAAGATAAGACGAATCGCCATTAAAATTTGTCTTGTTTCCAGAAAAGTTTTCACTTTTCCATGAAATGTGCCGCAGGCGCGCATTTTTTTCACTCTCTTGTAGTTTCCCGATCGGGCTCTCACCCTCCGATGAAACAAGCCGCAGGCGCGCATTGTTTTCACAATGCGATAGATCCAGCTCTTCCTTTGAGGCGAAAGCCGATGCAGCCTTTAGCATAGCACCATCGGAGGACCAAAGGGACGATCGGGGTGCAACCAAAAAAGCGAAAGCCGATGCAGCCTTTAGCATAGCACCATCGGAGGACCAAAGGGACGATCGGGGTGCAACCAAAAAAATCTTAACCGTCACTCATTAATGGGGGTTAGCCTATAAATTAATCGGTAAGTGTCTATAAATATGTAACTAAAGGCTTGCTCAAAGGCTGTGCAGGGGGTAAACCTATAGGGAATTTAATCCAGTATGAGGGGTTGTCCGTAGCGACAACAAAGCTGGCGTTAATCACATGAGGGATAAAAGGATATAATATGGCTAGGCGTGATCGTCCATTGTCTCCGCATTTGCAGGTTTATCGCTTTCAATTGCATATGGCGATGTCAATTTTCCACCGCGCAACAGGCGTGGCCTTGTCGGTGGGTGCACTTTTCTTAACATGGTGGTTGGTTGCTGCGGCAACAGGACCAGTTTATTTTGAGCAAGTCCAAGGCTATATCGCAACGCCTGTGGGTCGCTTGTTCTTATTTGGTTTTAGCTTTGCATTGTTCTATCACATGCTGAACGGTATTCGTCACCTTAACTGGGACATGGGCCGTGGCTATGCCAAAGAAAAATTCAAGCGTTCTGGTCAGATGGTCATTATTCTGGCGGTTGTTTTAACCTTGGCTGTATGGGCGTGGGCTTACCGCGCTCTTGGCTTGATGTAAGAGTTTGGGAGAAACAAGATGCGAACAGCTTTAGGAAAAGTTCGGGGATTAGGCTCTGCCAAATCAGGTGTCCATCATTGGTGGGCGCAACGCCTAACTGCCATTGCTTTATTGCCTTTGATGGTTTGGTTTGTGGCCTCAATGGTGTCCTTGGTGGGTGCTGATCACCGCACCGTGGTTGAGTGGATTGCCAACCCGTTAACCAGTGCTCTTTTGGTGGCTTTGGTTCTGGCGGTTTTTTATCACTTGCGCCTTGGCTTGCAGGTGGTGATTGAAGATTATTTGCATGGCGGCACCCGCATGGTGTTGTTGGTATTCGTGAATTTCGCCTCGATCCTATTGGGTTTGATGGCGATTATCGCAGTGTTAAAAATTGCTTTTGGAAGCTAATTTTATGAATGGTACATATGATATTATTGATCACACTTATGATGTGGTTGTTGTGGGCGCAGGTGGTTCCGGCCTAAGAGCAGCCATGGGTGTGGCAGAGGCAGGCTTGAAAACGGCCTGTGTAACAAAAGTATTCCCAACCCGCAGTCACACGGTGGCCGCGCAGGGTGGTATTGCCGCCTCATTGGGTAACATGGGCCCAGACAAATGGCAGTGGCACATGTATGACACCGTTAAGGGGTCAGACTGGTTAGGTGACCAAGACGCCATTGAATATATGGTGCGTCACGCCCCTGATGCGGTTTATGAGCTTGAGCATTACGGTATGCCTTTCTCACGGACCGAAGAAGGTAAGATTTACCAGCGTCCATTCGGCGGCATGACCACGGAATTTGGCGAAGGTCCAGCGGCACAGCGCACCTGTGCGGCGGCTGACCGTACCGGTCACGCCATGTTGCACTCGCTTTACCAGCAATCATTGAAATATGAGACCGACTTCTTCATCGAATATTTCGCCATTGATTTGATCATGGAAAATGGTGAGTGTCGCGGTATTATCGCCTTATGTATGGACGATGGTTCAATCCACCGTTTCCGCGCAAAATCAGTTGTGTTGGCAACAGGCGGTTATGGTCGTGCTTATTTCTCTTGTACTTCTGCCCACACCTGTACGGGTGATGGTGGTGGCATGGTGGCCCGCGCTGGCTTGCCATTGCAAGATATGGAATTTGTTCAGTTCCACCCAACTGGTATTTATGGCGCTGGTGTGTTGATCACCGAAGGTGCCCGTGGTGAAGGTGGTTATTTGGTCAACTCAGAAGGTGAGCGATTTATGGAGCGTTATGCCCCATCAGCCAAAGACCTTGCATCGCGCGATGTGGTAAGCCGTTCAATGGCGTCTGAAATTCGCGCCGGTCGCGGTGTTGGTAAAGATGGTGATCATATCTTCTTGCACCTTGATCATCTGCCAGCGGACGTGTTGGCAGAGCGTTTGCCGGGCATTTCTGAAAGTGCTAAGGTTTTCGCTGGTGTTGATGTTAACAAACAGCCAATCCCTGTGATTCCAACGGTGCATTACAACATGGGTGGTATTCCAACCAACTATCATGGTGAGGTTTTGGCCCCTAAAGATGGTGACCAAGATGCGGTTGTTCCGGGCTTGTTCGCGGTTGGTGAAGCGGCCTGTGTGTCGGTTCATGGTGCTAACCGTTTGGGCTCTAACTCACTGATTGACTTGGTGGTATTTGGCCGCGCAACCGCGCACCGTATTGCTGATACCATTGATCGCAGCAGCAAGCCAAAAGCCCTGCCGAAAGACAGTGCTGATATGGCTTTGGGTCGTTTGGATCATTTCCGTTATGCTGATGGTGATACCTCAACCGCTGAAATTCGTGACAATATGCAGCGCACCATGCAGTCAAACTGTGCGGTGTTCCGGACGCAAGAGATTTTGTCTGAAGGTATCGAGAAAATTGATGCCACCTTCAAATCAATGGAAAACATCAAAACCACTGATCGCTCGTTGGTTTGGAATTCTGACTTGATTGAAACCATGGAATTAGACAATTTGATCGGCCAAGCGGCAATTACCATGCATTGTGCTGAGAACCGCAAAGAATCTCGTGGTGCTCATATGCATGAAGATTTCCCTGATCGTGACGACAAAAATTGGATGAAACACACCTGTGCATGGATTGATGACAAGGGTAAAGTGAAAATCGACTATCGTTCGGTTCACGATTACACCCTGACCGATGAGGTTGAGTACATCAAACCAAAAGCACGTGTTTACTAGGAAGAATGAAAGGATACTAAAATGGCTGAATTTTCTCTTCCTCAAAATTCCAAAGTGCAAAAAGGCAAAACCTTTAACGCACCTGAAGGGGCTAAAAACGTTCGCAAATTCCACGTTTATCGCTGGAATGAAGATGACGGCAAAAACCCACAAATGGATACTTATGAAGTAGACATGGACGATTGCGGCCCTATGGTTTTGGATGCTTTGATCAAGATTAAAAACGAGATTGATCCAACGCTTACCTTCCGCCGTTCGTGCCGTGAGGGGGTTTGTGGTTCATGTGCCATGAATATTGATGGCACCAACACCTTGGCTTGTACCAAGGCCTGTGATGAGGTGTCGTCAAACGAAGTGGCGATTAACCCATTACCGCATATGGGCGTTGTTAAAGACTTGGTGGTGGATATGTCGCATTTTTATGCGCAATATGCCTCAATTGAGCCTTGGATGAAAACCAAAACACCAACGCCTTCTGGTAAAGAACGTCTTCAATCTCGTGAAGATCGTGAAAAGCTGGATGGCTTATATGAATGTATCTTGTGTGCTTGTTGTTCTACCAGCTGCCCAAGCTATTGGTGGAACAGTGACAAGTATCTTGGCCCTGCCATGTTGCTACAGTCATACCGTTGGTTGATCGACAGCCGTGACGAGTTTACGGGCGAGCGTTTGGACGAGCTTCAAGATCCATTCCGCTTATACCGCTGTCACACTATCTTAAACTGTACCAGTGCTTGTCCGAAGGGTCTAAACCCAGGCGAAGCCATTGGTGAAATTAAGAAAATGATGCTTGAGCGCGAAATCTAAGCACTCATTCAGATTTAACATTCTGAAAAGCCGGGCAACAATTGCTCGGCTTTTTTGTTTTCAGTTTAAAGAGGGTTATTTATCCCCTTGGCAAAAAATGACCTTCCTGATACTGAAAGGGTGAGAGGAATATTTGTCAATGGCTGGACCACTGGAAAAATATAAAGAGCTGCAGGCGCGGGGGGAATTGCGCCCGGATGCGCGTCAGGAGGCGGTGATGACCCGCTTGCAACGCTTGCATGAAGGCCTTTGTGAGCTGGATCATATGGCTAAAAAGTCGGGCTTCTTGGCTAAATTATTTGGCAAAAAGTCTGAGGTACCGCGCCCTAAAGGCCTTTATATTTACGGTGATGTGGGGCGTGGAAAATCGATGGTGATGGATTTATTTTTCAGCGCCAGCCCGATCGAGAAAAAACGGCGCATCCATTTCCACCAATTTATGTTAGAAGTGCATGTGGCCATGAACCGTTGGCGCAAATTAGACCAGACTGAGCGTGTTGCTGAACTGGGCAAAGGTGCCAGCGATGACCCGTTACCAGCGGTGGTGCATAAAATAGCCAGTGAAGCGCAATTGCTCTGTTTTGACGAGTTTCAAGTGCATGATATTACCGATGCCAGCATCTTGGTTCGTTTGTTTGAGGGTTTGTTTAAGGCGGGCGTTACGGTGGTTTCAACCTCAAACCGCGTGCCAGATGATTTATATAAAGATGGCTTGAACCGTCATTTATTCCTGCCTGCTATTGATCTGATCAAAGATAAAATGGATGTGATCGCCCTTAATGGTGAAACTGATTACCGCATGGATCGTATGCAGGGTGTTCCCGTTTATTATACCCCCATTAATGAGCAAACCACCGAGCAATTATCAAAAGCCTTTTGGGCCTTAACAGACCGCGATGTTGGCGATCCTAATGAGGTTCCATCAGAGACCATCATTGTACAAGGGCGTGAGTTGTTTGTACCAAAGGCTCTTAAGGGTGTGGCGGTGTTTTCGTTTAAGCGGTTGTGCGCAAACCCGTTAGGGGCAGCAGATTATTTAGCAATAGCATGGAAATATCACACGGTTTTTGTGGTTGCCATCCCGCAATTAGGGCCTGAAAATCGCAATGAAGCCAAACGCTTTGTCACCATGATTGACGCGTTTTATGAAAATAACGTCAAACTAATCTGTTCTGCAGCGGTAAAGCCTGAAGACCTTTATGAAAGTGGTGATGGGCGCTTTGAATTTGATCGCACCATTTCGCGTCTAATGGAAATGCAATCAGAAGATTATTTGGCCCGAGGTCATGGTGTGAATGATTGAAAAAGGGCGTGTTAACCATTAATCAGTTAATACGCCCCTTAAGTAATGCGATTACTCAGTGCTATCTTTAATCGTCATCAGCCAGTAATTGATAGCCTTTATCACCCATATGTTCGTAAAGGCCGCCTGATTCAATATCGAACCACCAAGCATGTAGCTGTAAATTATTTTCTTTGATGGCTTTTTGAACCCAAGGGTAGGTTTTAAGATGTTCAATCGATTGAAGGGCGCCCTGCTTCTCACAAGCAGTGCATTGATGATCAAATTCCTCATCGGGATGGTTTTCAAGCACCTTTTTCTTGGCACCTTTGACCAAACTGACCCAGTCAGTGATATAATCATCAGGCGTGGTTTCTGTGTCACGATCTTCTGGTTGTTCCATCAAAGCACGGATACCGCCACAACCACTGTGTCCCATCACTACAATATGGCTAACATTTAAGACTGTTACGGCAAATTGAATGGCAGATCCAACCGCATGGTGCGATTTATCGGTCGCTTCGTATGGTGGCACAATATTGGCGACATTATTGACGCTGAAAAATTGGCCCAATTTTGCATTGGTTAGTATAGCTGGCTTTACGCGGCTATCAGCACAGGCAATCACCATCGCTTGTGGTTCTTGGGTTTGGCTTGCTTTTTCACGGTACGCCTCATTATCAGACGATAAGTAAGATTTGCGAAATTCTTTATAACCTTGCACAAGGTTTTTATATGCAGTCATTTCCTCAGTCTCCCTAAACTCATGTAGTCACCATATAGGAATGTTTATGATTCCTACAAGGTGAAAACTGAATAATCATACGCAGCAGTTGACATCAAGGATCAAAAATAAAACACTAGCCTTAACTTTGATATTGGATACGCATATGATTTCATCTGATTTGGGTTTTTATTTAGCCGCCGTTCCTGCAGTTTTATTAACCGGTATTGGCAAAAGTGGCTTTGGTGGCGTGGCATTAATGGCGGTACCATTATTAAGTTTGGTGATGTCACCCATTGAGGCGGCGGCTTTGATGTTACCGCTTTTGTTGATGATGGATGTTTTTGGCGTGTATGCATGGCGCGGGCAGGGTAGTTGGGCGCATATTAAAGTGTTGGTGCCAGGGGCGGCGTTTGGTGTGCTTATTGGTATGTTAACGGCACAATTTGTTAATCCTGATATGGTGAAATTAATTGTTGGTATCATCGCGGTGGGTTTTTGCCTTTATCAATGGCTGCCTAAGCCTCAAAAAGGTTCGGCAATGGGGCAGCCCAATTGGCTAACGGGCAGTGTGGCAGGAGCAGCGTCGGGATATACCAGTTATATTGCCCACGCTGGCTCACCGCCCTATCATATGTATCTCATTCCAAAGGGGCTTGATCCACGGGCATTTGCGGCAACAGGGGCGTGGTATTTTTTCATTGTAAATGGCCTGAAATTACCAGCTTATATTGCTGTTGGGCAATTTAGTTTGGAGGTGTTTATGCAAGCCCTAGTGATGCTGCCGTTGGTGCCTATTGGGGTCTATGCGGGGGTTTGGCTGAATAAACGCGTAAGTCATGATCTGTTTTATAAATTTATCTATGGCTTTGTTTTTCTCATCGGCTTTAAGTTAATTTATGATAGTCTTTAAGATGCGCAATTCTTTATGCGTTACCGTCACTGATTAAGAAAAGCCATAAATAGTGACTGTCACTGATAAAGATAACAGGGCGCGTTTTTCATAAACGGACAGGTCTGTCTATATTTAGGCGTAAATCGGCTATTTCCTTGTCATTATTAAGGTTATTTCGTTAGCGTGTCGCCCAATTTGGTTTAAATGGGTGCGATAGTGATTCTTTTGTCCTGTTTAGACCGCCAGTAGATAAGGCTCCACTACAAAGGGGGCGCTGCTGGGTTATGGCGCTAAATATAATGCTTAGAATTTAGCTGAATGTTAGGCGCCATGGGTTAGAAATTTGATACATTGGGGGCTAGGCTGTGATCGCCACAATTCCCTTGCTGGATCAGAAACATCAAATCCCGCCCAACACGGGCGGATCAAACGGAGAGACTAGGAAAATGGCTCGTAATAAAATTGCTTTAATTGGTGCAGGTAACATTGGTGGTACCTTAGCGCATCTTGCAGGTTTGAAAGATTTGGGCGACATCGTTTTGTTCGATATTGCTGAAGGTTTACCGCAAGGTAAGGCGCTTGATTTGGTTCAATCATCAACCATCGATGGTTTCGACAGTGCTTTAAGTGGCGCCAATGATTATGAAGCCATTGCTGATTCTGATGTGATCATCGTAACCGCAGGTGTTGCTCGCAAACCCGGCATGAGCCGTGATGACTTGCTTGGCATCAACTTGAAAGTAATGAAATCTGTTGGTGAAGGCATTAAGCAATATGCTCCAAACGCTTTCGTTATTTGTATCACTAATCCATTGGATGCCATGGTTTGGGCGTTGCAAAAGTTTTCTGGCTTGCCGCAAAACAAAGTTGTTGGTATGGCGGGCGTTTTGGATAGCGCGCGTTTCCGTTGGTTCTTGGCGGATGAATTCAAAGTATCTGTTGAAGACGTAACCGCTTTTGTTTTAGGCGGTCACGGTGACACAATGGTGCCATTAACGCGTTATTCAACAGTGGCAGGTATCCCTGTTCCTGATTTGGTTGAAATGGGTTGGACCACACAAGACAAGATCGATGAGATTGTTGACCGCACCGCAAATGGTGGCGCTGAGATCGTTGGTCTTTTGAAAACCGGTTCTGCTTTCTACGCCCCTGCTTCTGCAGCGATCAACATGGCGGAAAGCTATTTGAAAGACAAAAAACGCGTGTTGCCATGTGCTGCCCACTTAAGCGGTCAGTTTGGTGTTAGCGACATGTATGTGGGTGTGCCTGTTGTTATCGGTAAAGATGGCGTAGAGCGCATTGTTGAAATTAATCTTTCTGACGACGAACAAACCAAGTTCGATCACAGTGTTGGTGCTGTGAAAGGCTTGATGGAAGCGTGTCAAGGTATTGATGGTTCACTAGCATAATATTTAGTGAGTTTATGGGGTTATCCCAAATTTAAAGGAGTTTAGCACATGAATATTCATGAGCATCAGGCGAAAGCAGTACTGGCTGAGTATGGCGCGCCTATCTTAAAAGGTCATGCAGCCTTTACTGTTGAAGAAGCCGTGAAAGCAGCCGAAGACCTAGGCGGCCCTGTGTGGGTTGTTAAATCACAAATTCATGCTGGTGGTCGCGGCCTTGGCGGTGGTGTTAAGGTTGTGAAATCTAAAGAAGACGTGAAAGCTGAAGCTGACCGTATGTTGGGCATGAACTTGGTGACGCACCAAACAGGCCCAGAAGGTAAGTTGGTTCGTCGTCTTTATATTGAAGATGGTTGTGCCATTGCTGATGAGCTTTATTTCAGCATGTTGGTGGATCGTGCCACTGGTAACATTGCGATCATCGCCTCAACTGAGGGCGGTATGGACATTGAAACCGTTGCCGAAGAAACCCCTGAAAAAATTCTAACTGTTCAAATTGACCCAGCCACAGGCATTATGCCTTTCCACCTGCGTCAAGTGGCGTTCGGTTATGGCCTGAAAGGTGACACAGCTAAACAATGCATGAAATTGGTTGCCAGCCTTTACAAAGCCTTCACTGAAAAAGACATGTCTTTGCTTGAGATCAACCCATTGGTTGTGACCGAAGGTGGCGACATGGTTGTTTTGGATGCCAAAGTATCGTTTGATGGCAATGCCTTGTTCCGTCACCCAGATATTATGGAACTTCGTGACCTAACCGAAGAAGACGAAAAAGAGATCGAAGCTTCTAAGTATGATCTAAACTATGTGTCTTTGGATGGTAACATCGGTTGTATGGTGAACGGCGCTGGTTTGGCGATGTCAACCATGGACATCATTAAGCTTAAAGGTGCTGAGCCTGCTAACTTCTTAGATGTTGGCGGTGGCGCAACCAAAGAAAAAGTAACCGAAGCGTTCAAAATCATTCTATCTGACCCGAACGTAGAAGGCATCTTGGTGAACATTTTCGGTGGTATCATGCGTTGTGACGTGATCGCTGACGGTGTTGTTGCTGCTGCGAAAGAGGTTGAGTTAGACAAGCCGTTGGTTGTGCGCCTAGAGGGCACCAACGTTGAGCTTGGTAAAGAAATTTTGGCAAAAAGCGGCATGAATATCATTTCTGCTGATGATTTGAATGATGCGGCTGAAAAAGTTGTTGCTGCAGTGAAGGAGGCCCAATAATGGCTATTTTGGTAAATAAAGACACGAAAGTTATCTGTCAGGGCTTTACCGGTGCGCAAGGCACTTTCCACTCAGAACAAGCCATTGCATATGGCACGCAAATGGTTGGTGGTGTGACCCCTGGTAAAGGTGGTTCTAAGCACCTTGACCTACCTGTGTTCGACACAGTGGCTGATGCCCGTGAAGCAACCGACGCCAATGCATCTGTGATCTACGTACCGCCACCATTTGCTGGTGACGCAATTTGTGAAGCCATTGCTGCAGAGATCGAGTTGATCGTTTGTATCACAGAAGGCATTCCTGTTCAGGACATGGTTAAAGTGAAGCGTGCGCTGCGCAATTCTGGTTCACGTTTGGTTGGCCCTAACTGCCCAGGCGTTATCACTCCGGGTGAGTGTAAAATTGGTATTATGCCAGGTCACATTCACAAACGTGGTTCTGTGGGCGTTGTGTCTCGTTCTGGTACCTTGACCTATGAAGCGGTAGCACAAACCACGGCTGTGGGCCTTGGTCAGTCTTCATGTGTTGGTATTGGTGGTGACCCTGTTAACGGCACCAACTTCATCGACGTTTTAGACATGTTCTTAAGTGACGAAGAAACTGAAAGCATCATCATGATTGGTGAAATTGGTGGTTCTGCAGAAGAAGAAGCTGCTGAGTTCATCAAGCAACACAAAGTGAAAAAGCCAATGGTTGGTTTCATTGCGGGTCGTACAGCGCCTCCTGGTCGTACCATGGGTCACGCTGGTGCCATCGTTTCTGGTGGTAAAGGTGGTGCAGAAGATAAAATCGAAGCAATGAAATCTGCCGGTATCGCGGTTTCTGATAGCCCTGCGTCATTGGGTACAACTTTGATGGATGTCTTAAAAGGCTAATATCTTTTAGGGATGCTGAGGTTGTCTCGGCATCCCCTTTCACTTTTTTTGAAAGATTGGCAGGATTACTATGGATTTCCCTAATTCTTTAGCAGTCTCATCACCGCAAGTGATTGAAGCAATGTATGCACGCTATTTGGATGATCCTTTAAGCGTGGATCAAGGCTGGCAAGATTATTTTGCGCACCTTGAAGCGGGTGTTGAGGGCATGTCAACCGATGGTGGCTATCGTCCTTCATGGGGTCGCCAAGACTGGCCGCCGCAACCGCAAAATGAAGAGACCGACGCCCTTGTTCCGGGCACTTTGCCGCCCTTATCAAAGGCAAAAGACGGCAAAGGCGGTGCTAAAGGTAAGTTAAGCGGCGAAGACATCAAAGCGGCAACGCTTGATAGTATTCGCGCCTTGATGATGATCCGTGTTTACCGTGTGCGTGGCCACTTGTTGGCTAATCTTGATCCTTTGGGATTAGAAGATCGTCCTGCCCATCCTGAGCTTGAGCCATCTACCTATGGCTTTGGTCCTGATGATTTGGATCGTCCGATTTTTTTGGATAATGTTTTGGGGATGGAATTTGCCACCATTCGCGAAATATTGGCGATTGTGAAGCGCACCTATTGCTCAAACGTTGGTGTTGAATTTATGCACATCAACGACCCTGAAATTAAGTCGTGGTTGCAAGAACGCATTGAAGGCCGCGATAAAGAAATTCAATTTACCGATAATGGTAAAAAAGCCATCTTGTCAAAGTTAATCGAAGGCGAGCAATTTGAGAAGTTTTTGGCACGTAAATATATTGGCACCAAACGTTTTGGTCTTGATGGTGGCGAGGCGCTTATTCCAGCCCTTGAAGCGATTATCAAAACCGGCGGCCAAATGGGTCTGAATGAGATTGTTTTGGGCATGCCGCATCGTGGTCGCTTAAATGTTTTGACCAATGTGATGGGTAAGTCATTTGAAGCCCTGTTCCATGAGTTTCATGGCGGCAGCGCGAACCCTGATGATGTTGAGGGATCTGGTGATGTGAAATATCACCTTGGTACGTCTTCTGACCGTAGCTTTGATGGTAATGAGGTTCACTTAACGCTGAATGCCAACCCATCGCATCTTGAAGCGGTGGATCCGGTGGTTATTGGTCGTGTTCGTGCCAAGCAACAGCAAAAAGATGATGCCAATCGCACCCAAGTGATGCCGGTTCTTCTTCATGGTGATGCAGCCTTTGCAGGACAAGGCATTGTGGCGGAATGCTTTATGATGTCTGGCCTTTCAGGTTATGACGTTGGCGGTACCATCCATTTTGTGGTGAACAACCAAATTGGCTTTACCACCGCGCCGCAATTCTCACGTTCTGGTCCTTACCCTTCTGATATGGCAAAAGCGGTACAAGCGCCTATTTTCCACGTTAATGGTGATGACCCTGAAGCGGTTGTTTGGGCGACAAAAATTGCTACTGAGTTTCGCCAAACTTTCCACAAAGATGTGGTGGTTGATATGTTGTGTTATCGCCGTTATGGCCATAACGAGGGCGACGAGCCATCATTCACACAGCCATTGATGTATGCCAATATTAAAAATCATACCTATGTGGCTGAATTATATCGTGATCGTTTGGTCCGTGAAAACCAAATCACCACCGAAGAATATGAAGCAGAAGTAAAAGCCTTTGTTGAGCGTTTAGAAACGGCGTTTGAATCAGCCAATAATTACAAGCCAAACAAGGCAGATTGGTTAGAAGGCAAATGGTCTGGGCTTAACTTGGCAGGTAAAGGCGCTCGCCGCGCTGAAACCGGTGTTAGCACTGATGTGTTACGCGATATTGGTAAGGTACTGACCGAAGCGCCTGATGGTTTCAACTTGCACCGCACCTTAAAACGCGTTCTTAACGCCAAAGCAAAAATGTTTGATGATGGCGCTGGTTTTGATTGGGCCACGGCTGAGGCCTTGGCCTATGGTAGCTTGTTAATGGAGGGTTACCCAATCCGCCTATCAGGTCAGGATAGTCGCCGCGGTACTTTTAGCCAACGACATTCAGTGTTTGTCGATCAAAAAACCGAAGATACCTATTGCCCGCTAAACACCCTAAATAAAGAAGCGCGCTTTGAAGTTTTGGATAGTCCACTTTCCGAAATGGGTGTTCTGGGTTATGAATATGGTTATAGCTTGGCTGAGCCGCGTTCCCTTGTTCTGTGGGAAGCACAATTTGGTGACTTTGCCAATGGTGCGCAGGTGATTATTGACCAGTTCATTTCATCGGCTGAGGCCAAATGGCTGCGCATGTCTGGTTTGGTGATGTTGTTACCGCATGGTTATGAGGGTCAAGGTCCTGAACACTCATCAGCGCGTTTAGAGCGTTATTTACAGTCAAGTGCTGAAGATAACTGGCAAGTAGCAAATTGCACCACCCCAGCGCAATATTTCCATATCTTGCGCCGCCAAATGAAACGCGATTTCCGCAAGCCTTTGATCATGATGACGCCTAAGTCATTATTGCGTCATAAGCGTGCGGTCTCAACCTTGGATGAAATGGGTGTGGGTAGCGAGTTCCATCGCGTATTATGGGATGATGCTCAGCCAAATCCTGAAGATAACATCAAGTTGAAAGCTGACAAGGATATTAAGCGCGTTATTCTATGTTCGGGTAAAGTTTATTATGATCTATTGGAAGAACGTAATAAGCGCAAGCAAGCCGACACTTATATCTTACGTGTTGAGCAGTTGTATCCGTTCCCGACATCACCAATTGTAAAAGAATTATCGCGTTTTGATAACTTAGAGCGCGTGGTGTGGTGTCAGGAAGAGCCTAAAAACATGGGCGCATGGTTCTTTGTGAACCCACTTATTGAAGAAGCTTTAGAGAAAATCCCGGCAGCTGTTTCTCGCCCTCATTATGCAGGTCGTTTGGCCAGTGCCGCAACAGCAACCGGATTGGCGAGCAAGCACGCACGCCAGCAAGAAGAATTGATTGATCAAGCGCTTAGCGTTTAATCAAGCGTTTGTAACAGAGAATGGAGCAGTCATATGGCTGAAGAAATACGTGTCCCAACCCTTGGTGAATCAATCACCGAAGCAACTGTTGGTAAATGGTTTAAACAACCAGGTGATAGTGTTGGTGAAGATGAACCTGTTGCTGAGTTAGAAACAGATAAAGTTGTGATGGAAGTAAATTCGCCCATCGCTGGCACCATTGTTGAACATTTGGTTTCTGAGGGTGATACGGTTGAGGTAAATGCCGTTTTGGCCATGGTTGATGCCAGTGGATCGGCATCTGTCAAAAAGTCAGAGAGTGGTGACGACAAAAAAGAATCCTCTTCTTCTGATAAATCTGAAAGCAAGTCTGACGATAAGCCAGCGGAAAAGTCGTCTTCAAAAGATGATGCCCCTAAAGGCAAGCCTGGATCTGAAGACCAACCAATGTCGCCAGCGGTTCGTAAAATGGTTGCTGATCATGATTTGGATGTCACCAAAATTGGTGGTACAGGCAAAGATGGACGCCTAACTAAAGCTGATGTTCAGGCTGCTATTGATAATGGTTCTGCTAAGAAATCTGGTGGTGCTTCATCATCGTCTTCTGCGTCGGTTGTTGATGAAGGCCCGCGTGAAGAGCGTGTGCCAATGACCCGCCTTCGTAAGCGTATTGCAGAACGTCTGAAAGACGCGCAAAACACCGCCGCCATGTTGACCACCTATAACGAAGTTGACATGTCTGCAGTGATGGATGCCCGCATTAAATACCGTGAGGAGTTTGAGAAAAAGCACGGTGTACGCCTTGGCTTTATGAGCTTTTTTGTCAAAGCTTGTTGTCATGCCTTGAAAGAAATTCCAGCGGTAAATGCTGAAATTGATGGTGATGAGATTGTTTACAAAAATCATTATGACATTGGTGTTGCGGTTTCTAGTCCGGGTGGCCTTGTGGTGCCTGTAGTGCGCGATGCTGATAAAATGGGCTTTGCCAAAACTGAACAAACCATTGGTGATTTTGGTCGTCGTGCCCGTGATGGCAAACTAACCATTGATGAAATGATGGGCGGTACGTTCACGATTTCAAACGGTGGTGTGTTTGGCTCATTAATGTCGTCCCCTATTTTGAACCCACCACAATCAGGCATTTTGGGTATGCACAAAATTCAAGAGCGCCCGATGGTTGTGAACGGTGAGATTGTTGTTCGTCCAATGATGTATTTGGCGCTTTCTTATGACCACCGCATCATTGATGGCCGCGAGGCGGTAACCTTCTTGGTGCGTGTGAAAGATTGTATTGAGAACCCAGACCGTTTGTTGCTGGACATTTAAGCTAAAAAAGATTTGATTGATAAGGAATTGAAACATGAGTGAACAATATGACGTTGTTGTCATTGGCGGTGGCCCAGGCGGTTATGTAGCTGCTATTAAGGCGGCGCAATTGGGTTTGAAAACAGCCTGTGTTGAAAAACGCGGTTCATTGGGCGGCACATGCTTGAACGTGGGATGTATCCCATCCAAGGCTTTGTTGCATGCCTCTGAAAAATATCATGAAGCACAACACCATTTTGAGCAGTTCGGCATCCAGGTTGATAAATTATCGCTTGATCTAGACGCTATGATGGAAAACAAAGACACCGCTGTTACTGAACTGACGGGCGGCATTGAGTTTTTGTTCAAGAAAAACAAAGTAACCTATGTCAAAGGTTGGGGTAAAGTAAGTGCAGCTGACACTGTTGAGGTAGACCTTAACGATGGTGGCAGTGAAACCCTTAAAACCAAAAATATTCTCATCGCAACAGGTTCTGATGTGGCGCAATTACCGGGTGTTGAGGTTGATGGTAAGGTTGTTGTGACCTCAACCGAGGCTTTGAGCCTGCCAAAAGTGCCAAAGCATATGGTTGTGATCGGCGGCGGTGTTATTGGCCTTGAGATGGGTTCTGTGTGGAAGCGTCTTGGTGCTGAGGTGACCGTTGTTGAATATTTGGACGAGATTTTGCCAGGTATGGACGGTGAGGTTCGCAAAAACTTTGCCCGTATCTTGAAGAAACAAGGGTTCAAATTGAAAACGGGCACCAAAGTAACTGATGTTAAAACCTCGAAAACCCAAGCTACTGTAACGGTTGAGCCTGCTAAGGGTGGTGACGAAGAAAAGATTAAAGCCGACGTTGTGTTGGTGGCGATTGGTCGTACCCCTTATACCGAAGGTTTGGGTCTTGATAAGGTTGGCGTTCAAATGGATGATCGTGGTCGTATTAAGATTAACCACGACTTCTCAACCAATGTTCCGGGCATTTGGGCCATTGGTGATGTGGTTGAAGGCCCTATGTTGGCGCACAAAGCCGAAGATGAAGGCGTTGCGGCGGTTGAAAACATCGCTGGCATGACCGGTTATTGTAACCATGATGTGATCCCAGGCGTTGTTTACACCATGCCTGAGGTGGCGTCTGTTGGTTTAACCACCGAAGAGGCTAAAGAAAAAGGCATTGATGTGGGTGTGGGTAAGTTCCCGTTCACCGCAAACAGTCGTGCCAAAGCCAATCGCGATACCGATGGTTTCGTGAAAATTTTAACCGATAAAGCCACTGATAAAGTCATCGGTGCGCATATCATTGGGTCATTGGCGGGCACGATGATTGCGGAAGTTGCCTTGGCAATGGAATTTGGCGCTAGTGCAGAAGACATTGCTTTGACATGTCACGCTCACCCAACCCACACTGAAGCAACCAAAGAAGCTGCAATGGCCGCTTACGATAAGCCAATACATATGTAGGGTCGCTTAAGGCTTTAGGGGGGGGATATAGTGCCGTCCCCTAAGACTGCGGTAGAAAAATTAATAAAAAGGCAGTGACAATTTGTTGCTGCCTTTTTTATGTTTGACCATTGTTTGTTGCTTTATTTATGAGCGATTGAGTGTTATTAGACACCTGTATTAAGAAACTGAACAAGTACGTGCCACTATTGGAAGAATATTTTACCTAATGGCTTTCTTTAGATTGATATGCGTTTTGATGGTGCTAATGGCTTACGATGCAGCATCAAGGGTGTATGCCCAAGATGATGCAGTTTTGCTGTTATCAAGCGGCCTTGATTCACGTAATAAGTCTGACAGCATTGTCGGGCGTTATTCTGAAAAGGTTTTTGAAAAAGCTGGGGTCGCAACCAGTCGTTGGTGGTTGAACTGGGACGAGCAAATCGAGTTTCTTAAACGCAATGTGCGCCCTGGCTGTGGCTATTATTATATTAAAACCCCTGAACGCGAAAAGTTCCTAAAATTTACCCAGGCCATTGGTCACTCTAGGGGCTATGTGATTGTTGCTCTGAAAGATGATGAAGAAATCGCTGCAGCAAAGTCTTTGGCAGATTTGATAAGTGCTGGTTTTACGGGTATTTATCCTCGTGGATCTGCATACAATAAACCTCTAAAATCTATTGTTGAAGAAAACTTAACGTCGGTAAGTCTTTCCACACAGCGCATGACCCGCATGATATATGATCAACAATATGATTTTGTCATCATGGCGAGATCATTCGCGGATCACATTGAAGGGTGGGATGAGTTTTCTAAGAAACTAGTCATGTATAGCCATCTTGAAGAAATAAAACAGGGCCCAGCCTTCCACATTGCCTGTTCAAAGAGGGTCACTGATGAATTGATTGATAATCTCAATAAGGTCATTTCTGAAATAGGCCCTGTCAACTGGTCAGAGTAAAGTATCCCTGATCATGACCTTGGGTGAGCTTTGTCGTAAATTGATAATAAACCTTCACTATCCACATCGGTATAATGTTGGGTTGACTTTAGGCTAGCATGGCCCAACAATTCTTGAATGGTGCGTAAATCACCACCTGCTGCTAAAAGGTGCGTGGCAAAACTGTGCCTCAGGGCATGCGGCGTGGCGCTTTCGGGCAGACCAAGGCTTTTGCGCACTTTCTCCATCGCCTTTTGTATAATACGCGGATTTAACCGCTTGCCCTGAACACCCACAAACAAAGGGTCGTCTTTCTTAAGGGGGAAGGGACACAGGTCTTGGTAGCGTGTAATGGCTCTTATCACCTGTGGCAAGAGCGGCACCAAGCGTTCTTTGTTGCGTTTACCGCGAATGCGCATACTGTCGCCTTTTGGCGCTTGGCTTTGGTTCAGGGACAAGGCCTCGCTGATGCGCAACCCACAGCCATAAAGCAGGGTCACCACCGCTACATCGCGGGCCACCACCCAATCCTGCGTTTCAAAGGCAGAAATATTATCCATCACATCAAGGCTGTCGTTGGGGGATAGCGGGCGTGGAAGGCTTTTATCCAATTTGGGCGCGCTGACATTATGAAGGTGGGTGTTTTTCACACCCTCGGACAAATCCAAATAACGAAAAAAACTGCGCAGTGATGAAAGTGCCCGCGCCACTGATCGGGCTGACACACCAGCGCGGCGGCGCTCGGCTAAAAAGGCGCGAAAGTCACGCACTTTCAATTTTTCCAAATCGTGTTTTGTGGGGCTTTCGCCTAAATAGCTGTTTAAAAACTGAAAGAAAAATCTGAGATCGCGCTCATAAGCCGCCACAGTATGGGCAGAATAGCGCCGTTCTGAGGTGAGAAAGGTTAAAAAGCCAACCACAAGACCTTGCACAGCTTTATTGCTATCCAGCAAAAGGGCAAGGTCACTTTGCTCGGTTGTTGTTGGCATGCTTCTTTTTCCCCAATTAAGGCACCGTCTAAACCTTTTGGCAATCTTACCCCGTGAGATGGTTAAAGGGAAGATAAGTCCTAAAAAAAAGACAAAACGCATTGTGTGAGGACATAAGCACTTTTTCAAAATAAATATTCTGAAAAAGTGCTTATGTCAATTTTATTGTCTTCTCACAAAAGCTGGTGATTGCCCTTTAGGATTAACCGCATTAAGGTCGCCCTTAAAGGGGATGAAAACATGCAGCTTGATGCGTTCCAAAAACAGGATCCAGATCAACAAAGCGACAGCTTTGAGGGTCAGCATCGCGTGGCTGTTTTATTGCCAATGCCGTTAAAAGGTCCACTTGATTATCGTGTTGATGGCGACTGCCCGCCTCTTGGCAGTTTTGTTTGGGTCAAGGTGGGTGGCAAGGTGTCTCCTGGCGTGGTGTGGGATCTACCGGAGGAAATCTCTGGGGCAGAAGAAAACGCAACCTCTAAAACTAAACAATATCCGCTTCATAAATTAAAATTGATAGAAAATATCATTGATGTGCCGCCGATGCGGGATGATTTACGCCAAACCATCGACTTTGTGGCGCATTATACTCTTAGTGACCCGGGGTTGGTGCTACGTATGGCTCTTAGTACCCGTCAGGCCTTTAAGGCAACACCGATCAAAATGGTTTATTTTGCTGGTGGTGAAATTCCTGAACGCCTAACGCCGCCGCGCCAACGCGCGCTGGATGCGGTTAAAGGTCATGGCGCTATGACCGTTCGTCAGATTGCTGATGTGGCTGGTGTTGGTGAAGGGGTTGTGCGCGGCCTTATTAGCTGTGGCACTCTTGTAGGTATTGAACAAGGCGTTGATAAAAAATACCAGCAGCCAAAAGTGACGGGCCAATGGCCCACCCTCAATGATGAACAGCATCAAGCGGCAACGGCGCTTTTGGTAAATATAAAAGAAGGTGGTTTTAAGCCAGCCTTACTTGAAGGGGTAACAGGGTCTGGTAAAACCGAGGTTTATTTTGAGGCCATTAAAGCTGTGCTTGAAAAGCCTTATCATGATGGGCAAGTGATGGTGTTGCTGCCCGAAATTGCCCTAACCAGCCAATGGTTGGATCGGTTTGAGGCGCGCTTTGGGGTCAAGCCCGTGGTTTGGCATTCCAATATGGGCACAGCAGAGCGGAGGCGCGCTTGGAAAGGTGTGGCGGAAGGTCATGCCCGTGTGGTGGTGGGGGCACGATCAGCCCTGTTTTTACCGTTTCGCGATTTGGCGCTGATCATTGTCGATGAAGAACACGACCCTAGTTTTAAACAGGAAGAAGGGGTTTTCTATCACGCCCGTGATATGGCGGTGGTACGAGCGTCCTTTAAAAAAATTCCAATCATATTAGCCAGTGCGACACCTTCTTATGAAAGCCTGCATAATGTTGAACAAGGTAAATATCAGCATTTAACCATGCGATTACGCCATGGCGGGGCCACCCTGCCGGATGTTAGCTTGGTCGATATGCGTCTCGATCAACCACCATCAGGGCGTTGGATATCGCCCAGTTTAGAAAAGGCTTTGGCAGAGAAGTTGGAGCAAAAACAACAAGCCATGTTGTTTCTCAACAGGCGCGGTTATGCACCCTTAACCCTATGCCGTACCTGTGGTGAGCGTTTAACCTGCCCCCATTGCACCAGTTGGTTGGTGGAGCATCGCCAGCGCGGTCAGGTGCTGTGCCATCATTGTGGTTATGGCATGCGCACCCCCGATGAATGTCCTGAGTGCCATGAGGAGGGCAGTCTTGTACCTTGCGGCCCGGGGGTTGAACGTATTGTGGAAGAGGTAGGCAATCTGTTCCCCGAAGCGCGCATCTTGTCGATGACCAGTGATACCCTGCCCACCACCGAGGAAACTTTGGCGGCTATTGATCAAATCATATCAGGCTCGGTGGATATAATTGTCGGCACCCAGATTGTGACAAAGGGTTACCACTTTCCGGGACTTACATTGGTGGGCGTGATTGATGCTGATTTGGGTCTGAAGGGCGGTGACCTTAGGGCGGGTGAACGCACATGGCAGCAATTGTCACAAGTGGCGGGGCGAGCAGGGCGTGATTCGGCCAAGGGTAACGTTTATATTCAAACCTATCAGCCAGATCATCCTGTTAATGAGGCGCTTAAAGCGGGGGACCAGCAAGCCTTTTTAAAGGCCGATATGGAATCGCGCCAAACCCACCACATGCCACCCTTTGGACGATTGGCAGCACTGATTGTATCTGGCCCTGATGAGGGGTTGGTGATTAAAGCGGCCAGACGATTGGCAGCTACAGCACCGCATTATAAAGGTGTTGGTGTGTTAGGACCCGCCCCTGCGCCCTTGGCTTTATTGCGTGGTCAATATCGTTATCGCTTGCTGATGAAGGCTGAAGCGGGCATCGCTTTACAAAAAATGATTCGTCAATGGCTCGAAAAAGCGGGGAAAATGGGCAAGGTTCGGGTTAAAGTTGATATTGACCCCTATAGTTTCTTTTAAGATGGCGTTCTTGTGTGGTTTAAGAACCCGCAGAATTTAAAGGGTTCTCCCTTTCTAGAAAATAATATTTCAAGAAAATGCTAAAGCATCTTGAAACCCTTCAAAGCATGTGCTAGCAAGCGCCCGATAGCTTCATATGAGGGAAACCTCGAGGCGCATTATTTATCAAGCTTGTTTAACCGGCAAAATAAATCATTTTTACTGCGATTTAGGCTGCCACAGATCAAAAGGAACGTCGGGTCTTGTCTTCCAACAAAGCCATCGTGTCCGGTGTGACAGGGCGATATGCTCTCGCACTTTTTGACTTAGCATCCGAGGGAAATGCCCTTGATGCTGTCAATTCCGATCTGAATAAGCTTTCAGCACTTTTGTCCGAAAGTGAAGTATTCTCAAATATCGTCAACAGCCCTCTTTTGGGTCAGGCCGAGCAAGTTAAAGCAGTTGAAAGCGTTGTCGCTGAACTGAAGTTAGCTGACACGGTTAAAAATTTCTTGGGTGTTTTGGTGGCTAACCGTCGCTTAAACATTCTATCTGGCGCTATTACTTCTTTCGGTCGTTTGTTGGCAGATCACAATGGCGAAATTAACGCCGAAGTGACATCAGCCAAGAAGCTTACTAAGGCTCAAACTGATGCTCTTGGTAAAAAGCTGAAAGAAATTACGGGTCAAGATGTTACATTTGAATTAAAAGTAGACGAAAGTTTACTCGGTGGACTGATTGTTAAGGTCGGTTCTCAAATGGTTGACAGTTCATTAAAAACGAAACTTGAAAACCTCAAATTATCGATGAAAGGGGTTTAACTCATGGATATCCGGGCTGCGGAAATTTCCAAGGTATTGAAAGATCAGATTGCCAATTTTGGCGCTGACGCAGAAGTATCTGAAGTTGGTCAGGTTCTCTCTGTTGGTGACGGTATTGCTCGCGTGTTTGGTTTGGACAATGTTCAAGCCGGTGAGCTTGTTGAATTCAACGGTGGTGTTAAGGGTATGGCTCTTAACCTTGAGAACGACAATGTGGGTGTGGTTATCTTCGGTGATGACCGCGGAATTAAAGAAGGTGATACCGTTAAGCGTACCGGTACCATTGTTGACGTTCCTGTTGGCAAGGGTCTATTGGGTCGCGTGGTTGACGGCTTGGGTAACCCAATCGATGGCAAAGGCCCGATTGAAGATGCTACTCGCAGCCGTGTTGAGGTGAAAGCCCCTGGTATTATCCCTCGTAAATCTGTGCATGAGCCAATGCAAACTGGTTTGAAAGCTGTTGACAGCTTGGTGCCAATCGGACGTGGTCAGCGTGAGTTGATCATTGGTGACCGTCAAACAGGTAAAACAGCTGTTGCGATTGATGCGATCATCAACCAAAAGCCAATTAACCAAGGCGATGACGAAAGCAAAAAGCTATACTGTATTTATGTTGCAGTTGGTCAAAAGCGTTCTACGGTTGCACAGATTGTGAAATCTTTGGAAGACGCTGGCGCGATGGAATATTCTATCGTTGTTGCAGCGACCGCTTCTGATCCTGCTCCTATGCAGTTCTTGGCACCATACACTGGTTGTGCCATGGGTGAATATTTCCGTGATAACGGCATGCACAGCTTGATCATCTATGATGACTTGTCAAAGCAAGCTGTTGCTTACCGTCAGATGTCATTGTTGCTACGTCGTCCTCCTGGACGTGAAGCTTATCCTGGTGACGTATTCTATCTTCATAGCCGTTTGCTAGAGCGCGCTGCGAAATTGAACGACGAGAACGGCGCGGGTTCTATGACTGCCCTTCCTATCATTGAAACACAAGCGGGTGACGTGTCTGCGTACATTCCGACCAACGTGATTTCAATTACCGATGGTCAGATCTTCCTAGAAACTGAATTGTTCTACCAAGGTATTCGTCCTGCAATTAACGTAGGTCTATCAGTATCTCGTGTGGGTTCTGCGGCACAAATCAAAGCGATGAAGCAAGTTGCTGGCTCTATTAAGCTAGAACTAGCTCAGTATCGTGAGATGGCTGCGTTTGCTCAGTTCGGTTCTGATCTTGATGCTGCTACTCAAAAGTTGTTGAACCGCGGTGCGCGTTTGACAGAGCTTTTGAAGCAGGCTCAATACTCTCCATTAACCGTTGAAGAGCAGGTTGTTTCAATCTTCTCGGGTGTGAACGGCTATTTGGACGGTATCGCCACTGAGCAAGTAACTCACTTCGAGGAAGCTTTCCTTGGTGAAGTACGTGCTAAGCATCAGGATGTTTTGGCTTCAATCCGTGACGAGCAAAAAATCTCGCCTGAGACTGAGCAAAAACTGAAAGACATTTTGGATAAGTTCGCTGCTAACTTTGCAGCATAAGAGCTTGAACCCTTATTAATAGAGGCCAGAGCACATGCCCAGCCTTAAGGACTTAAAAAATCGGATCAACAGCGTTAAATCAACGCAGAAGATCACGAAAGCCATGAAAATGGTTGCGGCCTCAAAATTGCGTCGTGCGCAAGAGGCCGCCGAAGCCGCTCGCCCTTATGCAGAGCGGATGGAAGCTGTCCTTTCTGGTCTTGGCGCCAGTGTTGCTAACCAACCGGGCGGTTCGCCGCTTTTGGTTGGGAATGGCAGCAATGATGTTCACCTAGTTGTGGTGGCAACATCGGAACGCGGATTGTGTGGTGGTTTTAACACCTCAATCGTGCGGGCGGCCCAAGCGAAAATTGATCAGCTTATTGCTGACGGCAAAACTGTTAAGATTTTGTGCGTTGGCAAAAAAGGCTATGCTGTTCTTAAAGGACGATATGGCAAGAAAATCATCGATGTTGTTGACCTTTCTGAGGTCAAGAAATTGGGCTTCAGTGACGCCCAAGCTATCTCTCAGCGTTTGTTGAAAATGTATGAAGATGGTGAGTTCGATGTTTGCAGCCTGTTCTTTGCTAAGTTCCAATCTGCCCTCGTGCAAATTGTAACAGAGCAGCAGCTTATTCCGACCCCAATTCCAGAAGTGGCTGAGGGTGAAGAAGAAGCCGATCTGAAAGGTGCTATTTACGAATATGAACCGGGTCAAGAAGAGATTCTTGATACCATTTTGCCCCGCAATGTCGGTGTGCAGGTTTATAAGGCGTTGTTGGAAAACGCAGCCAGTGAGCAAGGCGCTCGTATGACTGCGATGGATAACGCCACCCGGAATGCCGGTGATATGATTGATCGATTGACCACGGTTTATAACCGTTCTCGTCAAGCGGCGATCACCACCGAATTGGTTGAAATTATTGCTGGAGCCGAGGCGCTTTAAGCCCGGCTTGTCACTGGAAACAGGAGTTATATAACATGGCTGAAGCTCAGAATGTTGGCCGCATTACACAGGTAATTGGTGCTGTGGTTGACGTGCAGTTTGAAGGACAACTGCCTGATATTCTTAACGCTTTGGAAACCGAAAACAATGGTCAACGCCTTGTTTTGGAAACCGCACAGCATTTGGGTGAAAACACTGTACGTACCATTGCGATGGACGCTACTGAAGGTTTGGTACGTGGTGCCAAGGTAACTGACACTGGCGCGCCAATTTCAGTACCTGTTGGTCCTGAAGTATTGGGTCGTATCATGAACGTAATCGGCGAGCCGATTGACGAACTTGGTCCGGTTGAAACCAAATCACTTGCCCCTATTCACGCCCAAGCGCCTGAGTATGTTGATCAGTCAACTGAACAGGAAGTTTTGGTAACAGGTATTAAGGTTGTTGACCTACTAGCACCTTACGCAAAGGGTGGTAAAATTGGTCTATTCGGTGGTGCCGGTGTTGGTAAAACCGTATTGATCATGGAGTTGATTAACAACATTGCGAAGGGTCACGGTGGTTACTCTGTATTCGCTGGTGTTGGTGAGCGTACTCGTGAGGGTAACGACCTTTACCACGAAATGATCGACAGTGGCGTTATTAAGCTAGAAGGCGAATCAAAAGCTGCCTTGGTTTATGGTCAGATGAACGAACCTCCAGGAGCGCGTGCTCGTGTGGCTTTGACAGGTTTGACCATGGCAGAATATTTCCGTGACCAAGAAGGTCAAGACGTACTATTCTTCATCGACAACATCTTCCGCTTTACACAAGCGGGTTCTGAGGTGTCTGCATTGTTGGGTCGTATTCCTTCAGCGGTGGGTTACCAACCTACATTGGCAACCGACATGGGGGCACTGCAAGAGCGTATTACCACTACTAAGAAGGGTTCAATTACATCTGTACAGGCCGTTTACGTACCTGCGGATGACTTGACTGACCCTGCACCTGCTACATCATTTGCTCACTTGGATGCGACAACCGTATTGAGCCGTCAGATTGCAGAATTGGGTATTTACCCTGCTGTGGATCCGTTGGACAGTACCTCTCGTATTCTTGACCCACGCATTTTGGGTGAAGAGCACTATCAAGTGGCTCGTGAAGTTCAAGAAGTTCTTCAGAAATATAAGTCTTTGCAAGACATCATTGCGATCTTGGGTATGGACGAATTGTCAGAGGAAGATAAGTTGGTTGTGGCCCGTGCCCGTAAGATCCAGCGTTTCTTGTCTCAGCCATTCCACGTAGCAGAGATTTTCACTGGCTTCCCTGGTGTGTTTGTATCACTAGAAGAAACCATCAAAGGCTTTAAAGCAATTGTTGCTGGTGAGTATGATCACCTTCCAGAGGGTGCCTTCTACATGGTTGGTACAATCGACGAAGCAATTGCTAAAGCTGAGAAAATGGCTGCTGACGCTGCTTAATTTTGACGAATTGTTAAGGAAAGGGATCCTGATATGTCCCAGGCACTGCATTTTGAATTGGTCTCGCCAGAGCGTCTTTTGATGGATGCCGACGTTGCAAGCGTTGTCGTTCCAGGCACAGATGGTGATTTCCAAGTTCTCCCAAATCATGCCCCTGTCATGTCGACCATCCGCACCGGTATCATTACCGTTGATATGGGTGGCGAAGTGAAAGAGCTATTCGTTAATGGCGGTTTTGCTGAAGTTAACAGCAAAGGCTTGGTTATTTTGGCGGAAGAAGCGATCGCCAAAGAAGATATGTCTAAAGCTGATATCGAGCAACGTATTGCTAATGCAAAAGAAGATATTGCTGATGCCCAAACGGCTGAGCGTCGTCTTCATGCAGAGCAAGAGTTGGCTCATTATGAAAGCATGCTTTCTGCTTTAAACTAAGCTAAGTTTAGCTGACTAAAACACATATAAAAGCCCGGTACCAGATGATGGTGCCGGGCTTTTTATTGTGGTTAAACAAATGCCTTTCGGTAAAGCGTAAGACATATTAATTTTTATAATGAATATGGGAGATAATCATGTTGATGGTGACACCATCTTCAGACAAAGGCAGCATGAGGGCGTCATAGGTTTTGTATTTCTCATCGGTCCATGGCAGGGGTACGTCCTTTGCCAAATAGGGTTGACCCTTTTTAATCAACTCAAGAAAACGTATTTTAAGGGTATCGCCACCCAACATTTGTTCGACTTTATAACCCGTCGCATCATAGCCCATAAAATCAATATGTTCGCTACCCATTAGGCGAATGTCAAAGTGTGGATCACCGTCATGCCAGTGGACATTAAACAGAAAGATAAAGGATAAGATCGAAGTATGGTCTTTGGGATTAAATTGACGCCTCGATGGAAAGCTGCTTTTGTCGGTTCGTTGATTCAGCCACCAACGGTATAAATGTTGGCCATCGGCCCATTCAATATCATTTTCATCAAAGTCAAAATGTTGATGAGACAACACTTCTAATTCATTCTTATAAGCCATCTTTTTATCGGGCAGACTGGTGAAAATATTAATCACTTCTTGATAAACAGCCCGCTTAAAGCGAACAATGAATCGTGGCAGATCATCCATATTAATCCAATGCCACTTGCTAAATTCGGGGTGTTCCGTTGCTATGTTGATATCACTATCTTGGCCTTTAAAGCGCATCTGGAACCAGATTTGGCGTTGACCAATATATTTACCACCCCACAGTTTATTCTGTTTTTCCGGCGGTAAATCATAGGTTACCCAATCATCCAAACTTTGAATAATCTCAACTTTATCCTTGGTGAGGCCAATCTCTTCTTCCATTTCCCTTAGAGCAGCTTCTAAGGGGCTTTCACCCTCATCAATACCGCCTTGCGGCATCTGCCAAGCACCGGGAGTGTCAATGCGCTCACCAACCCAAACTTGGCCGTGTTCATTCAACAGCATAAGCCCTACACAAGGGCGATAAAGTGACAAATCAACATGACTCATTGTAAAACTCTTACCTGATAGGCTGTCGATTAGCGACAGCGGTAATGGGAACTAATTTAATGCCTTTGGAAGGCAAGCTTTGGATCCATTGATTTAATCGACCAATGGTGATGGGATAGGGGCGACCAACCCCGACCGCGGCACCATAAGTGTTGGCAATACCCTCTAATTCATTCAATGCGCGATCAATATCTTGTGCGGTAAGGCGTTGATCAATGTTTCTGTCATTGATGGCGCGCGGCAGGCCCGCATTTCTAGCCGCCGTGGCCGCCACAGAAAATTCACTGGTGCGCGCATCAAGGAACATGAGACCGCGACGCTGCAGATCAATCATTAAATCTTTCATAGCGTTGCGGTTGGCGGTAAAGCGCCCACCCATATCGTTCATCACGCCTACATAGCCATTGGTGCGGCTCAGGAAATAATGCAGGTTTGATATATTGCGCTGAAATTCAAAATTGGTCACCAGGGTGCGGGGGCCGGGGTTTTCTTGGGGATAATTAACCGGTTCCATTGGGATCATCATCAGGGATTCGTGTGTGTCTTGTTTGGCATCATTCATCCATTTATCGAGATCACTGGCTTGAGCAGAGAAGGCAAAGGTCACAGCACCGGGCAGGCGTTGTATGGCCATTTCTGTTTGATTGGCCTTTAGGCCCATATCACGAATAACTATGGCTACCCGGGGGGTTTGATTGTTTGTGTTGTCAGGACGCGCATAATATTGCCACGGTTGGCGACCATTCATGGTGATGGGGATGGGCCCGTGTTCACTGTTTTCAACCAACTCAGGGTCAGCATTATTCATGGTTAGTTCAGATGGGTCTGGCTCGCTAAAGTCTTCTACTGGATTGGCGGCACCGCGATTAATGGCTCCGCTGGCACCTTCTTCATAAACTGGACCATCATTGGGAACACTAATTTGATCAGAAAGGGCTGATTGGTTCGGGTTACTAGGATCCATAGCGGGGGTAGATGGGATTTCAGAGGGCGGTACAAGGCGCGGATCAAATTGCTGTTCCGCAGCGTAATAGACGCCGCCCGCCAGCAACCCGGTGATGAACCATAATATTAAGATCACTTTCATCGGGTCAGCGCGCCTCTCTTTATGCCAATGTACCCATTAAAGCCCTTATAGCTTCACTAAAAAAATATAAATTACAATGGGTTAATTGACAACCCCTTTGCCAGTTTTGGTCTTGATAACATTTTCCAGTAAATCTAAGGCATAGGTTAGCTGAGCATCTTCTGGCTGCTGGTTTTCTTCCTTGTCATCATCATTTTCTTCAGAACCAGCATTCTCTTGATCGGATGTTGGGGTGTTTCCTGATGGTGCCTCGGTGGTGGTTTCTTCTGCCTCACCATCACTGTTTTCAATGTGGCCAGCAAGGTCAGCCTCGCGGCGCACACGATACGCACCGCGGCTTCTAGGCTGTTCAATATAAATATCAGGCTCAATCCCCTTAGCCTGAATAGAGGTGCCAGCAGGGGTATAGTAACGCGCGGTGGTTAGTCGTAACACCTTGTCAACATCCAACTGGATAAGGGATTGAACAACGCCTTTACCAAAGGTTTTGTCGCCAATGATGGTGGCACGGCGATGGTCTTGCAGGGCGCCGACAACAATCTCTGAGGCCGACGCACTACCTGCATTAACCAAAATGACGATGGGTAAGCCATTGGTGATATCACCCGGCGTTGCATCCCAGCGGGCGTTTTCGCTAGCAACACGACCACGCATCGAAACAATTTCGCCTTTTTCTAGGAAGAAATCGGATACTTTGACTGCTTCGTCCAAGAAACCACCGGGATTATTGCGCAAGTCAAGGATTAAGCCTTGCAGGTCATCGCCCATATCGGCTTGCATGTCTTCAATGGCACGGCGTAAATCTCGTGATAATTTTTCATTATTGAAAGTGGTCATGCGGATATAACCAATTTGATCGCGCTCAACACGGTGACTAATGGCTGAAATGGTGATGATTTGACGAATGAGGGTAACGTCAAAGGGTTCTTCTTCACCGCGACGCGCAATGGTTAGGCGAACCTCACTATCAACAGGGCCGCGCAAAAGGTCTGCAGCGGCATCAACGTCCATACCAAAGACGGCCTCGCCATCAACTTGGGTAATGAAATCGCCGGCTTTAAGGCCGGCGCGGCTGGCGGGGGTATCATCCATCGGTGCTACAATGCGTAACAAGCCTTGATCCATAACCACCTCAAGGCCGACACCACCATATTCGCCCTTTGATCTGATGCGGTTGGCTTTAAAGGCCTCGGGCCCCATGTAACCTGAGTGGGGATCAAGGGTGTTTAGCATGCCGCGAATGGCGCCTTCTAAAAGCTCAGCTTCATCAACCTCTTCCACATATTGGCCACGCACACGCTCATAAACATTCATCAATAATTCAAGCTGGCGAAAGGTATTTTGCTCTTTCGGACTTTTAATTTGGTCCATCTGCAGGGCAAAAGCGTCATTGCCCACAGCCAATGTGATAAAGCTAAATGTTACACACAAGGTTAAGCTAAATGCTTTGATGGATTTGATGAAGGCTGTCATGGTCCTGTGACCTTTCTGTTCTCAAATTTAATCCACGGTGATGGGTTGATCGGATCACCGCCTTTTCGCAATTCTAAATACAACTCAGGTTGGCTTTGCGGGCTTTTGTCTTGGGTCGCCATTTTGCCTAATGGCTCACCTGCTAACACCCATTGACCGACAAACGCACTTTGTTGATCAAGTCCTGCGTATAGACTGTAATAATTGTCGTCATGTGACAAGATTAATATATGCCCATAATGGCGAAATGGCCCAGAAAATACGACGGTTCCATCATGAGGCGCGACAACTTGCGCCTGATAACGGGTTTGTATCTTGATACCTTTGGATTTTTCGACATCCAGTTGCTGGCCAAAACGTTGGGTGATTCTTCCCCTTACAGGTGGTGGCATGCGACCTTTCACCTCAGCAAATCGTTTGCCTGTTAGGCTTTCAATGTCGGCACTTGGGGCGGTTAAGTTTTGTTGACGTTGCTCTGATCTATTGCGCCGTGCTAATCGTTCGGCGGCATCTTCGGCGGCCTTGGCACGTTCGATTTTGTCCTCTTCCAGCTTTAACAACAACGCCTTTAACGTTGCGGCATTGCGCGCCAAACGTTTTAGCTTGGTATCCAATTCATTGGCATTGCTTTGAAGGGCTTGAAAGCGTTGTTTGCGGCGGTCTAAAAACTCATCCAAAACCCGCTTATCTTCAACTGACGCAGCCAAAGTGGCAGACAGTTGGTCCTTTTTTTCGTCCATTTGTAGGCGGGTTGATTGAATTTCAGAAAGCGCCGTTTTAATCGCCTCGGCCTCTTTTTTCAATTCGGGCAAGGCATTAGCCAAAAGGCTTGCACTGCGGGCGGTATCTATGGCTTCGTCGGGGCGGGCCAGACCAAGGGCAGGTGGGCGCTCTGACAATCGACTTAGGGCCGCCAATGTTTCGGCCATATGAGCCTTTTTGCCATCAAGGTCTTGCAACTGTTGGCGCTCGGTTCGTTGCAACGCACTGATATCCTCTTCAAGGGAAGACATTTCATATTCTTTTTCTTGAATGATGCGGGCGCGAACAATCAGTTCTGCGGTGATAGAGCGCATTTCTTGGCGACTGGCATCAACCTGCTCAAGAACCCTATCGCGGTCTTGTTTGGTTTTTTCAATATCTTCTTCGAGCTTTTCGAGCTTGGCGTTTTGGTCTTGATTAGCAAGAGAAACAGTATTCAGAACAAAAGTTCCGGAAAATAATCCGGCCACACAAACGGCAGACATAAGTCTTTGTATTGTTTGGCTTTTATTCACGTATTTAAGGCTCCTCCGCCATTGCCTAAGGTCTTACGAGACCAAATTGCGCCCAGTCATTTCAGCAGGTTGATCAACCCCCATCAAGCTTAAAACTGTCGGTGCCAAGTCAGCCAATTTACCATTGCTTAAACGTTGGTTTTGGCTTTCATTATCCACCAATAATAACGGCACATCCCAATTAGTGTGGGCTGTGTGTGGCTCGCCAGTTAGGGTATCAACCATCAGCTCTACATTGCCATGATCTGCGGTAATCAGCAAGGCACCGTTTGCTTCTAAGACAGCATCTTTGACGCGGCCAATACAAGTGTCAATGGTTTCAACCGCTTTAATAGCCGCCGATAACACCCCTGTATGGCCAACCATATCAGGGTTGGCATAGTTAACCACAATCACATCATACCTGTCCGATTTAATAGCATCGACTAATTTGTCGGTTACCTCAGGCGCTGACATTTCTGGTTTCAGGTCATAGGTTTTAACATCGGGCGAGGGGATTAGAATGCGATCTTCGCCATCAAAAACTTTTTCCTCACCGCCATTGAAGAAAAATGTCACGTGGGCATATTTCTCAGTTTCAGCAATGCGTAATTGTTTCAGGCCTAGGTTACTCACCACTTCTCCAAGGCTGTTTCTCACTTCTACTGGTGGGAATAGGGTGGTCATAAAGCTGGCATGATGATTTGAATATTCAACCAAGCCCGCCGCCGCACATAATGTTGGTTGGTTCTCACGTTGAAACTCATTAAAGGAAGGGTCTGCAAGAGCTGATAAAATCTCACGCGCTCGGTCAGCACGGAAGTTCATCATCAATACGGCATCACCGTCTTTCATGCCTTGATAGTCGCCAACCACAGCTGGCTCAACAAATTCATCCGTTATATCGCTTTCATAAGCCTGAGAAACCACGGTCTTGGCGTTGGCAAAGTTCTCACCCTTGGCCGATACCATTAAATGATAAGATTTCTCCACACGGTCCCAGCGTTGATCGCGGTCCATACCCCAATAACGACCGATTAGGCTGGCTATACCACCGTTGTTCAGGTCTTTAATGCCGTCTTCATACGCGGCAATAAATTCTAAGGCGCTTTTGGGGGGTGTGTCGCGGCCATCTAAAAAGCCATGCAGGACACAGGGCACACCCGCATCGGTTAAAATTTTAGCCATGGCAATGAAATGGTCCAAATGGCTGTGCACACCACCGGGCGATAGTAAGCCCGCCATATGGCAGGTGCCGCCGCTAGATTTAAGGCTGGCGATCAGGCCTTTTAATTCAGGAATTTGCGCCAAGCTGCCATCATCAATGGCACTGTCAATGCGGGGTAGGTCTTGCATTACCACACGACCGCCACCCAAATTCATGTGGCCCACTTCGGAATTACCCATTTGCCCATCAGGAAGCCCCACGGCCAAGCCGCTGGTTTGAATCATTGAACGCGGCATGCTGTTCCATAAATCATCATAAATGGGGGTGTTGGCTAATTTAATGGCATTATTGCTGCTGTCTTCACGATAGCCCCAGCCATCTAAAATACATAAAACAACGGGCTTTTTGGTGTGACCTTGTGGGTTCATGGGGTAACCAGTCCTCTATTAATAAGAAAATAATCGTCAACGGTTTTCACTGTTGGTTATATCGTGAAAAATGGGTGAAAACCAACAAAAACTTTGATAATTCCCGTGGGTAATTAACGTGCTAATTAAATCGTCAAATCAGGACAAATTTAAGGCAAGACCCTGTGGTTTAGTCTTTGTGATAAGGATGGCCCGATAAAATGGTGGTGGCGCGATACAGTTGTTCGATCAGCATGGCACGAACCATCATATGGGGCCATGTCATGTCAGAAAAAGATAATCTCGTATCAGCACGCTTAAACACATCGTCAGAAAAGCCATCAGCACCACCGATCAGAAAAGTGATGTGGCCATGGCTGTCTTGCCAGTGGCTGCATTTTTGGGCAAATTGCGTGCTGCGCAATTGTTTGCCGCGTTCATCCAGGGCCACCACGAATGAGCTATCAGGAATGGCAGCGAGAATTTTCTCACCTTCACGCTTCTTGCGCTCATCCCCTTTAATGGGGCGGCGCTCTTCCAGTTCAATGATTTGGGTGGTTTTGGGTAGGCGTTTTAAATAGCGATCGATGATAGCCGCTTCAGGGTCTTTGCCAACACGGCCTATGGCAATGATTGTCAGTTTCATTAAAACCCTATGTTCAACGCGCATCATCATGGATCAGATGGTAAATGACGCGCGCTGACCTCTCTTGCCGCCTATGTCAATAGAATAGGCGGTTTGCACCCCTTGCCCCTTATCAGAATAAGGCTTAGTTGATAACGTCTTCTTCACTGACGTCAGCGGTCCACATCTTCTCGATATTATAGAAGCTGCGTACTTCGGGACGGAAAAGATGAACAATCACGTCGCCCGCATCAATCAATACCCAGTCAGCTTGTGCCAAGCCCTCAACATTTGGGCTGCCAAAACCACCTTCTTTCAACGCGTCGATTAGATAGTTGGAAACCGCACCAACGTGGCGTTGGCTGCGACCAGATGCAACAATCATAAAATCAGCGATGGAGGTTTTGCCTTTCAGGTCGATAACTTGTAGGTCTTCTACTTTGTTATCTTCAAGGCACTCGGTGATGGTGTGAAGAAGGGATGATGTTCCTAATTTAGGGTCAGCATCCTGATTAGAGGATAGTACCTCAGTTGTTTGCAATACAATGCTCCTTTTTTGCAAAACAAGATCCCTGACGGGATTTAGCCCTAATGGGATTAACCCCCACTAGGATTTACCAACGAAACAAACCAGCGTCACGAATGGCGGTTGATGATAAAGGGTTTTGTCGGCATTCAATAAATGTCCAGCCTATTTTCCCTTGACGTATGCGTGTTTTAAACACCCGCTCTGACACCATCAAATGGCGCATTCTTTGGGCCGCTAGCCCACATCGTGCCATCATAGAATAACGCGGTCGGGGAAAAATCGCAATGGGGATTCTGTGCATAATTTCCTGCCAGCCTTGCCATTTGTGAAAAAGCGCGAAATTATCGGCCCCAATCATATAAAAAAAGTGGGTTTTTGGAAAGCGCGCTTGCAATTCACGGATGGTATCGATGGAATAGGTTAGCCCATATTGCTGTTCAAAGTCACTGATTCGAATTTTTGGATGCCCCTCTGCCATGGTTAAGGCGCTGTCATAACGCTGCTCAAAAGGGGCTAACTGGTCTTTTGATTTTAACGGGTTTTGCGGGCTTACAAGCCACCATAATTGGTCGGCCTTAAACCGTTTGATGGCTTCTTTAGAAATGTGCAAATGTCCAGCGTGGGCAGGGTTGAATGATCCACCGTATAGGCCGATCACTTGTCCATCTAACTGATTGTTATGTGGATAAGATTGCAGCAACCCTAGATTGGCGACCATGTGCTATCGGCCCCTTCATCCAGGCGTTGTTGGGCTTCTTTTTCGGCTTCTTCTTGTTCTTTGGCTTCCAATTCAGCCTTTTTTGCGTCCAGCACGGTGTAGGACATTACATCAAGAACGGGATCAAGATGTAACTGCCCCGCTGCGGATAGAACAAACACTTCTTGACCACTAAGGGATTCAAGCAAGGCTTTTTTCTCGGCAATTTCCTCGTCATCCAACAAATCGCATTTGTTGAGACCAATGATGGTGGGCTTTTCAATCAATCCACCATCATATTGTTCCAGCTCATTTCGGATGGTTTTAAAGTCAGCTTCAATGTCTTCGGATGAGCCATCAACCAAATGCAGCAAAATACGGGTGCGCTCGACATGACCCAAGAAACGGGTGCCAAGCCCCACGCCTTCTGAAGCGCCTTCAATAAGGCCCGGAATATCGGCGATTACAAATTCACCGCCATGACGGTAAACAACACCTAGGTTAGGTGATAGCGTCGTAAATGGATAATCAGCAATTTTAGGACGCGCGCGGGTTGCCGCAGATAGAAAGGTTGATTTGCCTGCATTAGGTAGACCAACCAAACCAGCATCGGCAATAAGCTTTAGACGCAACCAGATGGTCATTTCTTCGGCTGGGCCACCGGGGGTGGTGCGGCGCGGTGCGCGGTTGGTGGATGATTTAAAGTGGGCATTACCCAAGCCACCTTCACCGCCACGGGCGATCATCACGCGCTGGCCTTCTTCAACCAAATCGGCAATCATAAATTCTTGGTCTTCATCAAAAATTTGCGTGCCAACGGGCACTTTAAGGACCAAATCTTCGCCTGCCTTGCCGGTGCGATCACGGCCCATGCCATGTTGTCCGGTTTTGGCTTTATGGTGCTGGGCATAACGATAATCAACTAGAGTGTTCAGGCCATGAACGGCTTCGGCATAGACATGGCCACCACGGCCACCATCGCCGCCATCAGGGCCGCCAAATTCCACAAAAGCCTCACGGCGAAAGCTTTGACAGCCTGCCCCGCCTGCACCTGATTTGATATAAATACGTGCTTGATCATGAAACTTCATGGGTTTTGTCCCTGTTGTTTAAAAGTGTTCACTTGTTTGCCATTATTACCCAAAGTTTAGGATAGGGGGCAAATAAAAAAAGGGATGACCATGCATCCCCTTTTTCAAAATACTGTCTGAGGACGCTGATTACTCAGCATTGTCCACATGCACGTAAGAACGACCAAGTTTACCTTTAGCGAAGCGAACGTTACCTTCGGTAAGAGCAAACAAAGTGTGGTCTTTACCTATGCCAACATTTTGACCAGGATAAACTTTGGTGCCGCGCTGACGCACGATGATGTTACCAGCTAGAACGCTTTCACCACCAAATTTTTTAACACCAAGACGACGACCTTCTGAGTCGCGACCGTTACGTGAACTACCACCAGCTTTCTTATGAGCCATGACTTAATCTCCTTTAATCAATCCGAATTAATCAGCTTTTTTTGCAGCTGGTTTTTTAGCTGCAGCTTTTTTCGGTGCGGCCTTCTTTGCTGGAGCTTTTTTCGCCGCAGGTTTTTTTGCAGGCGCTTTCTTTGCTTCAGCAGCGTCGCCTTCAGCTTTCTTAGCTGGGGCTTTCTTGGTAGCAGCTTTCTTAGCGCCACCAATTTCAGTAATTTTCAAAATAGTCACTGATTGACGGTGACCATTTTTACGACGGTAGTTGTGACGGCGCTTTTTCTTGAAGATGATAATTTTGTCATCACGCTTTTGCTCAAGAATTTCAGCAGTAACAACAGTGCCATCTAGAAGGGGAGAACCCACTTTAACACCTTTGTCATCGCCAGTCATCAATACCTCAGCCAATTCAACTTTGTCGCCAGCAGCGCCTTCAAGTTTCTCGACCTTGATAATGTCATCTTTTGCGACACGATATTGTTTGCCGCCAGTTTTTACAATTGCGAACATTTCGCTTTTCCTTAACTTCTTAACACCGCGACCAACCGGGCTCTAACTTGTTGAGCGCTTGACCCTCAAAATGGCGGTTTCCGCTGGCTTTTTTCATTTAACGTTATCACCCTAAAGGGCAACAGCAAAAAGCCCAGACACACGTGTGGCTGGAAAGTGGGCGCAATATACGGATTTCTGGACTTATGTCAACGGCTAAATACCTTGATTTTTGTGGAATTTATTGGGACTTGCCGTTTTCGTTTGCGTTAGCGCCTGAATTACCGATCAGAAACATAGAATAATGGCAGGATAAGCCTTGCTGTTTCAGGGGTTGTGCCAAAGCTGGGCCCGGCATTATGCCAATACCACGGGCGGAACAAAATTAGGCGGTTATATTTCATTGGCACCCGCATAAGATGGTCCCATGCGTCTAAATTGTTCGAATCAGGGATTAAAATTTTATCCCATATATCCGATTGTTGTTTCAAGCCGATGGCATCCAGCTGTTGCTGGGTATAGGGGGCATGATCGGTGCCTGTTGCTTTATGGCGATAAAAGTCGGTGCCGCCTTGGGCATGGTCATCTGGTGTTAGATAATAAATGCCCGACCAATGGCATTCGTCAATATGGACATTTGCAGCACCTTCATCACCTTCCATTGCCATGCGGAATACGCCGTGACTGGTGCCGGGTGCTGGACGTAATTTTTCCCCGACCATGCGCGAAATCATATCATCCATGCCGGGGATATTAACGCGGGTTGCGGCGTTGCGCCCTGGAAAATAGGTTTCAGCTGTGGGGTCAGGATATTGCACCCGCAGGGCTGCCTCACGTAATTGGTCAGCATTGTCGAAAAAATCGTCCAAAATCATTAAATTTAATTGCATGCTACCCTAATCCCCCTAAAGATGGTCATCTAAACATCTTGGAAGGTGCCGATTAGCTGCTAAGATGTCAAGGGAGATCAAATTGGGGAAACATATATGATCATTAAACGCATAGTCATTTCTGTACTTTTGGCATCAACAGCGCTGATGGGAAGTGTTTCAGCGTCCTTTGCCCAAGACGCTATCATCGAGCGGGTCGAGATTATGGTTAGCGACCTTGCGGTGTTTGGGGCTAATGCTGATGGTGGCATTGACCGTGTCGCTTATACCAATGCAGACCTTGCAGCGCGTGAATATATGATCACCCAAATGAGGCAAGCGGGATTAGAGGTGCGTTTTGATATGGTTGGCAATATCATTGGCCGTCGTGAAGGGCTTAACAATGATCTGCCGCCCATTATGTTTGGCTCACACATTGATAGTGTGCCTGGTGGCGGCAATTATGATGGTCAGGTTGGTAGTATTGGTTCCTTAGAAGTGATGAATATGCTGCAAGATGCCAACATCATCACCAACCACCCACTTGAGATGATTATTTTTCAAAACGAAGAAGGTGGACCTGTGGGCAGTTCTGCCGCTGCTGGTTTGATGACAGAGGATGATTTAGACGCTATGACCACCTCAGGCTATACCATTGCCGAGGGCATAGCTCGCTTGGGCGGTGATCCTGCCAGATACAAAGAGGCCCATATCCAATCCCCCATTCATGCCTTTATGGAATTGCATATTGAGCAAGGCGGATTTTTAGATGCAGAAGGTATAGATATTGGTGTGGTTGAGGGGATCGTCGGTATTCGTTGGTGGGATGTTACGGTTGAGGGTTTTGCCAACCATGGCGGCACCACACCGATGCCGGGCCGACGTGATGCTTTGGTGGCGGCAGCAAAATTGGTTGTAGCGATCAATGAAATAGCCACCAACACGCCGGGCCGTCAGGTGGCAACAGTGGGGCGAATTCAAGCCTTTCCGGGGGCGCCGAATGTTATCCCTGGTCAAGTGGTGATGTCGCTGGAGATTAGGGATTTAGATCAAGCTAAAATGGATTGGACCTTTGCTGAGGTTCAAAAAAAGGCGCAAGAAATCAGTGAAGATATGAATGTCTCGGTTCGCTTTGATTTAAGCAATGTCGATAATGAACCAGCGCCAACTGACACGCGTATCCGTAAAATGGTTGAAGAAAGCGCCGAAAAGCGTGGTTTAAGCTATAAATATATGCCGTCTGGCGCAGGCCACGACGCCCAGCATATGGCGATGATTGCACCCACCGGGATGATCTTTGTGCCCTCAAGGGATGGTATCAGCCATTCTCCCAACGAATATACCAGCGCCAAAGACATCGCCAATGGCGCCAATGTCTTGTTTGAAACCATCCTTACGCTTGACAAAACAAGCTTGAATTAAAAGCGGGACAGTCATTTTTGGCGATATAACGTTATTATGACTGTCCCAAATATTGCGCTTATTTGTGTTTGTGGGTGGCGAGGGTTGATTTTTCGTCAACCTCGTGGCTGTGACCGACCATCTCGTCGCCTTGTCGGTGGTAATGATAGCCCGTGCAAAGGCCTTTTTGTTTGGATTTGGCACTGCAATTATGGCCACCATTTTTATCGGTTCTACCACTGTGTGAATAAGCATAGCCTGTAAAACCCAAGACTAAAGCTGTTGATATCATGATGATTTTTCTCATCCTTTATCTCCCTCTCTATTTTTACCGAATCACACTATTATAGTGTAATACAGGCAAATATATAAACCATTTGTATTTTTCTAGAAGATTGGGCCGCGACTAGTACTTGACAGAACTCACATCTGTCGCTCAGATGACCGCACATAATGATAGGAGGTATTGATTAAAGCACTGATATTCATAGGGTTGCGTGTTTTCGCGGTGTTTTTGCTGATCATGGCTTTGGTGAAGATAAGCGGTTTGGTTAGCTGGAATGATCTTGAGACGTGGATGCAGGCGGGACAGGACCTTAACACATTTTATGTGTTTGCCTTTGTGGTTACCCTCTTAATTATTGATACTTTTTTGTCGGTACCAACGGTATTGCTAAGTCTGTTGGCTGGTTATTATTTAGGCGTCTTTTTAGGTGGTTTGGCTGTGAGTAGCGGGTTATTGGCGATGGGAAGCGTTGCTTATGCTATGGGGCGCTGGCGCGGCGATGATATTTTAAAACGATTTGAGAAAGACCCTAAAAAACGCGCTGAAACTCGAATGTTATTTGAGGAAAAAGGGGCTTTGTTACTGATATTTGGGCGCGCCGTTCCAATGTTGCCAGAAACATCGTGTGTGTTGGCGGGGCTAACTAAAATGCCGTTAACAAAATTTTATGTGGCCCATGGGTTGGGCAGCATTCCCTATGGATTTATTTTGGCGTTTAGTGGGGCTGTGTCCACTGTAACTGATCCTACAGCGGGTTTATGGGGCTGGTTGGGTGTAACTGCGGTCTTAGCCATTGCTTGGCAATTTTGGGGTAAAAAAGCCCACCATGATAAGTCATAGTGGGCTACAATGAGTTAAGGGCGGCTAGCGCGCTATAATTAACGCGTGCCATTCTGCCTTTCGCGCAAGATACGGGCGACGCGGCCATAATTTTGATCGCTGCCCATGGTCGCTGCGGCTTTATCAATTTGATTATAAAGGTCGGCGTCTTGCGGCATGCTATCAAGGATTGCGATCAGAGACTGCATGCGTTCATGATCACTGTCCATGGTTTCAAGGGCGGTGATAAGCATCGACCATTGTGGTTTAGTAAGGGTGCCAGTTGAGGCTATTTTCACCACAACTTGGCGTTTTTCATAGTCGCTTTCAATCTCATCAAGGGCGCTCAAAACAAAGCCTAAGCTTTTATCAGAATTGCCAAGGCGATCACCCGCAGACATGATGATTTGGCGCAATTCATAATCGCTTTCCACATTGTTGGTGGCAATCTCGATAAATTTAGCAAATGAGGCATCATCAATATCACCGCGTCCCAGGGCCTGCATCATGATTTGGCGTATTTCATAGTCGCTATCCATGGTTTCCACCAGTGAGACAATGATGTCATAGGTCATGGCGTTAAGCTCATATTTCTCCAATACGGGCATTAAGATTTGACGCTTTTCATAGTCACTGTCTAAGGGTTCTGCCATTTTTAAGATGTGCGGCAGAGTTTCAGCTGTCACTGTTTCGTTATTGAATAGGGTGGTTAAAATAACGCGGGTTTCATAGTCACTATCCAAACTTTTTGTGTGATCAGCAAAACGTTTCAAGTCATCGGCAGTAAGGTCAGCATGCTCAATTAGTGAAACCGCAATTTTTCTTAGGGTATAATCGGTTGGGGCTTTATCCATCATGGCATAAACAGCCTCAACGCCGCCGTCTGCAAGGGCAATCTCAACCCGCGCATCGGTATACATGCCGGAACGGTTAATCAAGTTGGTGATACCAGCTTCAAACCAAGCCTTTGCGGCATCGTCAAAAGGGGCATCATCGCCATCAATTTCATAATCATAAACCAATTGGCCGTCTTTTTCGCTAATACGAACAGCGTGTTCACTATCGCCATCATCGGTTTGCATTTCGAAATGGCCATTCTCACTAATGCCTATGAGGTTGGTAAACAAGCGATTAAACTCAAGGTCTCCACGCCATGAGGCATCAACGGTGGTGTCGCCATCGCTGGTTTTAAAGTAGTTTTTGCCGCCATCATCGGTGATGTGAATGCTGGTGCTGTGGCCTTTGTCTTTATGGTCGTCAAACATGCTGGCTTCAGCAATTTGAAAATTGGGTAGCGATAAAGCAAGGCCAGTTAAAACAACAAATGACGCTGCTTTGGTTACTAATCCAGCGCTTTTAAAGCCAAGTGATTTTGAGCGAACAAGGCGTTCAATGCGGGTTTTTAAGAGTGAGTGGTTATGTGCCATGGCTATTCCTAACTGTCGTGATTCAGGTTGTATGTTTTGGTTGGTTAGTTTTTCCGCACAAACATACAGCGTGGTTGCTACTGCTTGGGCGTTTTGGGTTTGTCTTGCAGCCCATTCATCTGCAGCCAGTTCAGCAATCACCCGAAGGCGTTTGTGAACCAATCGGAACAGGGGCTGGAAGAAGAAGATGCGCTCTAACGATTGCATCAATAGAAAGAAATGTGGGTCGCGGCGAACCAAATGGCCCAATTCGTGGGCAAGCATGCCTTCAAGCTGATCATCATCCAATTCATTTAACGCCCATTTAGGGATGCAAATCTCATGACCGGGCAGGCAAATGGGACTGACCATGTCCTTGGCGACACTGATATGGGGCATATGTTTTAGGCCAGCCCGCTGCACAGTACGGTTCAAAATTTGCCAAATTTTGTGATCAGGATTTAAGGGAATGCGTGGCCCAACGGTTTTAACCGCATCACGGTAAATCCAGATTAAATGCATTATTAAGCCAACAGCCACCGCCAGCCAAAAGACCGCAATTTGATGCAAAGGGTTGCTGGGCATACCAGGGAATAGGGCAGTGATATTTTCCATGAAAGACAGCGACGATTGTCTCTGGCGGCCTTCAAGATCAGCGCTTGCTACTGGTGTGTTGGTGTCATCAGTGTTACTGGCTTTTAGGGTTAAAGCTAGTTCTGATACGGGCATTTTATCAGTAAGATCGGCAATGTTATCAGGAATGGCTTTCACGCTTAGACTGTTGTTCCGTTCTTTTAAAAGGGCGGGTTTTTCAACAACCACATCTTTTGAAAAGGGTGAGCCCAAGGGGAATGACGCCAACGTGGCGGTTAAAAAGCCCACCGCCAAAGCGGTTTGCCAGATGGTTTCAGATAGCCCCGCATTGGGTTGAAATCGCATTTTATGAATCGCCCATGCAAGGCCAATAATAACGGTGGAATGAACAATAAAATTCATCAGCCACGATAAAATAAGATTTTCTGTGATGAGGTCGATCATGATTTAGCATCCTCATCCAACAGCTTTTTAATTTCAGCCAAGTCGTCTTTTTCAAACTGGTTGTCTTCAACCAAATGCGCCATTAGGGCGGCTTTATTGCCGCCAAACAAGGTGCTGACAAGGTTGGAGACCATGCTACGTTTAACTTGTGCCTCGCTAATAAGGGGAACAAAGACTTTTTCGCGACCACGCATTTTTGATGACAAAACACCTTTTTTCTCAAGCCGCGTTAAAATGGTGCCAATGGTGGTATGCGCCAAGTCAAGATCAGGCTGGTGCTGCTGTATATCCTTAGCAGACCCTTCGCCTAAGGCCCAAAGAACTTCAACGAGGCTATATTGTTGTTCGGATAATTTATGCGCTGTCATGTTTTCAATCCATATTTATTACGACACTTGTAGTAGTTAACTACGACATGTGTAGTAGAGAGTCAATATATTTTTTATGATGATGTTTACGCTACTGCTTAAAAGATTGCCTTTTTAGGCCGCGTGGGCTATTCAAAGTCTTAAGAGAAGAGCAGCTGGTCATCTGTGCCCAGCATAAAAGAATTTAAGGAATTGGTCGTATGGCTTCTTATCAATATGTCTATGTGATGAAGGGTTTGAACAAAACCTATCCTGGTGGTCGTCAGGTCTTAAAAGATATTACCCTGTCTTTCTTACCCGGCGCAAAAATCGCGGTGATTGGTACCAACGGTGCAGGTAAATCTACCTTGATGAAAATTATGGCGGGTATTGATACTGATTATACCGGTGAAGCATGGGCGGCTGATGGGGTTAAGCTTGGCTATTTGCCACAGGAACCACAGCTTGACGAAAGCCTAACGGTTAAAGAAAACGTTATGGAAGGTTTGAAGGAAATTAAAGAGCTGATGCAAAAGTTCGAAGAAATTTCCATGCGTTTTGGCGAAGACCTAACCGATGATGAAATGAATAATCTGATGGCAGAGCAGGGCGAGCTGCAAGAAAAAATTGATGCCGTCGATGGATGGTCTTTGGATAATCATATTGAGGTGGCGATGGAGGCCTTACGTTGCCCACCAGGCGATTGGGCGGTTGATAAATTATCAGGCGGTGAGCGCCGTCGTGTTGCCCTTTGCCGCTTATTGCTTGAAAAACCTGACATTTTAATGCTCGATGAGCCGACCAACCACTTGGACGCTGAATCAGTGGCATGGTTGGAACGTTACCTACAAGAATATAAAGGAACCGTTATTCTGGTAACCCACGATCGTTACTTCCTTGATAATGTTGTGGGTTGGGTTCTTGAGCTTGACCGTGGAGCTGGTATTCCATGGGAAGGCAATTACTCCAACTGGTTAGAGCAAAAACAAAAACGCCTGAAACAAGAAAGCAAATCAGAAGAAGCCCGTGAAAAGGCCTTGGCACGCGAACTTGAGTGGATTAGGCAATCTCCTAAAGCCCGCCAATCTAAATCAAAGGCGCGTATTCGTGCATATGATGAATTGGTCAATGAATCGCGTGAAAAACTTGAAAACCGGGCTCAAGTGATGATCCAACCGCCAGAGCGTTTGGGCAATGTGGTGCTTGAAGTTGAGCATTTGAAAAAGGGCTTTGAAGATAAGCTTTTGATCGAAGATCTAACCTTTAAATTACCCCCCGGTGGCATTGTTGGTATCATTGGTCCCAACGGTGCGGGTAAATCAACCCTGTTCCGTATGATTACAGGCGATGAAAAACCAGATGAAGGCAGCATGCGTCTTGGCGATAGTGTGAAGCTGGCCTATGTGGATCAAAGCCGCGATGCCTTGGATGGTAACAAAACCGTTTGGGAAGAAATTTCTGAGGGTAATGACATTTTCTATTTCGGTAAAAAAGAGATCAACACCCGCGCCTACGTCAGCCAGTTTGGTTTCAGAGGGGCCGAGCAGCAAAAGAAAATTGGTGTTCTATCAGGTGGTGAGCGCAATCGTGTACATCTTGCCAAAACTTTGAAAGAGGGCGGTAACGTATTATTGTTGGATGAACCGACCAACGATCTGGACGTTGAAACCCTTCGCGCCCTTGAAGAAGCGTTAGAGACCTATGCAGGTTGCGCGGTGATCATCACCCACGATCGTTTCTTCCTAGATCGCTTGGCAACTCATATCCTTGCGTTTGAGGGTGACAGTCATGTGGAATGGTTTGAAGGTAACTTTGAAGACTATGAAGCCGATAAAAAGCGTCGCCTAGGCATCGATATCGATCAACCACAACGCATCAAATACAAAAAATTTGAACGCGGCTAGGGTTTAAGGTTGCAACCATTTGGCGGCAACAATATTAAGCGCCATAAAAGCCCTTAAAAGACAAATAGGCATCATCAAGCAAATTGATGGTGCTTTTTTGCGGTTTATTGTTGTGACGTGTTTAACCGCCCTGCTGTAAAAACACTATAGCATTATGATGGTGCCTCATATCTGCTGGCAAGGATTGTCGGTGCCTTGGAACGCCTTTTGATGGGCAATTAGCAACAAATATGTTTTGATAGCGCATCATTGTTTCAATTATTGCAACGCAACTGTTCAATATACGCGATTTATTTTGTGGATTGGTCGTCATAGGTTAGTCTTAATCCATGAGGGGAGCTTATTGTTTGAAAGTAGGCACCGACAACAGGAGCTTTTAGATTGAGAAGGCTTATTGTACCGCCATCCCGATGAGGCTTTGGTAAAAGCTTCAAGGTTAGGGGGGCACACATCGCACATGTCGGGGCATTTAAACAAATAAGGCTTTAGTTTCCTTAAATGGGGTAAAATTGTGGGTACCATGTTTTGGGCCTAAAAGATGAATAGGAGACGATAAAATGTTGATGATGTTTCAAGCCAATGCAGAAAAATATGGCCCTCTGGTTGGACGTTTATTATTAGCCTTTATGTTTATCATGGCAGGCGTTGATAAAATTAATGGGTATGAGGGCACACAGGCCTATATGAATAGTATGGGTGTGCCGGGGGCTCTATTACCCTTAGTGATTATCACCGAAGTTGTCGGTGGATTTGCCATTGTGTTGGGATGGCAAACGCGTCTTGCAGCCTTTGCTTTGGCTGGCTTTACCATTATTTCAGGCTTGTTGTTCCATTATGACCCTGAAAACCAAATGCAAATGATCATGTTGATGAAAAATTTCTCAATTGCGGGTGGTTTCCTCCTATTGGTGGCCATGGGGCCAGGTCCGTTTGCCTTGGATAATCGTGGTAAAGGCAGCGAAGATTAGGCGCTCAGGCGTTTTGAAAACTTGTTGAAGGAGGGGGCTTTGGATCTCTCCTTTTTTGTTTAGGGCACCATCAACTATTATAAGGAAAGTGTTTTAGGGTGATGCTTGATATCACATATTGAATATTTCCTATTTGAAGCGGCTTGTGCTAGCCTCTCTTAAATTCATGCGAGGGAGGGTAAGATCATGAAACAAAAACACACAAAAATTTTAATGGGCATGGTATCAGCTATGGCGCTAGCAATGACGGTGCAAAGCCCAGTATCCTTATCACAAAACTTAAATATGGACGCGGTGGAAAAAGCCGTTTCAGCCATGCAAATGCGCGAAATTGGTCCCGCTTTGATGGGCGGGCGCATTGCCCATATTGAGGTTGACCCTAATAACCCAACCACATGGTTTGTGGCGGCGGGGTCAGGCGGTGTTTGGAAAACCGATAACGCAGGGGTGACCTTTACCCCAGTTTTTGATGAACAAAAATCATACAGCATTGGCACCATCGCCATTGACCCAAAAAACTCTGATGTTGTTTGGGTTGGCACCGGTGAAAATGTTTCTGGTCGCCACGTTGGTTGGGGTGATGGACTTTATAAATCCCTTGATGGTGGTGAAACATGGACCAACATGGGCCTTGAGAGGTCTGAACATATTGGGCGCATTTTGATTGACCCGCGTGATAGCAATGTGGTCTATGTGGCGGCAGAAGGGCCATTGTGGAATGCAGGCGGTGATCGCGGTCTTTATAAAACCACAGACGGCGGCAAAACGTGGAATTTGATTTTAAGCATCGATGAAAACACTGGTGTTACCGATGTGGAATTTAAACCCGGTGACCCTGATACACTTTATGCGGCAACCTATGAACGTCGTCGTCATATTTGGGGTTTGATGGCTGGCGGCAAAGGGGCAGGCATTCATGTCTCAACCGATGCAGGCGCTAGCTTCAAACGCGTGACCAAGGGCTTGCCAAAGGGTGATATGGGTAAAATTGGTTTGGCGGTAACGCCTGCTGACCCATCGCTGGTGTATGCCACCATTGAGGCGAATGATAAAGAAAAAGGTTTTTACAGATCCGTCAACAGTGGTCAAAGCTTTGAAAAACGCAACAGCTATATTTCTGGCGGCACGGGCCCACATTATTATATGGAAATTGAAGCATCCCCCACTGATCCCGATACGGTTTATCAAATGGATGTTTTCATGCGCGTCACCAAAGATGGCGGCAAAACCTTCGAGATGGCAGAGGATGGTTGGTCCAAACACAGTGACAACCACGCCCTATGGATTGATCCTAAAAATGACAAACATATGTTGATCGGCTCTGATGCTGGCATGTATGAAAGCTTTGATCAGGGTAAAAGTTGGCGTCATTTTGGCAATATGCCCATTTCACAATTTTATAAAGTGGCAGCGGATAATGCCGAACCGTTTTATAATATCCTAGTGGGTGCGCAGGATTTAGGCACCCTTTATGGCCCAAGTCGTACCATGCACACAGATGGTGTTCGTAATAAAGATTGGTCGGTGCCAGCAGGGGCTGATGGATATAATGTTGCCTTTGACCCCTTTGATAACAATATCCAATATATGGAGTTTCAAGAGGGTTATATGTTCCGCGTTGATGGAACCACGCTTGAAAATATGCCAATTCAACCAAAAGCTGCCCCCGGTGATCCAGCGTTGCGGTTCAATTGGGACACGCCGATTGTTCCAAGTCAGCACGTTGAAGGGCGTTTATACACGGCCTCACAATTTGTTTGGAAAAGTGATGATCGTGGCAATAGTTGGACAAAGGTTAGCCCAGATTTGACCACCAACACCAACCGTTATGAGTTGGGGTATCGTGGTCGTCAATGGTCGGTGGATGCCTTGCATGATAATGGTGCCATGTCGCAATATGCTACTCTTACCACAATGTCGGAAAGTGCGTTGGATGCCAATTTGCTGTATGTTGGGTCGGATGATGGCTTAACACATCGCAGTGATGATGGCGGCGCCAATTGGACCAAGCTTGGAAAGTTTTCTGGTGTAACCGATCGTGCTTTCATTAACGATATTGAGGCCTCGCTGCATGACCAAGACAATGTCTTTGTGGTTGTTGATGCCCATAAGGTGGGTGATTATCGCCCGCTGGTTTATAAAAGCACTAACAAAGGCCGCTCATGGCGATCAATCGCAGGGGACTTGCCTGAGGATTTAATCCTCTGGTCCATTCAGCAAGATCATGTTAACCCTGATTTGTTGTTCTTAGGCACCGAAAATGGTGTTTATGCCTCTATCAACGGAGGTAAGAACTGGGATAAAATGGGTGGCACGCCAACCATTGCATTCCGTGATATTGTAATTCATCGCCGTGATAATGACCTCATCGGTGCCACCTTTGGGCGCGGAGTTTATATCATGGATGATTATACAGCGCTGCGTGACTTAGCGGCCAATGGCATGGCTGCGGGTGCCTTACCGGTGCGTGATGCGTGGTGGTATATTCCTAATAATCCTATGCAGGCACAGGGCCAGCCAACCCTTGGCAGCAGTTCTTATCGTGCCGAAAACCCTGATTTTGGCGCGATGATTGATGTTTACTTAACGGACATTGCCAAAACCATGAAAGAGCAACGCCGCGAGGGCGAAAAGTCCTTACGTGAAAAGGGTGATGATGTGGGCTTCCCGGGCTTTGACCGCTTAACCGAGGAAAGCTTGGAAGTGGATCCTGAATATTATCTAGAGATATTGAACGAGGCAGGCCAGCCTGTCCGCATTTTGCCACTTAAAGCCAAAGAGGGCTTGCAGCGGGTCACATGGGATTTGCGTTATCCGGCAATGGCACCAATCGATCTTTCTACACCTGGCTTTAAGCCACCTTGGGCCAGTGACCCTGAAGGCGTCCTTGTGGCCCCTGGAACCTATAAGGCCATGGTAACCACAAAAATTAACGGTCAGATCAGCCAAATTGGCTCGATCCAGTCTTTCACCGTGAAGCCCGTCGATAATATGGCGGTGCCGCAAGATTATGCCGCAACAGCCGCTTATTGGGCTGAGGTGGCCGAACAGCAACGACATATGGGTGTGATCTCTGAAAAGATAGCGCGCATGGCTGACTTGTTGCGCCACATGAAAGTGGCTGTGGTCAACGCACCTCGCGCCGCGATGGAGCTTCCGGGACAAATTGATCAGCTAGGCGTTGATCTGCAAAAATTGCGTATCAGTTTGTTTGGTGACAGGGTTAAAGGCCGCTTAAATGTGGCAGCGCCTGAAAGCATTGCGTCGCGCTTATGGGGCAGTATGGCGACCAGCTCGCGCGAGGCACCAACCCAAACTCAACGCGATAATTTTGCGTTGGTAAAACAAGGTTTGGCAGAAACCGACGCTAAGATGAGCCAAATGCAGCAACGCATGGACACGCTTGAAGCCGCCCTTGAAGCAGCAGGTGCCCCAAGCTGGCGCTAATTAATTAGTGATAGTCACTAACTTTTGAATCTAAATGAAAAAGCCAGAGGGTGACTAGCCCTCTGGCTTAATTTATTATAATTAAAGAGAAAAATCAGAGTAAATAGTAACCGTCACTATTTTTTATGCGTGCCTCCAGAAAAGTTTTCACTTTTCTATGAGACGCGCTGACGGCTCGGAATTGCGTTCGCAATTCGATAGAGCTGGTTCTGTGATCGCGCTGAAATCGCCATCAGTCTTGATCAGGGAACATCAAACATTGTGAAAACAATTCACAGCCTTGAGCGCGTTCCATAGCGTAGGTGAAAACCGCAGCAGGGAACATCAAACATTGTGAAAACAATTCACAGCCTTGAGCGCGTTCCATTGCGTAGGTGAAAACCGCAGCAGGGAACATCAAACATTGTGAAATCCCGATCGCGAAACAACAACATAGTACCCGTCAATTATTTGACGGGTTTTTCGGGGTCAGGCTTCGAGAACGGTACCCCCTCTGTGATCCAGCTTTCAGCGGGTTCGCCCTTAAGATAATGGTCGAAATAAGCCTTCATCTTTAGGGTATAATCCACCTTGTTGGGATATTTCTTTAAGTGATGCGGCTCGCCTTCATATTGCAAGAAAACCACCTCTTTATCCAATCGACGCATGGCAAGGTAAAGTTCAATACTTTGTTGCCACGGCACGGCATCATCAATATCGCCGTGCATGATTAAGGTTGGCGTGTTGATGCGTTCAGCAAAAAAGATAGGTGAGTTTTCAATATAAAGGTGCGGCTTATCATAAAGCGTGGCGCCGATACGGCTTTGGGTCTTTTCATACTGGAATTGACGGGCCAATCCTGACCCCAAACGAATGCCGGTATAAGCACTGGTCATATTAGAAACGGGTGCACCGGTCACAGCGGCGGCAAACATATCGGTTTGGGTAATGACATGGGCAGTTTGATAACCTGACCAGCTGTGACCATGAAGGCCAATGGCGTCAGGGTCAGCAATGCCCATATCAATGATTTTTTGTACACCTGGCACTAAGGCGGCGGTGGCTGATGGCCCCGGATAGCCAACCTCAAACTTCACATCTGGTAGGAACACGGCATAGCCATTACTGCTGTAATAAGGGAAGTTCGGGCGGTGGTTCACCTTCATTTGGTTCCAGTTATACATGCGCTGTGAGAAATAGCGGTAATAATAAACCACCACGGGATAGCGTTTGCCTTCTTCATAATTGGCGGGCTTGATCAACACGCCTTGCAATGGTTTCCCTTGGGTTGAGGTCCAGTCCACCAAGATAGGTTCACCCCAGCTAAATTGATCAATCTGTGGGTTGATGGTGGTTAGCTTTGTCCCTTCTGGCACAATTTGACGTGGGCTTGAGCGACTGACCCAATAATCTGGAAACTCACCCAAATCTTCGCGGGTGTAGATGTAGGTATCAGCTTCCTCGGCCTTTGCCACAAAGCGATAGGTCTTGTTGCCCTCAAATAACGCTGACACGCCTTGGGCATCCAACGATAATTGATAAAAACCATGCTGCTTGGTTTTATCATAATAGGCGCGCACCAACATACGCTGATTGGCATCAAAGAAGTTTTGGTCTTTATCGGCCTTCACAAGACGATAGGTGATCTCGCGTTTTCGCCCATCCCCTTCGGTTAGGTTGACATAGTCCCCATTGGGTTGAACTAACCAAATGTCATAGCGGTCATAGATTAAGACGCCTTGATCACCTTCTATCCATCCAGCAATGCCATAACCGGGAACATCGCTTGGGTAATCATGCAATTCATCACCAAAGCCCAGGTCATGGGCAGCAACAATGTCGGCGGTTAAGCTGCTGATGGTGCCTGTGCTGCTGTCATATAGCCAATAGGCCTGATCACGGTAATAGGCCACATAACGCCCCGATGGAGATAAGGCCATGTCACGGCTGCCTTGTTTTTCCACCACCAATTGGCGCTCACCCGTTGCTAAGTCAACGTGATAGATATCATTGTAAAAACCATCCCACGTGCGCAGTTTTAAATAAGGCACGTCAGACATGGCTAATAGGGCTGTAGGGTTATCGGTTGCATTGGCGGTTGGGATGTCTTCGTTGGCGATGGCAACGTTGCGGTTTTCCGCCACATGAAGAACATGCAGATAGGTTTTTCGCAAATCACGGTTATAGGCCACTTGTTGTTGCGGGTTAATGCGTGGGTCATCGCCGTGCCAAACTTGCAATTCTTTTTGCGCCAATAATTTTTCAACATCAAAAAGATCGTCATAGTCTTCCACTTTGGTGTCAACAGGCTCAACAGCTTCTGTGACGGGTTTTTGACCGTAAAACAAGCGCGCCCCGTCTTCAGACCATGTTAGGCGGTTGTCATTACTTAAGAACCAACCATCAGCGCTGGTGTTTGCCAATGTGGCAGCGTCGCTTCCCGCTGAATAAAGGTGCAGGCTGTGGGTGCGTTGACGGGTTTTTTCGGTAAAGCTGCCTTTGGTGAAGGCCAGCATGGTGCCGTCTTCACTCCATTGCATTTGGGGGTATGAAGCCAGATCTGTCTCATCAAGGGGTTGGGCAGTGTTTGTGGCTAAATCATGAACCATCAAGGCATTTCCAGAACCATTGTTCTTTGTGGTTCTATAGGTCCAAAAGCTACCTTTATCAGCGAACTGAAAACCGCTGACCGCTTCAATCTCAGTGTTTTCCATGGTGCTAAGGTTAATCAGCTTGAAAGGGGTCCCTAACTTGCTTTTACTTTGATAATGCGGGGCCGCTTTATGTTCTTTTTCTTCTTCTGCTTCACCCGCTGCGTTTGTTTCTGTGTCTGCTTCTTCTGATGATGCCTTGGTTTTATCTTTGTCATTGCTGGCATGGAAAGAAATGCCAATATGGCTGCTGTCGCCTGAAAACTGTGCTGATTTAACAGCCTCATAGCTGGTTTGCTCACCATTTGAGAGGTTGATTAAAACTAAGCCAGCCTTAAGGTCTTTTTGTTTGGTTTTAGGGGTGGTTTCTTTTTCTAAAAGGGATACAGCTTTGGTAAAGGCTGCCCATTGACCATCGCTTGAGATCATAGGCTTGGTGCCTTCTTCCACCGTAAAATGCTGACTGCCATCGGTGCTGTGGATGTGGCCGACAATGGCACCGCGATCAGGCACCGCACTATAGGCAATCCATCGACCATCTTTTGAAAGAGTGAAGTCTTCCGCTTCTTTAAACTTCATAATATCGGTTACCGTTAAAGCGCGTTTTTCTTGCGCCTCAACAAATGTCGATGATGCGATAGATGTGAATGCAAATGCCAGTATGGCAAACAGTGCAACAAAATGACGAACAAAAGCGTGCTTCATGGTTTCCCCTCATGAAAAATAATCAAATGGACAGCTAGTTAAGGCGATTGCGGGGCAATATGTCAAGAAATAGCAAGATTTTTTAACCAGAGGCACCGACAAATATAGTCATGCTTAAAACGTCATGGTGGATAGTAAGATCAAAGTTGTTATTAACATTATGCAGAGTGCCATCAAAAACGGGGCCTCTTGGTGTGAGGCCCCGTCTTTTTTGATTCTTACTTGTTTAAAGGATCATTCAGCTCCCAAAACCTCAGCCGGGTGGGTGCGGGCCGCTTTTAATATTTGAATGGTCATGGTCGCCCAAGCAATAACAATGGTAATGAGGGCAGCCACCACAACCAGGTTCATGTTTAGGTCGATGCGATCAGGGAAAAGGGTCAAATATTTCTGCATAGCCTGAAAGCCAACCGGCAAGCCAATGATCATGGCAACCAAAATGGGCACTGAAAACTGAACATAAAGCACGCTTAAAATTTGGCTGGTTTTTGCCCCCATGACCTTACGCAGCCCCACTTCACGGCGTTTGCCGCGCGCCATAAAGTGCGCCAAGGCGTATAGGCCAGTGGTTGCCAAAATAATGGCAATAAGGGCAACAATGAAGAAAGTGCGCTCAATTTGGTTGGATGTTCTAAAGGCTGCTTCACGCATTTCTTCAATTGATCGAATGTTCGCCCGCGCACCGGGGAATTGTTCTTTGACAATCGCTTCTAGCGCTTCAAGGTTCGGGATAACATTGTCTTTAAAGCGCACAGTCATTTGGTAATGCTGATTTTGATCATAATACATCACCATTGGTCTGAACTCTTCACTTTGCGATCCAATGCGAATATCAGGAATGACACCGACAATGGTCAGAAGATCTTGTTGGCCTTCATCATTAGCAGCACCAGAAACGAAGGTTTTGCCAATAGCATCGTCTGGGCTGATAAAGCCTAAGGCACGCACCGCCGCGGCGTTTACAATCACATTGGTGTTTTCGCGATCCCCAGCTTCATCGTGACCGCCATTATAAGCAACAAAATCTTCACTGCGGTTTTTATCCAAGTTACGACCCGCGATCAGATCAAAGCCATAAATATCGAGATATTGATCGTCAATCCCAACCACTTGCATGGTTAAACCTTCAATAGTGCGTCCCATGTCGGTGAAAAAGCTAATGGATGTATTGTTGGAAAATTGCGCCAAGGAATTAAGGCTGGTTTGCGCCACATCTGGCAGGGCATTGGTTTGGTCACGCAGCACAGGGATTTTTTGTCTGTTTTCAGGATCATATATGCCTTCAACCGAATAAATATTGGTTGATTTAATTTCAGGCGCCCCTTCCAGCACCATGTCATTCTGTTCATTCACAACAATGACCGAGAATAGCAGCGCCGTTACGATGGCAAATTGTGCGGTGGTCATGGCCTTACGCATGAAGCCTGATGAATTGCCAACCCGCAAAGTACGGGTCAAGGAAAAGCCTGACGCCATACCAGTGAGAAGGGCAATGGGATAACTTGCTGATAAAATGCCCACCAACAGCATGCAGCCCACCAGTGTCGTGATGAGGGGAGCATTGAACATCAAAGCGACATCCAATTCACGGTCCATCATTTGACCAACATAAGGCAAGCTAAACCACACCAACCCAACCGCAACAATGAGGGCAAAGGTAGCAAGGAAGAGATTTTCTGCTAGAAATTGGCTAGCTAAATTTTGTCTGCTGGCGCCCATAATGCGACGCAAACCAATTTCTTGACTGCGGCCCAACATGCGCACGCTGTTTAAGCTGATGCTGTTTAAAACCGCAATGGCTAAGAGGGCAACACCCGCGGCACGGGCAATCATTGGGCCATCTAAATCGCGTTCGTCCCAATAATTAAGGTTCCAAACGCGTAAAGGGCGCAGCAAGGTTTTCTCAAAAATTGCCACCGAAAACCCTTGCAGGTGCTTTAAACTGGCGGTGGTTAGACCCTCTTCAAGATTGGCGATATTGGTGCCTTCTTTTACCAATAAATAACTTAATCGGTTGGTGCCAACATTGCCCCAGTCTTCGTTCACTTGGGTGTTGTTGGCTTTTTCCCAATAGGCAATCGGGGCTAAAATATTAAATTCAGGTCTGTTAGTGAAGGATGATCTGAAATGGCTGTTTAAGGGCAAGTCAGCAAACACGCCCACCACCGTCATTGGGCTGGTATCATTAAAAATAAGGGTTTGCCCCATCGGATTATTGTTACCAAAAAAGCGGGTCGCCGCGGTTTGACTTAACATGATGCCATCAGGACGGCTGATAAAGGCTTCTGGATCGCCTTGAAGATAATTGAGATTGAAGATTTTAAAAAAGTCATTGCTGACATAACGCAGCGCTGATGGAAAATACTCGTTGCCTTTTTTAATGGAAATTTGATCACTAAAAATATGGGTTGCGGCTTCAATATTCTCAGACGCTTCAACCGCGGCAGGGACGATGCCAGGGAAATAAGAATAAAACACACGGCGATTAAAAGGCGCATCGGGTTTAATGCCAATGTTGGGGATATAAATTCGGTCAGCATTATCGAAAAACTGATCATAGCTTTCTTCATAATTGGCAAACGCAAAGGTCAGGGTAAAAACCATAAAGCCTGTTATCAGCCCAAGTAAATTAATGAAAAAGCCCGAACGATCGCGCTTGGCAGACCGAATGGCGGTGGTGATATAATGGGTCAAGATTGACATATTGTTGTTACTTTCCTCGCTGTGTGTTTTGTTTTTCTTTATGGAGACATATTTGAGCGCAAATTTCCAGCCCCAAATGATGACTTTTAGGTCAAACGACCCAATTTCACGATAAAATTATGGGAAACACTCGACTCTTTTAGGGGAATCGGCTTATCCTCCTTAAAATATTGATCTTTATCTTGGGGAGGAACTAATGATCAAACAATCCTTATTGTTCACCACGGCCTCAGCTTTATTGATGGCGGGTGCTGCAAACACAGCCACGGCACAAACCAAAATGTTGAGCGCACCATCCATCGCTGGCGATACAATTGCTTTTGTTTATGCCGGTGATATTTATGTCTCAAACCGTGATGGTAGCAATGTAAAGCGATTAACATCTGACCCCGCGCGTGAGGGGATGCCTTATCTCTCTGACGATGGTCAATGGGTGGCCTACAGTGCCAATTACAGCGGCAATTGGGATGTTTATGTTATTTCCGTTAATGGCGGCCAGCCAAAGCAATTAACATGGCACCCTGGAAATGATGTTGTTACAGGCTGGTCTAATGACGGCATGATCACCTTTAATACCACCCGCACGGTGATGGAACGCCGTGGTACCCAGCAATACCACATTCCCCCCAGCGGCGGCATGCCAACCATGATGATGAAAGCCTTGGTTGATCGGGGTGACTTTAATGATGATGGCTCGCTGTTTGCCTATAACTCTTTCAGTCCCGCCCATTCAGGTTCCAGTGGTTGGCGTAATTATCGTGGCGGGCGTACCCCGCATATTTGGGTGATGAACACGTCCAATTATGAGGTTGAGAAAATCCCTCATGACAGGGTTAATGATACTTATCCTATGTTTGTGGGGGATAAGGTCTTTTTTATCTCTGACCGCAATCGGATGAAAAATATTTGGACCTATGACACCAACTCTAAATCATTAGAAATGGTCACCGACCAACAGGACTGGGATATTAGAAGCGCGGCTGCCCATGGTAGCACCATTGTCTATGAGGCAGGCGGTGAGATTTATACCTTAGATACCAACAGTGGTCGCACCACAAAGGTTTCTATTTCCATCAATCCTGATTTGCAGCAATTGCGTCCACAGTGGAAAAATGCTGCCAGCATGATTGATAGTGCAGCGTTATCACCCACGGGTAAGCGTGTGGTGGTTTCTGCCCGTGGTGATGTTTTCACCATTCCTATTAAAGACGGTGGCACCAAAAACTTAACCAACAGCAATGGGGCTCGTGAAAAGGATGCCATGTGGTCACCTGATGGGGCCCATATTGCCTATATTTCTGATGCCAGTGGCGAGCATCGCTTGGTCTTGGACGATCAACATGTTGGTGGTGCGAGCAAAAGCTTTGCCCTTGGGGACCCCAATTATTATCGCCTTCTTGGTTGGACGGGTGACAGCAAACATGTGATGTTTGAAAACCAATTATTAACGCTGTTTGTAATCAATGTTGAAAGCGGCGACATCACACAAATTGATCAAAACAACCATCGTGCTTTTGGCCGTGGTTTGTTTAACCCTGCCTCATCACCAGACGGGCGCTTTATCGCTTATAACAAAATGCAGCCAAACTATTTTAATGACCTGATGATCCATGATTTGGAAACAGGGCAAAAGGTTATGGTGTCTGATGGTATGAGCGAGATCGGCAGTCCAGTTTTCTCAAAAGACGGGCATTATTTGTACTTCACGGCCTCAACAAATTATGGTCAAAGCCAAATTGGCCTCGATATGTCTACCCAAGAAAAGCCTGTGCGCCGTGCCCTCTATGCTGTGGTGTTATCGGCGGATGGCAAATCACCCCTGTTACCAAAAACAGGTGATGAAATAGTCGGTGATGCTCAATCTGGTGATGATAATGCCAGTGCATCGGTCGACTTTGACGGCATTCAAAGTCGTATCGTTGCCCTGCCTGTGGATGAGCATGACTATACCAGCCTTGCGGTTGGTAAAGATGGTGCGCTTTATTATTTAAAACGCCAACAACCTGGCAGCACGCGCATGGCCCCGGGCAGTGGCAATCCGTTTTCGGTGCATGACATTCATCGCTTTGATATGGAAGAGAAAAAAGCCAGCACAATCGCCAGCGATGTTGCGGCCTTTGATATGAGCCATGATGGCTCAACCTTGCTGATGTCCTATGGTGGTGGTCGCATGGCAACCGCTGCGGCTGGAGCCAAGGCAACACCAAAACCGGTGACTACCTCTGACCTTAAAATGTTGGTCGATCCACGCAAAGAATGGGCGCAAATTTTCGATGAAACATGGCGCATGGAAAGGGATTATTTCTATGACCCCAATATGCACGGGCTTGATTGGGATGCCGTTCGCAGCAAGTATGAGGCTTTGTTACCGTATGTGGCCACCCGTGCTGATTTGAACGATCTTTTGGTTGAAATGATTGCGGTGATGGAAGTGGGTCATAACCGCATTGGTGGTGGTGATGTTTATTCGCCAGATCGTGTGTCAGTGGGTTTGTTAGGCGCTGATATCAGTGATGATGGCAATGGCCTTAAAATTGACCGTATTTATACAGGTGAAAATTGGAACCCCTATGTAGATGCGCCGCTAGCGGCCCCTGGTTTGGGTGTGAATGAGGGCGATTATATCGTCGCTGTGAACGGTCAAGCGGTTTCATCGGGTGATAATATTTATAGCTTCTTTATGAATACCAGTGGCAAGCAAACGGTGATCAGTGTGAATGATCGCGCTTCCATGGCGGGGGCCCGTGATATCACTATTGTTCCAACGGGCAATGACCGTCAATTACGTTTGTGGAACTGGATTGAAAGCAACCGCAAACATGTGGATGAAGCCACCAATGGCCGCGCGGGTTATGCATATTTACCAAACACAGCGGGGGGTGGTTACACCTATTTTAACCGCATGTATTATGCTCAAGTGGACCGCGATGCCTTCATTGTGGATGAGCGCTCCAATGGCGGTGGGCAAGCTGCAAACTATGTCACCGACATTTTAAACCGTATGTATGAAGCGGGTTGGAAAGACCGCGCTGGTTTGGTGTTTGACACGCCAGCTGGTGCTATTCACGGTCCTAAGGTGATGTTGATTGATCAAAACGCTGGATCAGGTGGTGATTACTTGCCTTATACCTTCCGCCAAAAAGGCATTGGTATGCTCATCGGTGTACGCACATGGGGTGGTCTCATCGGTATTGGCGGTAATCCTCGTTTAATCGACAATGGTGGTTTATCGGTGCCTTATTTCCGTTACTTTAACCCTGAGGGGGAATGGGAAGTGGAAAATATTGGCGTACCAGCGGATATGCGGGTTGAAATGACACCAAAAGAGGTCAACGCAGGCATTGATCCAATTTTGCAGGCGGGCATTGCTGAAATTATGCGCCAACTAGAAACCTTCCAGTCACCGCGCTTGAAGCAGGCACCCGCCCTACCAACCAAATTAGGGCAATAAGCAGCGCCCTAATCAAAATAGTCTTATTAAGCAGCACTGATAAATTTGTCGGTGCTGCTTTATTTTGTCGCAGGGTGACCTACATAATCACTATCCCATTGAAAATTTTGGCACCATGTGCAACCATTCAATCATTGATTACAGTTGGTAGAATTTATGTCCTTTAAGAAAATATCTCAGCAAGATTTTGAAGAAATGCACCGTCTGCATGGCCTGTGGTTGGCTGAGGAAGACGATGGCGTTCAAGCAGATTTTTCTGACCATGATTTAACCAACCTTGATTTTATCAATGCCTATCTACCCAATGCCGTTTTTCATCGATCAGATTTGTCCGGTTGCAACCTGAAAAATATTGATTTTTCTGAAAGTGACTTTTTCAAAGCCAATTTGAAGGGCGCTAATTTAACGGGCGCTGACTTGACCGAGGCTGATTTACGCGGTGCTGTTTTAACCAACGCTGATATGACAGACGTTAAGATGGCTGGTGCCAGCCTGCGTCGTGGTTTGGTGATGGGTGATAGCAGCGGTGATGATGACGATGGTCCACAGGTTATCGAGCAAAATTTGGTGGGTGTCACCCTTGATGGTGCTGACATGTCTGGCGTCGATGCGTTGAATGTGAATCTTAAAGATGCTTCCCTGAAAGCGGTTAAGCTAATGGGGGCCTCGCTCGGCGGCGCTAATTTAGAGAATAGTATTTTAGTCGGTGCAGACCTTAGCGATGTTGACCTACAAGGGGCATCGGTTGAAAACGCTGATCTTCGCGGTGCTAACGTTGAAGGGGCTGATTTAAGCAATTTAAACATCACAGGTGCTGACCTGCGTGGTGTTGATTTGTCGCTAACCGTAACCGAAGGGGTTGATGTTGCCTCAAACAAATCAGTTGGCCAACCTGAGCCAAACATAGATCAATCGCAAATGCCCGGTGGCATGAAAGATAAAATTTATCAGCATGAATCATGGCTTGAAACTGGTGAAGGCGAACCCGCTGATTTCCGTCATATGGACATGGCCTTTTTCGATTTAAGCAATATGAATTTAAGCGGGGCACACTTTGACAAGGCCAATTTATTTAAAGTTAAATTGACCAATACAAAGCTTGTGATGGCCAGTTTTGTGGGGGCGGTATGTGATCAGGCTGATTTTTCCAGCACCGACCTAAGACAGGCCAATTTTACGCACAGCTCCACCCGTGGCGCCAATTTTGAAGCCAGTAATTTAGATAAAGTGACAGGATTAAAAGTATAGTCATGCCATTAGTAACGTCAGAAAACCACCCGCGCATTAATCATCGCAGCCTAAGGGCCAAGCGTGAAGCAGCGCGTGGTGAAGATGACCAAGTTACAGGTGCGCGTTTCTTTAATCGCAAACTGAATGTCACGGTGATTCGAATTGACCAAGGTAATTGTTATGTCACAGGGTCGGATGAAGAAATGTTGTCCACTGTTCTAGGCTCGTGTATTTCTGCCTGTATTCGTGATACCAAATTGCACATCGGGGGCATGAATCACTTTTTGCTGCCCGCCACTGATGATGCCAGTTGGACCAATAAATCAGGTAATATCGCCTCGGCCCATTTACGCTATGGTAATTTCGCTATGGAGCAATTGATCAATGGTATTTTAAAACGGGGCGGCAGCCGTGAAAACCTTGAGATTAAGGTGTTTGGCGGCGGCAACGTCTTGAAAGGGAATGGCGGTGTTGGGCATCGCAATGCAGACTTTATTGAGCAATATGTGCGTGATGAAGGGCTAAAAGTTGTTGCCAGTGATTTGCGTGGTGATCTGCCGCGTAAAATCCAATATTTCCCAACCACGGGGCGGGTTCAAATGAAGAAACTGGATACCCAGCACTCTAAAACCATCATCCGGGAAGAAGAAAATCGCCGCATGAAAACCCGTATTGTCGAAGAGGCAGGCTCTATTGAGCTGTGGGATTAATCTTCCTTTAATTCATCTTACCTACTGGAATGCGAATATCTTCAACCATTTCTTGAATGTGTGTGGGGGCTGGACCAAAAGCCTGACCGTAAAGAACAGCGACAGCAAAATTGATAAACATCCCTAAAAAGCCAATACCTTCTGGTGAAATGCCCAGCCACCAATTGGCGGCAACGTTTAGTTCTGGATACCAAAATTTGAAATAGGCAATATAGCCCCATGTGAAGGCCAACCCTGCCAGCATGCCAGCAATGGCCCCTTCGCGGTTCATGGTTTTGGAAAAAATACCCATAAACAAAGCAGGGAAGATTGAGGCGGCTGCCAAGCCAAAAGCAAAGGCGACCACCTGTGCCACAAAGGCGGGCGGGTTAAGGCCAAAATACCCCGCCACCATAACAGCAGCGGCGGCACTGACCCGGGCTGCCCATAATTCTTGCTTTTCGGTTAGGTCATTCATGAAAGATTTTTTCAATAAGTCATGGGATATGGCCGCTGATATCACCAACAACAGGCCTGCCGCCGTGGAAAGCGCTGCTGCTAAGCCCCCCGCTGCCACCAAAGCAATGACCCATCCGGGCAAATTGGCAATTTCTGGATTGGCGAGCACCATAATGTCACGATCAACATATATTTCATTGCTGTTATTGCTGGCCTCATTCGTCAGGGCCCGTTGGCCTTGTGACAAGCGATTGGTGCCATCAAAAGCGGGTTTGTCTTCATTAAAAGGGCTGCCAGCAGAATAATGCAGCTTGCCATCGTTGTTTTTATCAATCCAAGCAATCAAGCCAATGTCTTCCCAATTTCGGAACCATTGTGGGGTTTCTTGGTAATCGGTATTTTGAACGGTATCGACAAAATTAATGCGGGCAAAGGCCGCTACGGCAGGGGCCGTGGTGTAAAGAATGGCAATGAAAATGAGCGCCCAACCCGCAGAACGTCTGGCGTCAGCCACTTTAGGAACGGTGAAAAACCGCACAATCACGTGGGGAAGACCCGCGGTGCCAAACATTAAGGCCGCGGTTATAGCAACCATATCCATGGTGGACTTTGAGCCTTCGGTATATTTAGGGAACCCTAGCTCAACCAATGTTTGGTCTAATTTTTCAAGAATACTAATTCCGCTATCAGGATTTGAAGCGATAAAACCCAACTGTGGCAAGGCGTTATCAGTCATTAGCATGGAAATGAAGAAGGCTGGCACCATATAGGCAAAAATAAGCACGCAATATTGTGCTACTTGGGTGTAGGTGATGCCTTTCATACCGCCCAGCACAGCATAAAAGAACACGATGCCCATACCGACATAAACGCCTGTTTCAATATCAACCTCTAAAAAGCGCGAGAAAACAATACCAACACCGCGCATTTGCCCCGCAACGTAGGTGAAAGACACGATCAAAAGACAAGCGATGGCAACCAGCCGTGCGGTTTTAGAATAATAGCGATCACCAATAAAGTCAGGCACGGTATATTTGCCAAATTTGCGCAAATAAGGGGCTAAAAGTAGGGCCAGCAACACATAGCCGCCTGTCCAACCCATCAGATAAACCGATCCATCATAGCCCATGAAGGCAATAATGCCTGCCATTGAGATAAAGCTGGCCGCACTCATCCAGTCGGCGGCGGTGGCCATACCATTTAAAACTGGCGGCACATGCCCGCCCGCCACATAAAAGTCTTTGGTGCTAGCGGCCCGGGACCAAATGGCAATGCCGATATAAAGCAAGAAACTGGCGCCAGTGAATAAATAGGTGAGGGTTTGGGTGTCCATGGTTTCAAACATTGTTAAGCCCCCCACACATCATCATCTTTGTCGCCACCAAAGACATCCCCCTTGGCGGGCTTTTTTGGGCTTTCCTTTTGTTGATGGGGCTCTGGGCTTTGATCATCTTTAGCACTATCATTCAATGGGTCAGCTGGTTTTACAAAACCATCGGGGTCAGTGGTGTTGTTAGGGTCATATTTGGGGATAGGGTCAAGGGCACTTTCAACCATGCGGTTGCCAGACGGTTTTTTTCGATATTGTGGTAATTGTTTTACGTCAGGGGTTTCGCCATAATTAAATGGTTCATCAGAAAGGCCAAATTGACGTTCAATATTCCCCATCATGCGAACATAAATAAAAATAATCAGGACAAAGACATAAATCGCCCCTTGTTGGGCAAACCAAAAGCCTAAAGGCGCGCTGCCCATGGAAAACTGATTAAGCCAGTCACGAAAGATAATACCCGCGCCAAAAGACACCAAAAACCATACCAACAACAATTTTACGGCCAAGGAAATATTGGCGCGCCAGAAGGCCTGCGCCAAATTTGGTGAAATTTTGACATTGCGCTTTTCAGCTTGTGACATGATAGCACCCCCTTCTATATGTCCCGTTTCTTTCACTATAAGCGCGCTGTGGTTTTCATCAAGATAAAAAAGGCGGCCCTAAAGACCGCCTTTAATAGATGATGGATAGTGTGGTGGCCTTGCTTAAACGGGGCTGGTCACATTTTTCAGCCACGCTAAGACGTCGCCTTCTAAATAGGGCGATAAAGTATCAAACACGTTTTGATGATACTTGTTTAACCATTGTTTTTCGTCTTCGTTTAACAAATCAATGGTCAGTAGGTTTTTATCAATAGGCGCCATGGTCAGTGGCTTAAAGCCATACATTTCACGTTCACCACCGTCAATCTCAACGGGAATAACCAGTTCAAGGTTTTCTTGCCTAAAACCAAAATGGTCTGCGAGATAATATCCAGGCTCGTTTGAAAAAATCATGCCCGGCACCAAAGCAACATCGTTAAAGCCTTTGGAAATTCGCCCTGGACCTTCATGAACCCCTAAAAAGGCACCAACGCCGTGGCCTGTGCCATGATCATAATCCAAACCAGCCTGCCATAATGGGTGACGGGCAATTGTATCAAGGGCAGGGCCTGTGGTGCCCTTCGGAAATTTGGTGGTGGCAAGGGCAATGTGGCCCTTAAGCACCAGTGTGTGGAAGCGGCGCGCATCCTCGCCAGCGTCACCCACAGCAAGAGTACGTGTGATGTCTGTGGTGCCATCTAAATATTGACCACCACTGTCGACCAAGAAAACGCTGTCTTTTTCAATGCGGCGATTGGATTTTTCATTCACGCTATAATGCGCCAAGGCGGCATTGGGGCCAGCGCCTGAAATGGTGCGGAACGAAATATCGCGCAACAATTCATCTTCTTCGCGGTATTGTAAAATTTTAGCAACCACATCTAATTCATATAGGTCACCCTTTGGTGCCTGTTGGGCGAACCAATGTAAAAATTTAGTCACCGCCACGCCATCACGAACATGGGCATTGATGGCACCTTGTTGCTCGGCCTGGTTTTTAATGGCTTTCATATAAACAGCGGGATCTTTGCCTTTAATCACGATGGCACCAGCATTGTTAAGTAAGCTGTAAACCGCTTCTGAGGCAGTGGCATCATCAATTAACACTGTTTTGTTTGCGCTTCCTAGGGCTTTTAAGCTGTCAATAATGCTTGGCTTTTCATAAAGGGTAACATCTTTGCCGAGACCTTCTCTCAGGTCATCGGTTATTTTGCTTGGGGCCAAAAATAAGTCAGCCGTGCCATCCTTATGAACAAGGGCATAGGCAATGGAAACAGGGGTGTGTTTAACATCGCTCGATCTTATGTTAAAGGTCCATGCAATGCTATCAAGCAGGCTCATCACCACACAATCAGCGCCTTCTTCTTGTAGCTCAGCAGCAATGCGTTGGCGTTTGCTAGCGGCGCTTTCACCAGCATATTTTTCTGGATGAATATTAATAGGGTTGGCGGGTTCGGCAGGTTGGTCCTCCCAAATGTGATCAATGGGGTTTTCATCAACCGCTTTAAGGTCTATGCCTTTACTGGCTAGCTTTTTACGCGCCATGGCGATCCATTGTGCTGTGTGCAGCCATGGGTCAAAGCCAATGACGTCACCGCTTTTTGCATGGCTGATAATCCAGTCTAAATGGGTTTGGTCAGCAATGTTTAGGCGGTCAAATAAATTGCCGTCGACCTCTTCTTTAATTTGGATGGTATAGCGACCATCAGACACCACACAGGCAGTGTCCATCAACACGGCAGCAACACCGAAAGAGCCATTAAAGTTGGTCAGCCATGGCAGACGTTGAGCGTTAACGGGGACATATTCACTTTGGTGTTCATCGGTAAGCGGTACAATAAAGCCAGCAAGACTTTGCTCGTTTAAGCGATGGCGTAATTGTTCTAGGCGCTGTTTGTGGACATTCATGCTTTCGTTCCCTTGTTAATGTGTTTAATGTCTCTTGCAACACGATGTAACATTTTTAGCGCAAAATGAAAGACCTGATATGAAAAACTCTGCTGTATTCCCCTCACCAGACAAGGCCCCAAAAGCAGAAAAGCACCCGCACAGCGAAATATGGCATGGTATCTCTTTGGAGGATCCTTATCATTGGTTGAAGTCTAAAACCTACCCAGATGTGACACAGCAAGATATTTTAGGGTATTTGAGAGAAGAAAATGCCTATTTTGATGAGTTTTTGGCAGGCGTAGCAGAGAAAAAACAGGCCTTGTTTGATGAAATGAAGGCTCGTATTCCAGCAGATGATGAAAGTGTGCCAGTGAAAGACGGCGATTATTATTATCACTGGGCCTTTCGTCAGGGGGCTGAGCATCGACAATGGTTTAGACGCCCTATTAAAGATAGTGGGCAAGAGGCGGCAACCCTAATGCTAGATGAAAATAAACGGGCAGAGGGGTTGGAGGCCTATAGCCTTCATGCTTTAAGCGTTTCACCCTGCGATCATTATTTAGCATGGGCCGAGGACAATGACGGCTCTGAACGCTGCAAGATATACCTAAAAGCCCTAAATGATAGTGGCATCTCTCCAAATACTGTGACTAACACTGTCGGTGACGATAACGAAAAAAGTACCGCACCAGA
>CAKZLM010000032.1 GCA_937126915.1 uncultured Alphaproteobacteria bacterium
GATCAAACGCGCTCAAGGCTGGATCGGCTTTCGCCTCAGGCTTGTTGTTTCCCGCTTCTGCTTACGCCCTCCGATGGAGCGTGCTGAAGCCTCGGAATTGCCCACGCAATACTATGATTCTACATATAATATACATGATCGTGGCGAGCGTCACACAAGCCCAGAGTAGGTTTTATCGTGCCAGTAAAGAGAGGATCGGAGGACAACAAAAAACACATGACCCTTTACACATACAAAAACATCCCGCTTGATTGCTCAAGCGGGCTCTAAGGAAGTATGCGTGGTCATTTATACAGTAATATTTACTTTACGGCCCAACCCAAATTGGTTGCTTTCAGCTTGATCTTCTTCTTCTTCACGAGCGCGTAACTCATAACGCTGTTGATCTTCACCGTCTGAGTTTGCTGCAGCTGTATCTTCAGCTTCACTTCGCTCTAACTCAGAATCTTCAACTTTACGTCGCTCCCCAGCAACAGCAGTTCTGTTGAAAGCCGCCGCAGCAACTGGGTTAGCGTTTATAGCAGGAGTTTCCATTCTGCTTCTCCTTTGTAAAAGCCGTTTTGGCTTTGTCTGTCCTATCTCTCATACTTTGTGAAAGATATAATTATTCGATTACTAGCATTAACACATTAAACAACAAAATACAACTTAATTACATATGTTAAATATAGCTAAACACACTACCATGATAAAGGGCTTGCAGATCACCCGAAACCTGATTAAGCATAAAACCATAAAAGGAGAGGGACGTGGAAGGTTTTATATACGGATTTTTGGGTGCTGCCGCATTGGCCCTGTTTATTGCGGGGGTTCAAGGCCTAAGGGCAACCGGTGCGCCAAAGCAAAAGCCCATCTTGATGATTATTGTTGCGCTTTTGACCGCGCTTAATCTTTTGTCATGGGGCACAATGCCATCACCCCAAACTATTGATCCTGAAACCGCAGCGCCAATGGAAAATAAAAACGAATATTAAGAAGTCCTTAGCACAAGCAATAAATATGTTTGTGTCATAATATTTTAATAATTTAACCATACGATCCTTTTTGTTAGGGAAGTTTAGCCTTTGTAGATTCTCCTTTGTTGATTAGTAGTTGCTTTATGTTTGCTAAAGAAACAATCACATGGGCGAGGGCTTTATGAACATTTTTGAGCGCATATTCCTAAAATATCAATCTGCTATGCCGATATCGGGAAATAGCACATTTTTACCATCCTTTGAGACCATCAAAATTAATGACTTTGGTCTTTGTAAACACTGGATGAATATAGTCACGGAAAATGACACCCGTTACGAGCAATTGTATGTTGGGAGGGGATTACAGCATCAATTCCCCAGCACAATTTTCTATAAAGATTCGTTGAAAGATTTTTCAACCATAAACAAACGTTTTATTCGCAAGGCCCTTAAGGAGGTTTATGATAACAAAACTGGTTGCTATATGAATTTCATGACGGCCAGCGCAACTGATGACTTTGATATTGTCCATTTTCTAGCCTTACCTATTGATTACCCCGAGACCCAAGCACCAACCTTCATCTTTGCATATTTATTTGTCTATGATGAACAATCTGATGGCATAATTTCACATGTCCCACAGCAAGAAAAAATTATTAAAATTGCCACATTTGATATTGGGTTTGGAACCAGCAACTTAATAGAAGAAATGAAGTTTTCTGACATTATTGAAATAACAAAAATTGATAAAACATCCCATGTTGTGGCTAATTTTAAAGAGAACGAAAAAAGCGCTGTGCTTTGTTAAACTCAAAGAATGAATCATTTGTACGGTTTCCAAAGCCCCTAAATCTTTTTTACCACCGATTAACTATTTTGTAACAAATTCATCATAATATGTGCACCTTAGCAGGTGGGCAAACTCGTTTGTGTTGTTATGCCTAAGCCTCTTTTTAGTAACACTTTATTTGTAATTCCGCCACCTTAACATGGAACTTTATGATGCAAAAACCGCTTCTTATCGCCTTGATTGCGCTTTTAAACACTGTTCAATTTTCAATCGCACAGTCAGTTTATTCCCAAACCACAGACTTGATTGATCAAACATTGATTACTCAAATGCGTACTATTTTAGAGCATCCCGTGGTTCAAATTTCTGTAAATGCACAAAACAGAAAATATAAACAATTATCCCAAAGTGAGATTGATGCTTTAGAACAACGGTGGCGTAACGAAAGCACACAAAACGACCAGCCCTTAATCGCAGCTGCCTTGAACAGTCCTGCGTCAACATATTTGACACAAATTCAAGCTGAATCGCTTGGCTTATTTACCGAAATATTCATCACCGATAAAAATGGTCTAAATGTTGGACAAAGCGCTATCACATCAGATTATTGGCAAGGTGATGAAGCCAAGTTTCAAAGGTCTTTTGGCGAGGGAAGTGGCGCCGTCTTCATAGACGAGGCGGAAGCACATGAGGCAACAAATACAATTCGCGTACAAGTTAACCTTACCATTTCTGACGCTCAAAACACGCCTATCGGGCATGCCACGTTTGAGGTTAATCTAACCGAACTAGCAAGACGTCAATAGGAGCCAGAAAGATGAAAAATTTACTTAGAAACCTATCTCTGATTTCAAAATTGAGCTTATCTTTTGGTTTAATTGTTTTATTTTCCCTTGTGCTCAATACGTTATCCTCGGTTGAACTAACAAGTGTTGAAGAAGCCAACACTGAGGTTGCCAAAATCCGCGAAAGCAAAGACGCCTTGCAAAGCGCCTATGATGGCATTCAAAAGCAACATACATCGGTATTAAACCTATTAGTCACTGCCGACCGTGCTGTTCTGGAACAGTATCAAGCTGGTGGGGCAGCTTATGATTCGGCGCTTAATGAGCTCAACAGTACTTTTAGGAATGATCAAGAATTATCGCCACTTTTATCACAGCTTAATTCTGCGGTAGTGCAATGGCGCAGTCAATATGCCGAAGAGCAGCTGCGCCTAGCCCGCAATTATGTAACCCTCAATCAGGGTAAAGCAATGGAAGTAAGTGGTGAGCCTGCGGCCTTATTTACAACCATTGACACTATTTTTAATCAAATGAATGTTATTCTTAATAATCGCTTTGAAAATGCTAGGAAAGAAGCAACTGCTGCGCTTTCAAGCCTTAACTTGATGTTAATTAGTTCGCTTTTAGCCAGTATAATTATCTCTCTTTTAGCGGCCTGGATTATGCTGAAATTTGTGGTTAAGCCAATCAACAACATGACCTCATCCATGAAAATCTTATCAAATGGTAACCTTGATATTGATATTCCATCGCTGGACGCAAAAGATGAAATTGGTGACATGGCGCGAGCCGTTGAGGTCTTTAAAGAAAATGCTATTGAACGCATTCGATTAACCAAAGAGGCGGAAGAGCAGCAACAAGCTGACAAACGCCGTGAAGAAGAGCAACGCCAAAAAGAAGAGCAACAAAGGCAACTTGAATCGCAACAACAAGCGGAAGCTTTACGCCGCCGTGAAGAAAAAGAAGCAAAAATAATTCAGCTTATCACTGATTATGATCAAGCTTCCTCTTCTGAATTTGACCGGGTATCAAACGTTTTAGAGATGCTAAACGGTGCCTCGGCTGAACTGAAACAAGCCTCAAACCTAACCCGTGATCGCGCCGAAAATGTTTCTAGAGCGGCAGATGATTCGAACAACAATGTACAATCTGTGGCCAGTGCCAGTGAACAAGTCGATAACAGCGTTCATGAAATTGCCTCACAAATTGCGCGATCATCTGAAAAAACCACAGAGGCATCGAAAAAAGTGAGTGACACCAAAACCCAAATGTCCAGCTTAGAAGAAGCGACGACGGCGATTGGTAATGTCATGAAACTAATCAGCGACATTGCAGAACAAACAAACCTGCTTGCCCTTAACGCCACTATTGAGGCGGCTAGAGCAGGGGAAGCGGGCCGGGGTTTTGCTATCGTGGCTGGCGAAGTGAAAAGCTTGGCTAATGAAACGGCAAAAGCAACCGACGAAATTAGAGCACAAGTAAATGCTGTTCAGCAACAAACAAAATCTGTAGCTGAGGCCATGACAGAAATTGAGCAAGTGACCAACGAGGTGACCGAAATGGCCTCTGCTATCGCAGCAGCCGTAGAGGAACAAAAAGCAGCAACCAATGAAATCTCACGCAGTATTTCGCACGCCGCCTCAAATACCAGAGAGGTTAGCGAAAACATTGCAACTGTTGCAGAAGCTGCAGAAGCGAATAATGAAATCGCAACAAAAGTATCTTCGTCTTCAGGCGATATTGCCAACTCATCTGAGCACATCAAACAGTTCACCCAAAACTTTATTGAAACAATCCGTGCAGAAGCGCTTGCAGAATAAATAAATCATAAATAGTTAATAAAAAGTGCGGTCCAACTTAACAGGGCCGCACTTTTTGCTTATTTAAGCAACGGTCCTTAATCAATAGTCTCAATGAGAATAAGTTTTTTAACTTTTGTTAAAATTTCTTCGTCAGGCAGACCATAGCCTAAGTCGATAAATTCAACCTTTCTGACAATGGCACTTTGACCAGTAACGTCGGTATTTTTGGCGGGTTCTTTAGGCGTATCTGATTGAGCGTTGGTCAAAGAAAAAATACTAACAAATTCGCCATTTTCATCGGCAAAAGGCAGGGAAATGGTTTTACTATGTAGCCGATGACCATCAGCTTTATAAAAGTCACGTTCAACATAATAAGCAAATGGGCAATGCTTCATTTCATCAAAAAGCGTTATAATATGTTTTCTGGCTTCTTTTGAATAAAAATCAAAATAATCCATACCCGTCAAATCATGCTGATAAAAACTTATAACCACAGACCCTGTATGGGTTACAATGAACGTCTGTCCGTTATAATCAAGGATAACTAATGAAGGTAAATAATCATCTATTACATCATCGACCAACTGCCCACGAAACGGCATGTCATAAGGACTTTTCGTTGCAAGTTCTTTCCATAAAGCAATGAACTTTTTTTCATCTTGCCTATAATTCGTGGTCATACACTTTACTCAATCATTTGGTTTACTTAGAATCAACCGACAATCATTATATGACATAAAACTTCATAAGAAAACCTTGGGAGCCAGAAACAAATCAAATGATTAAGCAAACTTGTTAAAGTTTGTGTAAGTTCTCAACAATCACATTTTCAAGCAAAGACTTCATTTTTTCTTCACTGGGTGTACCAAACCCTAAATCAATCAACTTCATGTCTTTTAGAACGCCAATTTGACCAGCGGAATCATCCAAACGAACATCAATTTTACTCATGAATTCATTGCCATTGGTAACACTGATAAGATAACGAAAGTTACCATGTCGATCGGCAAAAGGCAGCGACAAAGCATACGAATTAATTGTCTTGCCAAAACCATATGTATATTCACGTTCGACAAAAACACCATAAGGCTCAGTTGCCATCATTTTTAGCAATTCTATAAAATATTGCTTGGTATCACCGCTATAAAAATTAAGAAAATCAGTCTCGCCAATATTCATGCGATAAAAGTCATCAATCAAGGTGCCCGTCAGTTTGACCCGCAACTGATCTCCTGTAAATTCTTGAATAACCATGGCAGATAAATAATCAGGTACGTGATTCATCGTTAATGATTGCCGTCTTGGCAAAACAACATCGCTTTCTTTAGCCAAAGCCTGCCACAACTCAATATAATCGGTACCAAAATCATTTTTCGAAATAGTCGTCATAAGGTGAGGTCCACTTGATTATTCATTGAAAACAACAAAGAAGCACTAACAGACTGTTTATAACAATGAAAATATTAAGATTGATTTAATTATCTGGGAAAATGGCGGATGGGGTGGGATTCGAACCCACGGTGGGCTTGCACCCACGCTGGTTTTCAAGACCAGTGCATTCAACCGCTCTGCCACCCATCCTTATAAGGCCGCCGATGCGGATAACGGGGGATTATCTATCCGATCTATACGCCCACGTCTAGAGTAAATTTAAGTTTTTGTGATTTTTTTTCAAAGCGCCCAAAATCCTACCGATTTTCATTGAAGTCATAAGCCTGATTGTGCAAAATTCTGCCAAACACGCAAAAATGAGGAATAGCACGTGAAAAAAACAGCGATCAAATCCCTAGCTCTCGCCTTAAGTCTTGGTCTTTTTACATCTAGCGTGGCGCAAGAAGCGCCCAAAACTAAAACATTTCCAGATCAGCCCGAATTTTCTGATTGGTTGGTTGACCTGAAAAAGGAAGCCTTGGAAAAAGGCATCCCCGAAGCACTATTTGATCAAGCCTTTGATGGTATAAGCCTCAATAAAACCGTCATTGAACTGGATAAAAAGCAGCCTGAGTTTACGGTGACTTATCAAAGCTATATTGATAAGCGGCTTTCAAACACCCGCATTGATCGCGGCCTGCAAAAA
>CAKZLM010000033.1 GCA_937126915.1 uncultured Alphaproteobacteria bacterium
TTAACGCCGCAAAAAAGGCAGGATGGATTGATCAAAACACCCTGATTGTTGTTGAACTTGCCAAAGATGACACTTCAACCATTCCCAGTCAATTCAGCCTTATTGATGAACGCACCCAAGGTAAAACCAAAGCACTATTCCTTTCGCTTTAAAGCATCAAGCACACCTATAAATTATAATTAATAAACAAAAGCAATTTATGTTGATCCTTATTGCTTTAACTTATATAATAACATCTTAAAGTTAATACACTTATATAGGGTGATCATGAATAGTTCAAAATCCACCGAAGAAACTGCATCTGCGATTAGGCATGTTTTAATATACATAATGGATGATGCTGTTAATGCCAAGCTTTATATCTCGGCAGTGCATATGGCTTTGGCGTTGATTGAGCTTGATAAAACCCTTGGCCGCCCTAGTGACGCTGAAGACCGCCTGAAAGATTTACTCGATGATCCCGACATCCGCCACCACCTACCCAGTAAATATCTGAATTAGCCACGGACGATTTCTAGAACTTGCATTCGTTGTTGTTCTGTTTACAAGAACTTAGACTTCCCCTCTTGTCGATGCCTATTTGCTATAAACCTAGGAGTACCCAAACAAGGCACGGACCATTAAGTAAGCACCCTGATAATTTAGCAAGGCTCTTACACTTGTCGGCGCCTATTTACGGCCAAACAGCTTTTCAATGTCATGTAATTTTAATTCAACATAGGTCGGGCGGCCATGATTACACTGGCCTGAATGCGGCGTGGCTTCCATTTCACGAAGCAGCGCATTCATCTCTTCTGATGTTAATCGACGACCCGAACGAACCGATCCGTGACAGGCCATTGTACCGCATACATCATCCAATTTTTCTTTCAAGCTTAAAGCCTCATCCATGCTGGCGAGGTCATCAGCCAGATCACGGACCAATCCTTTAATATCCAGCTTGCCTAGCAGCACAGGCACCTCACGCACCACCACCGCACCGGGTCCAAAGGGTTCTAACACAAGCCCCATTTCAGCTAACTCTTCGGCACGGTCTGCTAAATGAATGACGCTTGTTTCGTCCAAATCAACCACCTCAGGCACCAATAATATTTGGCGTTTTACCCCTTCGTTGGCGAGATGTTTTTTCATGCGCTCATATACAAGGCGTTCATGGGCGGCATGCTGATCAACCAGCACCAAACCATCTTTGGTCTGGGACACGATGTAGGTTTCATGTAATTGTCCACGGGCGGCCCCTAAAGGGTATTCTTCAAACTGCGCTTGATAGGTGCCTGCTTCGGCGTAGTCAGCGCGGGCGTTGGGCGCCATATATCCCGACGAAGCACCATCATCAAGACCGCTATCATCAGAGGCACCAGCATTAGACACATCGCTCGCCAAAGAATCAATAGGGTGTCCTGTAGATGGTGCCCCATATTGATAATCACCCTGCGATAGCGGCACTTGGGCGGCAAAGCTGGTTTGTTTGATGGCATCAGATAAAAAACCCTGTACGCCTTGATGATCACCACCATAATTTGGCGCTTGATATCGCTGATCATAGCCTTGTGGTAGAGGAGAGCGACCAAAACCCTTGCCCGACCGACCACCAGAATGCATCGCCTCCAAGGCAGAGGCGGCAACCGTTGTGCTAGCTCGATGCCCAGCCTCGGCCAAAGCATGTTTTAAACTGCTAACGATAAGGCCCCGAATGCGGCCAGCATCTTTAAAGCGCACCTCTGCCTTAGCGGGGTGGACATTAATATCAACAAAGGTTGTTGGAACATCTAAAAACAAAGCTAAAACTGGATGGCGATCACGGGCCAAAAAATCAGCATAGGCACCGCGCACGGCACCCACCATTAATTTATCTTTAACAGGCCTGCCATTGACGAATAAAAATTGATGTTGGGCATTACCGCGGCTGTAAGTTGGCAGCGCAGCAAGGCCCGATAATTTGATGCTGCCTTCATTATCATCCAGCTCTCGTTCCACATCAATAACAAGGGCATTATCAATAAATTCACCGCCCAACACAGACCCCAAACGGGCGCGCGTACTATCCAACAGATCCCCTTGAACGGCTGATGACTTGAAGACAACACGGCGCTCATCTTTAAACGAAAAGGCCACCTCAGGGTGGGCCATAGCAAGGCGTTTAATTACATCAACCGCTTGCATTTGTTCTGCCCGTTCTGATTTTAAAAACTTTAACCTTGCGGGGGTAGCGAAGAATAAATCGCGCACCTCAACCCTTGTTCCACGACTTAATCCCGCTGGTTCGGTGGGGTGCTTCTTGCCACCTTCAACAAACACCGACCAGCCTTGATCATCATCATTTGTGCGGGTGGTGATACGGAAACGACTAACCGATGCGATGGAGGGGATGGCCTCGCCACGAAAGCCAAGGGTGTGTATATCCAGCAAATCGTCACTTTTAAGTTTGGATGTGGCATGGCGCTCAAGGCACATCTCCAACTCATCACGGCTCATCCCAATGCCATCATCGGTGACCGAGATAAGCTTTTTACCGCCTGCTTCCATCACAATATCAATGCGGGTTGCCTTGGCATCAATGGCGTTTTCGACAAGTTCTTTAAGGGCACTAGCGGGGCGCTCAATCACCTCACCCGCGGCGATTTTATTAACCAAATTGTCGGGTAATTTGCGAATACGCAAGACCTCGTCCCCTATGCTATCTGATGCCAATTTTCTTGGGCTTTTTATTTCGATTTCCCTATCCATAAAGGGTAATCTTTCAGCGCCTTTTACACAAGGGGCAAAGATGAAAATTCCATAAAAAAAGCCCGCCAAAACTGACGGGCCATTCCAAATATTTATATCAAGATTATTGCTTTTGAATGGGCTTTGATGCAACGCGCTTGATCACTGATGTATCAGGCATATTGTTGCGCTCATCCATACGTAGGACGTTTGAGATCAAAGTGCCCTTTTCAACAACCTTGGTTTCCTCATCACCCACTTCTGAACGGGCATCAGGCTGCACACGATTGGCACCAGAGCGCAGCAATAAGTTTTGCTCAGACCGTGATGGTGCCACAGGCACCTCGGTTCGGCCTGGGAACAAGACACCCACAGCAACCGTTGGTGCCGCCACATCTTCTGCCGCAGGCTCACCCGGTTTTGGCGGCATGGTGTTAAATTCTGGTGGAATAGATAAAGGTGGCTTACTCACCACACGAAACTCATCCGGGGAATTTTTACTGGTTGAACCACAAGCTTGCAATCCCAAAGCAAGGGCGGTAAGTGCCGTGATTTTCCAAATATTTTTCATTCTTCGTACCTATTTTTCATCCACACTTGGGGTGGATCGTCATTTTAATTTCTACCTATGTAGTCTTTTTTTGTGGCGATAGCAAGGCATCCCATAACAAAATCGCCACCCCCAATGAAATGGCAGCATCTGCCACGTTAAAGACATAAAAACTATAACCCGCGGCATGTAAGTGAATAAAGTCTGCCACCGCGCCATAATCAAAACGATCCCAGATATTGCCAATGGCACCACCAATGATCATGCCATAAGCAATGATATTATGTTTAAGCTGTTCTTTTTTAAGCCAAAACAGCACCATTAACGCCACCGCAGTGGTCAATGCAATAAGGGCATACCGGCCAACATCACTGGTGGCTTCCAGCATCCCCATCGAGACACCATAATTCCAAACCATGGTTAGATTGAAGAAGGGCAGTATCTCAACACTGCCCTTTTCAGCAAGGTCATAAATCTCAACAATCCAATATTTGCTGGCACGGTCAGCGACGAATATCACCGCTGCCAGCCACAATGCCACTTGTTGAGCTTTAGAATAGATGGCCATTAAGCACTCACCGCATCAGCACAACGGTTACAAAGGTCATCATGTTCAGCATTTTGACCAACCTCTGGCAAGATCATCCAGCAACGCTCACACTTACCACCCTCAGCAAGGGTGGTGGTAACAGCTAGGCCAGCGATATCATCCATGCGGAACGCACCCTCAGGGGCGGCACCTTTTTGCACCGTTACCGATGAGGTGATGCACAATTCAGCCAAGTCAGCATCTTTGATAACCGCATCATAAGCATCATCTTCTAAATATAAGGTTGGATGCCCCTGCAGCGATGAACCAATGCGTTTTTCACGGCGGTCAACCTCTAACGCACCCGTGATAACACGGCGCAGGTTACGCAATTTTTGCCATTTTTCTGCCAATTCAGGATTATGCCACGCGCTATCTGTTTCAGCAAACTGTTGCAAGTGAACAGACCCTGCTTCCTCACCATGACGGCTGGCCCACACTTCCTCGGTTGTAAACGATAAAATTGGCGCAAACCATGTTACCAAATGATTGAACAAAATATCCAACACCGTGCGCGCAGCACGACGGCGATTGCTCATTTTAGCGTCACAATAAAGGCTATCTTTGCGGATGTCGAAGTAGAATGACGACAAATCCAAAATACAGAAATGATAAAGCCCTTGATAAAGCGGGTTGAAATCAAAGCCATCAATTTGCTTACGAACTAGCTTGTCCAACTCATTCAGGCGATGAAGAACATATTTCTCCAACTCTGGCATTTGATCATAAGGCAGACGCTCTGCCTCGTCCCAATCAGATAAGTTACCAAGCAAATAACGCATGGTGTTGCGTATTTTACGGTATGCATCAACCTGACCTTGGATGATATCGTTACCAATGCGAACATCATCAAAATAGTCAGTAGAACACACCCACAAACGAATAATGTCAGCGCCATATTGCTGCATAATTTTTAATGGAGAGATCACATTGCCCATTGATTTTGACATCTTACGGCCATTGCCATCAAGCACGAAACCATGGGTCATGACCGCATCATAAGGGGCGCGACCACGGGTACCTGAAGATTCTAACAAGCTTGACTGGAACCAACCACGGTGCTGATCAGACCCTTCCAGATAAAGGTGGGCTTTATCCCCCAAATCATCGCGGCCCTCAACTACAAAGGCATGGGTTGAACCACTGTCAAACCACACATCAAGAATATCCATAACCTTTTCATAATCATCGGCATTATAGTCGTTGCCTAGTAGATCTTGCGCGTCTTTCAAATACCACGCGTCAGCACCGCCCTCTTCTACCGCAGCAACGATACGCTGGTTTACAGCATCATCTTGCAACACATTGCCCGTCGCTTTTTCAACGAACACAGTGATTGGCACACCCCACGCTCGCTGGCGTGAGATCACCCAATCTGGGCGTCCTTCCACCATCGAACGGATACGGTTTTTTGATTGTGCTGGCACCCAGTTTACTTCATCAATGGCTTTCAGCGCCGTATCACGCAAATTGGTTTTTGACATCGAAATGAACCATTGGCTGGTATTGCGGAAAATCAACGGTGCTTTTGAACGCCAACTGTGAGGATAGCTGTGAACCAACTTACCTTTACCGACCAAAGCATCTTGGTCTGTTAGCAATTCACACACATGGTCTGCCACTTTATAGACATGCTCACCCGCCACCAAAGGAACATGGTCAAAATAGGTGCCATCTTCACTAACGGTGTGCGGAATTTCGATGCCATATTTCAAGCCAACCTCATAGTCTTCTTGACCATGACCCGGTGCGGTATGCACAAAACCCGTACCTGCATCAATGGTGACATGATCACCCTCAATCAATGGCACATCATAATCATACCCCTGCCCATGCCATGGATGATGACAGATAGTGCCTTCTAGTTCAGCGGCAGGCACATCAGCCACGCGGTTTAATTCGGTAATACCTGTGCGATCCATCACGGCGTCTTTCAACGCGTCTGCAAGGGCGATTTTCAAACCAACTTTAGCGGGGCTGCCTTCACCCACTGCAGCAATTTCATAAACGCCATAAGAAATGCTCTCGCCATAAGAAATGGCGCGGTTAGCAGGAATGGTCCACGGCGTGGTGGTCCAGATCACCACATAGGCATCTTCAAGCGCTGCACATTTGGTGCTGACGACCTTAAAGGCAACGTCAATTTGAACCGAGGTGTGATCTTGATACTCAACCTCAGCCTCAGCCAAGGCAGTTTTCTCAACCGGTGACCACATCACAGGTTTTGACCCCTGATACAAACTACCATTCATCACAAATTTGGTTAGCTCGCGAACGATAGTGGCCTCAGCTGAATAGGCCATGGTGGTGTAGGGATTATCCCAATCGCCCAAAACACCAAGACGCTTAAACTGTTCTTTTTGAACATCAATCCAACCCGCAGCAAAGTCGCGACATTCTTGACGAAACTCAACGGGATCAACTTCGTCTTTGTTTTTCTTTTTCTTGCGATATTTTTCTTCAATCTTCCACTCAATTGGAAGGCCATGACAATCCCAACCCGGCACATAGGGCGCATCAAAGCCGGTCATTTGCTTAGCACGAACAATCACGTCTTTCAAAATTTTGTTCATCGCGTGACCGATATGAATATCACCATTGGCATATGGCGGGCCATCATGCAGAACAAACTTCTCACGTCCTTTGGCATCTTCACGCAGCTTTTTATAAAGGTCCATTTCCTGCCATTTCGCCAAAATTCCAGGCTCTTTGTTGGGCAAACCCGCCTTCATTGGAAAAGCAGTTTTTGGTAAGAATAATGTTGAACGATAATCTTTTTCTTGATCAGACATAATATGTAGCGCTCCTCGTCGACGCTAAATTCCCACTTAGGTGTGGGATCATAACTCATAAAATTGAAATACCATAAAAATCGGTCATAACGACAAACGACCCGACCCCCCTTAAGCGAGAGCCGGGACCATAATTCGTATAATGTGCTGAAGATGCTTCAAAGCCATTCCTCATTATTTATGGTCAGAGATAATTTTCACCGTGTTTTCTAGCAGTCTGACGGTCACTTGTCGACCCTGAATCTCGCACCTTTTCAGTCATTAAGGTAAGATTTTCATCACATCTTGAATGTGGGGCACCCGTAACGACACGCGCTGGTTTTCAGGGTCCGCCAAAACGGTTTTAGCCACACCGCAATCTTTGGTAATTTGTGTCTTCAACGAATCCAGACCATCAAACTTTTGCTCAGGCCTTATAAAACTGACAAATTCCACATTTAAGGACTGATCATAAATGTCTTCTTTAAAGTCAAACAAATGCACTTCTAACAAAACATCCGTTTTATCAAAGGTGGGGCGTACACCAATATTGGCAACACCTGAATATATGGTATTTTGATCTTCACCCACCGTTGCCCGCACTGCGTAAACCCCAAACTTTGGCACAATAGAATCACCAAAGCTAAGATTTGCCGTTGGGAATTGTATGGTCCGGCCACGCTGATCGCCCTTTTGCACAATGCTAGAATGGGTCCACCAATGCCCTAAAAGGGCTGCAGCGCGCCTTACTTCACCATTTTTCAAGGCTTGACGCACGAGGGTGGACGAATAAACCTCACCGGCAGCCCCCTCAACACCAATGGAGACTGGTTCAACCACTACAACCTCAAAACCCTTCTCCGCCCCAAATGCTTGTAAAGTTTCAACATTGCCTGAGCGCTTTTGTCCAAAATGATAATCATAGCCAACGACAACGCCCTTAACATCCAAAGCATCAACCAAGATTTTTTGCATAAACTCTTCAGCAGTCATTGATGATGTGGCTTTACCGAAGGGTAGTTCCAGAAGCGAATCGATTCCGAATTCTGCTAAAATTTGCGCTTTTTCTGTGGCAGGGGTAATGCGAAACGCTTCTTGATCAGGGGCAAAAAAGGTGCGCGGGTGCGGTTCCATCGTCATTACAGACAGCGATGCATTAAGACGCTTGGCTAGCCGTCCTGCCGTGGCAACAACAACTTGATGACCCCGATGAAATCCATCAAAATTACCCAAAGCAAGGACAGAACCTTTAATTTGTGCGGGTATTTGATCAAAGTTTTTGACATAAATCATAAAAGCAAACACTCTTTTTTGATGAACAGAATATTGTTTTAAAGCAGTTTTTAGCGAAATTTAAGTAATATTTTTATAACTAAACACTTCCCCTAAGAATAAATATTGGTTAAGACTGTGTTGCGCTGCCGTTATTTTCATAGAAAATGATGACAGATTAACCATTTATTCACCAATCAGTGGTTAATTGTGCTGAGAGTGAGTTTCCTTGACGGTTTGTCAATCAGACCTACATACAAGAGAAGCTTTGTGATTCAATTGAACATCGTAACGGAAAATAAAAATGGCCATCGATACTTCAATGAGCGTACTTATCGTAGACGACTATAAAACTATGCTACGTATTATTCGCAACCTTTTAAAACAACTTGGTTTTGACAATGTTGACGAAGCCACCGACGGTGCGCAAGCACTAGAAAAAATGCGTGCCAAAAAATATGGTTTGGTAATTTCTGACTGGAATATGGAGCCAATGACTGGTTATGAGCTTTTAAAAGAAGTTCGTGCTGATGCCCATATGAAAGACACGCCTTTCATCATGGTAACCGCCGAGTCAAAAACAGATAACGTTATCGCGGCTAAGAAAGCTGGCGTGAATAACTATATTGTTAAGCCTTTCAATGCGGCAACCTTGAAAACCAAAATCGAGGCAGTACTCGGAGAATTCTAATGGTACAACAGGAGCTACCAGAAAAAATCGGCACGCTGGTTGATTACTTACGTACTCACCAAGATCCCGATATTTCATTAACTGATGTTGCCTCTGTGACCGAGATTTTGATCGGCACCATGCAGGCCTATTTCCGCAGTATTGATACAACCATCTATACTGAATGCCGGTCATTATCAGAATATATCTCAAACGCCCGTGTTGAAATTGCTTCTTTGACACCGACCGATCTTGAAGGTGAACGCATTCCACGCGCTGGCATGGAATTGGACGCTATTGTTGCGCAAACCGAAACCGCCACCAACACCATTATGGAATCTGCTGAAACCATTATGAATTGTTTGGGCGAAGAAGACGTTGCTGGACAAGCAGACACCATGCAAGATGCAGTCATGGAAATTTTCCAAGCATGTTCATTCCAAGACATTACGGGTCAACGTATTTCAAAAGTAGTATCAACGCTTCAACATATTGAAAAGCGCGTTCAAGACTTGCGCAGCCTACTTGGCATTACCGACGATGACATCGACAAGGCAAAAGCCCGCGATGAAGAGGAAGACACCAAAGATTCGCTTCTTTCTGGTCCTGCCCTTGAAGGTGAAGGTATTGACCAAACTGAGGTTGATGAATTGTTGGGCAATAAGAAAAGCTCAGATGACAGCGCTAAAGCCGATGCTGACAGTGATGACAAATCTGCCTCTGAAGAAGAGAAGAAAGCCAAAAAAGAAAAAGATACTAAACTGACTGCTATGGAAGATAGCAACGATGGCGGTGAAACATCGCAAGATGACATCGATGCTTTGTTTGACTAATTCTTTAAGCTAAGCTTTCAATCATATAATCAGGCCTGATAGATGCAAACAGCTCTATCGGGCTTTTTTCTTGCCCCCCAGCAAAAGCATCGCGATGCACGCCAGAGGTCACCAAAACAGACGTGGCCTTTATGTTCACAGCACCCTGAATATCGGTTTCCATATTATCGCCAATCACCAACACACTGGCGGTGCGGTGATCACATGCCGCTAAGGCAAAAGATCGATCATAAACCGCGTCATGGGGCTTGCCAAACATATGAACCTCTCCGCCTAGGCTTTGATATGCCTCGGCCATTAACCCCGCACAGGGCAGCAAGTGGTGCCCGACATGAACCCACTTATCAGCATTGGCGCAAATCATCGCCAATCCTGCCTGCTTCATTGTCAAAAACGCCTCATTAAAATCTTTCAGTTGCTGACCTTTGGCAAAGCCCATGGCAAAGACAAAGTCGGCTTGACACACATCGTCAACCCATTGGAAAGAAACACCATCATCAATCAGAGCACGATCATGGGCATCTCCTAATAAGTAAGCCTTTTTATGGAGAAAGTTCGTTTTAGAAAAAGACAGAGCCACATCACCCGAGGTAACAATATCGTCATAGGCTTCTCGCACCAATCCCATGACAGACAATTTTTCAACCACACTTTCTGAGGGTCTTGGGGCATTAGACAGCAACACAATTTTCACATTGTTGGTCTTGCAGGCTTCAAACACTGACAAGGCATTTGGATTAAGTTGGTGCCCATCATGCACCACCCCCCAGAGATCACAAAGCAACAGGTCATGTTCTGGCAACAACCCCACAACACTGGGCAAAGATATCGGTGCTTCTTGAGGGGGGAGAGACATCAAATCCATCATTTTCTTTTAAGAACAATACGTCGCCTTAGTTATAATCATCATCTTGGCCGCGCTCTGCTTTCGGTGGTTTTGGCTCACCAAACAAAAAGCCCTGACCATAATCGACATTATGATCCAAAATCTCTACCACTGTTTTTTCATCTTCTACTTTGGTAGCGATTAATTCCATCTCAAAGCGTGATAGTGCTTCCTTCAAATCTTCTGGATGGTAATGCCCTGTATCAGCCATTAATATAGGCGCATCAATTTTAACAAAGTTGAAATAACGTTCTGCCAATTTTGCCAAATCGAAATTCATATCTTCAACCTGATCCATTGAAAATCTAAAACCGCGCTGGCCAAGAGCTAACAGGCTGTGTTCAATTTGATCATCCATGTCATCAATATCAGCCTGCGCCAATTCAAACACTAAGCGGTCAGCGAGGTCGATATTGCTCATCATAAAATCAATAAACTGAGGGAAGAACTCCTCATCATACAGCGAGGACCGCGAGATATTCAGGAAAAAACGCACATTCGGGCGACGATCACCCAAGGTGCGAATAACTTTCATGGCGCGGAACAACAACAAGTTATCCAATGTTCCCGCCAACCCCGATTGCCGCGCCACATGCATATAATCGCGCGGGAAAACAATATCTCCATCACGATTTCTAACCCTTGAAAAACATTCATAATGAACAGGGCGACGCGACGGCAGCATTACAATGGGCTGCAAAAACAACTCAATGCGGTTTTCCTTCAAGGCATGACGAATAATCTCATAAACCTCTTCGTCATCTAACATATCATCCGGATCAGAAGACAATGAAGATGGCACCACCGGGTCTTTGCTCAACACCTGCTTGGTAGCCGCATCTGGACTAGGGCCCTTTTTGCGTGGTTTTTTCGCCGTCGCTTCTATTAACTCTTTGCTGGCTTTATCAGCCTTGGCACTTTCGGCACGCTTTTCAGAGACCTGAGACAAAAGCGTTTGCAGCATTTTCACTTCACTCACCAACTCACGATTTTTACCCGAGCTTTGTCCAACACTGGTGCCAACTTTTTTAATTTCTTCTGCCATGCTTTGCACGCTGGCAGATATTTTCAGCATGTCTTGACGTAATTCGTGAATTTGCTTGTCCGTATGCTTTTTAAGGGCTCGGCCTTGGCGATTATGTTGGATAACCATATAAACAAAAATTTGCACCCCCAACACGAAACCACCTAAAATATAAGCGATATTATCTGGCACCACAGGAAACAGCTGCGGCACAACTAATCCCACCGTTAATGAAACCAGTAAAATACCTATTAAAAAGGCTGCGTTAACCAACATAAACATCCCCTTTAGCGTTACCTTAAAGCATTTAAAGCCGCTGTAGTCCTTGACTTAGCCAGTCGAATACTTAAATTATTTATTGCATACAAACAAACCTTAAGCCATTGTGCTCATAAATGTAAACAACTACTAACAGCAGGGGGATATCCATGAGTTTAGAAGCTCTTACCCAAGGGATCGAAGAAAAAGTCAATAACAATGCAGCATTGCCTGCCATCATCAAATTTGATTTTGGTGACGACGGCGTTATTACCATTGACGGTAAAGCCAATCCAGCCACTGTTAGCAATGATGATGTTGATGCTGACTGCACCATTGGTGTTTCAATGGATGATTTTAAATCCATCGTTGATGGCTCTTTAAACGCCCAAATGGCTTTCATGACTGGCAAGTTGAAAATTCAAGGTGACATGAGCATTGCAATGCAATTGTCACAAGTTCTTGCTTAAAAACGCCTAAAAGCGACCATTATGTCTCAAAATCAAAAACCCAATATGATCAACTTTCTGCTGTTTGGCGGAATTGGTGTCAGCATTCTTGTTGTCGCTTTTGGCATCTATCTGATGATGTCAGGCAATGACAGCATGTTCTCTGATGGCGACGGGTCCATTAAACGCATCGAATTTAGCACCTTCATTCGGGGCGAAGCCTTGGATGATTATTTGATCTGCCCTGAGGATTATTGCACCTCAACCAGACCAGATGCTATCAGCCCTGAAATTGGTCAATCTGTTAATTTGTTGCGTGATAAGTTACTCACGTTCGTTGACAGCCAACCAAACATCAACATTCATGAATTAGACCCAGTGAACCAACAGTTTACCTTTATCACTCATGATAGTTCAAAACCATTTCCAGATGTCATTACTGTTAGGCTTATAGCCTTAACCAACAACATCTCAACCATGGCAATTTATAGCCGCACCCTTATTGGTGAAGTTCGCGCCAATCTCAATAAAGACCGCGCTGAACGATGGCTGGCTTTGCTATCAAGAGACTAGTCAATTAAACATTATAAAAAAGGGCTGCCTGACAAGATCCAGCAGCCCTTTTCATTTTAACTATCTGTTGCCCTTAGTTTAGGCGAATAACCACACGACGGTTACGATCATTTCGAACATTGTCGCCGGTTTGTACTTCAAGCACACGCTCACCAACACCCGATATTTCAATCATGGATGATGACACACCATTGGCAACCATTTGATCACGCACTGATTCAGCGCGGCGCAATGACAAACGATCATTATATGGATCAGGACCAGACGTATCAGCATGACCAATAACCACAACAGTATTGATATCGCTCTCATTAATAATGCGGCTTACCTCAAACACCGTGCGTTTGGCAGCATCTGACAATTGCGCGCTATCCCAGTCGAAGAAAACAGCAAAATCACGTTTCACCACTACCGGCTCTGGCTCTGCTTGACGTTGCTCAACAACAGGTGCTGGCGCTGGTTTTACCACAGGCGCAGGTTTTGGTGCTGGCGCAGAGGTGGGTGCTGGTGCTGGCTTTGACACAGGCTTCGCCGTGGCTCGCTTTGAAGAATAGCTTGTACTACTACCACCAAAGGCCCAACGCAGTGAAAGGGTAAAGCCATGGTGATCAAATTTAGGCCGGCCAAACACTTCTTTATGAGTAGAATTTACGGCATAAATATAACCGATGCCTGCTTTGACGTTGTCAGACAAATCATGCTCTAACCCCGCCAAAAACTGACCAGAAAGAACACCATCTTCACCATTTAAGAAATCATAACCTGCGGTGACGTTTTTCATATTGTGGTCAGCATAACCAACGCCCGCACCCACATAGATAGAAGCACCATCACCAAGGTCAAAATCCTTGATCACGTTAAACATGTAGCGGGTCATCTCTAGCTTACCAGATGCAAGGTTATATTGCCCAGCGGCCAGATCAAGAACCGGCTGTTCAACACTCAAAGTTTCTGGCGAGAAGCTACCCTTTGAAACGGCCACTTCCATGCGGATTTTGTTAAAATCATATCCCAAGGTAAGACCCGGCAAAATGCCAGCTTCTAAAGAAAGATTAGCGACCGTATCACTTAAACCGCTTTTGTGATCACTTTCCATTACGAAAGTTGGGTTAAAAAAGACCCCACCGTAAAAACCGGAGTGATCGCCAGCGTGATCATCAGCCATAACCGCTGTGGTCATCCCAGTTGTCGATAATAAAGAAGCCATTAAAATTGACTTAATCTTTAGTGACATTTAATTTTCTCCATAAACGTCTATTATTGCCCGAAAGCGTTCCTGCCGCATGTGACATATTTTCCATGTAATTTCCAGAACTATATAGTGGATTGGGGCATGGAATATGACATAATTCTGATCAATTATGGCAAAATCGAAACATATTTGCCGATAAACGCCCCAATTAACAAAATCCTTGCCATTTTAATTGCCATTTTGAACAAGACTATGGTATCGATTTCTCAAACATGATTTTAGAATTTATCCGAGGTTAATCAAATGGATCAAACAACACTGGCTCTTTATATTCACGAGCTGCGCAATCAATGCATTTACACAGAAGCTGCGTTTCGCGTTTTCAACCAATCATTAGAGCAACGCATCCCCGCTGGCGTTTTTTATGGCACCCAATCAACGCTTTTGGCTGCAAGTCAAATCGCTGCCATTTTGTGGCCAAACCGTGCCCGCGCTAAAAAGCGTGGTGAAAGCTTGCGTGAAGCCCTAAACTTGGCAGAAAAACACCCATTGAATGACAAGCGTTTGATCGCTTTGTGGGAACATGGTGATGAGAAATTTGAAGATTGGATTGGTGAAACCAAAGGTCAGCAAATTGTGTTTGATCACCTTGGCCCGATCCAACCGTTTTTGGATAACGGCATTAATGATGGCAACATTTTCCGCATGTATGACCCAACCACGCAAATTTTCTACTTCCGTGGTGACGGCTATAAAATGCAAGCCATTGCCGATGCCATTTCTGACATCTACACCCGTGTAACTCAGCTGCACATGCGCATGTTCCCAGAACAGCACCAACCAGCTGACGGCGCACAGGGCAACGCTGCCCCTGCTGACATTGGTTCAGCAACACCAGGCGGTGATGCGGCTAAAGAAGAAGCAAAAGAAGACAAGCCAAAAAAAGCAGCAACGAAAAAAACTGCTAAAAAATAAGCAAAGTCTTCAAAACCCAAATAAATAAAGCTGCGGCGTGACACCCACCCGCAGCTTTTTTTGTGGTCATTTACTCTTGCTAGATTGACATTGTAACCACTTTTACTGTTAGCCATATTGCTATAGGCTCAAAGCTGGAGCTCATCTTCTATCTACAAGGGTGTTTTCTTAGTGTTTTATGCAGGACTCTCGTGCGGTCTTCTCTTCGACTTAGTGTAACTTTTAACAATATTAGGTTTTTGTTTTTCATGATCAAAAAAAAGAGGCCCTCAAACTGGGGGCCTCTTTTGATTTACTTATTGATTTATGGTTTGATCTTATGACCAGCCCATAATACTGCGAACACTGCTGGCCTCAGTGGTGCCAACGGCGGTATCAAGGCCGGTGTTATCATTGGCGACATAGGTTTGGGCACGGGTTGAGACGCCGCGTTCATACCCTTCATCACCTTCGCTTAAGTCTGTGTCTACAAAGCGCACGCGATGCAACACATCAACACGATCAATCTCTTTGTTTAATGTCATATTGATCACTGACAGAGTTTCCTGAATATTCATGATATTTCCTTTCGATTTTCAGGGTTGAAATTAGTTTTCACTGATAATCACCAAATTACAGGTCACGGTGTTGCTGACGGTAATACTGGTGTTGTGGATATAGCGGCCCTCTAAAGTAAGTTGACCATAAACCTCTTGATCCGCATTGGTTGTGGTGGTGATTTTAACCGAGCAGTTTTTGTGGTTTGCCCAACCACTTTGCCATGTGCCGCTATTTTCTGTTAGGGATGCCCCGTTGACCTTAACCTCAAAAGTTACGCTACCTTGGATGTCCTCACTGCTTTTGACAAAAGTCCAGCGCCATTCAGCAAAAGCATGAAACGGGGGCGAACCAAATATATTCCCTTCATGAATGCCTGTACCCTTCGTACCCGCGATAACCCAAAAATTTTCGGCGCTGAACGTGCCAGAAGCACCAGCGTCAATGGTGACCAAAGCCAATAAAGGCGGCATTTCATCAAGAGCAAAGAAGTTATAAGCATTTTTAAGATCACTCAAATCTATGCTACCCGATGCTGGCACAGCACTATTGTTGGCAATTTCACTACTGGATGGCACCAGACCAGCACCCGCCAGATAATCTCTTAGATCAACAGGTGGCAAAGGGTTATGATATTGGTCAAGAGGGCCAAAAAATTGCGCCACATCGGCCAATAATCTAATGGATGGACTGATAGGTAAATAAATTGGCACCTCATTGCTGGCACTATTACCAACTGGCGCACCTGCGTCCGTTGTCACGCTAAAGGTATCGCTTGTGACCCCCGTGACCTGCACAGAAACTTGGGTGCTGGCGCTACTGGATGATTTTACCTTTAGGCGCAAGCCATCGCCATTGAACAGTACCGTTGGTGGCGTTGTTGTGAAAGCAGCGCTATTAACAGAATATTCCACCTCTAAATTCGTTGGTGACTTTGAGATGCTAATCCCTGTACCAAAAGTGGTATCAGCGCCAACCACAACGGCAGTTTGGCTTGCAACCCACGTGTTTAGGGGTTGCCCTGTTAAGGCGGCACCAAAATCCCAACTCATGACGCCACCTCAAGAGCCACCAACCGAGCTTTAAGGTCATCAATATCGCGCTGTTGATCTTGAATAACCGCGATCAACTGCGGCACAATTTTTTGATAATTGACCGACAAGGTGCCATCCGATGCCTCGTTAACAAGGCTTGGGTCAATGGCTTGTACCTCTTGTGCAATTAAGCCAATTTGTGGCCCCTTGCCACGGCTTTCATCTTGCCAATGATAGGTCACGGGTCGGTAGGCCATGACATTTGTCTTGGCCTCGTTTGATGAATAAGCTTCAACCTTGGTTTTATGGCGCAAATCTGACGTGGCCGTTACTTCTACAGCGGTAAACACACCCGACATGGATAATCGCGCTTTTTCATTGCCATAATGTTTATAAATAATGTCATGAGTGTAATAAAAATCAAAACGGTCTGTGACAAATTGCAAATAAGCCGCAGCACCAGACGTTGCTGTTAGTTGCCAAAAAGGTGTTGCGCCATACATTTCGACAAAATTATAAGCCCGTAAGCCACCACCGGGGCGCGTTTCAAACGCCTTATCCCCTTGTGACATCAAAGTTATTACGCCACGCTCATTATCAATGCGTGTTTCACCATAATAATGACTAATTTTAAGCTGCTTGGCATTGGATGAACTCGCGTTATGAGTTGCAAAAACCTCACCTATATCACCATTATAAGCCTTATAAGTGCGGGTGTGAAAATCAAATGTATAACCACCACTAGCGCCCGCCGTATGATGGATACCATCATACCTTGCCCGCAATTGCTGATACCATTGCCCCGAACTATGAAACCTTAACGACAATTCGTCATTATAACCACCGCCTGTTCCATAAATTTCAAAATGGTAATCATTGGCATTAGCGGCTTGTGGTGTTCCATCCAATTGCGCTTTTGAACTAAAGCGAACACCCCCAACATCAGGCATCGTAAACGCCGCCCCGGTGGAATCACGGTACCACATTGGCGCACCCGAACTAACGGTGCCAAAATAACAATCACGCACCCCATCACGCCCGACAAATTCCATATAATTCCAATCATCAGAATTACCTGTCGGAACCATCAGGCGCAAACGATTATCACTGGACGATGTCAGGTCCAAACCGTGAGATAAAAAATCAGCAACATTGTTGCCCTGCCAGCGTAATCTGAGGCCACCATCATAATTGAAATAATTTAACCCGCCAGCCCACTGAATATAGCAACGGGAAACATTATCCTCGGTTTTTAATTCCCAAAATGGACTTGCGCCTTTAATAACCGTGTAACCATTAATAACGGGGTTGTCTGGTAAGGATGACGGGTCAATTTTAACACCATTATCTTCGACTAAATCCTTAGCAATTTTGGCATTAACTTTAATCGTGTTAGCCGTTTCGCCATCAACACTAACCACGTCTGCAGCAATATTCGACCCTGTCACATCAGCGCCTGCTTGTGCCGGGCGAAGATCATCAAGACCATAACCATTGCCCCAATCAATGCGATTGGCAGCACGATTAATGTGTGGATTGGCGCTCATATCTGCATCGGCTTGGCTACCTGCCACAGCCCAATCATGGACATCAATAGCGTTGGTGCCATTCACCTTCAAAGTATCTGCTGAGGCATGAAAAGCAGTCAAGTCTCCAGCTGCATCCCAAGATGACCCACTATGCAGGTTAAAGCGTTTGTTAAAGGTGTCATACCATAAATCACCGACACCGCCAGATGGCTCGGTCACACCAGAATTAAAATTGTTGCGCGTCGCCCCTGCTGAGGCTGGCTTTAAGTTATCCAAAGGCGACCCATCAGACCAGCCAATGTAACCGCCCACCCTGTCAAAGTTGATATTAAAATCAAGATCATAATCCGCTTGAAAACCCGCAGCTGCATTATCACGCACGGTTGCAGAAGGCGCCCCCCCAACATCAACCGTATCGGCTGCGATATTATTGCCGGTTTTATCTGCGCCTGCTTCTACAGCCCAGTGCTTGCCGTCGACCTCATCAATTGCTCCCGCTGTGTAATGATATTCAGGTTGAGCAGGTAAACTAATCACGGGGTTTGGGGTCACCTCTTCAATGTCTTGATCCCATGTATAAATGCTGGGATCTTCTTCAATTAAACTTTCAACGCACACCAAGCCAACATTGCCCGCCTCATCTTGTTCAAACCGTAAAGACCAATCAGATACCCGCATCACTTTATTGACCATGTTGAGACGGTCATGATTAAACATCACACAATCCATACACTGGTCTTCAAGGGCTTTGGGCGCAAACTTGACCTGACATTTCTTTTCCATACGCGCCCGCATCAAATATATTTTTGATAAGCGCTGCGCCATGGTTGCTGTGTTGGTGAACGGCAAGTCAACCTGCATCCAAAATTCTTGCCCGCCATCTTCAGCAATAAAATTATCATATTTGTTTGGCGCATAATCTTTCAGTTCATACCCCGCCTCGCGGTCAGCATAAACACCGCGCACGCCATTCATTTTTTCGGACCAGCCCTTTTGAGTTACCATCTCGACAGGGCCAATGACATCTTCTGATTTTCTTGACACCAAAGCGGGACGATATGTGCCTGCATACATGCGCCACTTGCCACCCTGAAAAACAATCGATCCCGCCATCGCACTGGTAATGTGTTTCAAATTGTCAGCATGGCGATGTTGTGGGTTTAAAATGCCGTTACACGTATATCGCTTTTCTGTACCGCCTGATTTTAAGGTCAGAGTCTCATCACAGATATTGGCTTCTGCAATCATATTTTGCCAATCAATCCGCGCAGGGGAGACCCCCATACCTGCCACAACATTGCTTCCAGACTTAATACCCAATAAATAATCCAAGGCACAAAGAACTGGGTTATCAGACCAAACATAATAATTCGCATTGGCGAGATCAGAGGCACTGCCTGGGTTTTGCCCCAAACGCGGGTCATAAACCTTGCGGCCTTTAACCCAAAATTTCATCGCCTGCAGTCCGTTGGCAAATTTTTCTTCATCATAAATCAGTTTCATATGCACATAGGTAATGCCTGATAACTTATGATCCGATGTCCATAAATTTGACGAGCTAACAAGATCACTATCAGCCAGCTGTGTGGGTGACCCCAAATGATCATTTCGGGCCATCACATTGGCGAATTGACCAATGGCATTGGGGCCGGAAAACGAAATTTCCTCACCAGCCCAATCCATGCGGGTGATGTCTTCCACCTCATGACCAGCAAGGGCGATAACCATATGAAGATTTTTATTATCCACCCCCGATGTATCACGGAACAAAAGACTACCACCCGATACCGCCTCACCATAAATAATGTGCCTTGGTGCCGTGGGGGAGACCGTTAGGCGCAACTTTGCACCATGCTCATTCTTTTGGATTTTAGGCGCCTTGGTTAACAGTGCCGCCGCGGTGCCCGCCGCCAAAACAGCACCAAAGGCCAGCCAACTTCCCCCTGTAACACCAGCAAGAATTGCCGAAGGCAATACCTTCACTGCCGATTTAACTACCTTACCCATGATCAATCACCTCAAATGCTTTTGCTAAATTTTCCAGTGGTTCACGCACCAATCCTTGGGCCGATCCTTCGGCTCCAACAAAAACAGCTTCTGCCCCTAAGCAAATACCCAAGGCAGGACCATTTTTAAAAACGCCATAAACAACATCACCGCGGCGCGCTTGCGAGGCGGGTTTTGGTTCACCAAACTTTTGCTTCATCGTGTCATAAAGCGTTCCAGCACCCTTTTCCTGTAAGGCCGCCATGGCACTTTCTTGGTCATTATAAATGCCGCGAAATTCTGCCATCGGATCAACACCCGTCATCGCTTCAACGCACTTGGCAGCAAACAAACAACAGTCATGTTCACCCCACAAAAAAGGCCGCCCCACGGCAGCCTCAACTTCTTTAGCCAATGCAATTGGCCAATCATCTTTCAGTTTGTATTTCATCGTCTTGCTTTCTTTATCAATGGTGCTCGGTCAGCATATTATCATGGGTGAACCCATCAGGGATTTCTTCACCGGACCCACCGTTACCACCAACCTTGTTGGGGCGCGGCCCCCAAATAATTTCTTCATCTAAACTGGTGACATATTCGCAGCCCTTATCCCCGGGAAAGAGGTATTGCTGGTGTTGATCATCCATACGAAACAGATGAAAGCGCCGCATGAGAGCCATTTCAGACACCAGTTTCAGCTTGATCATACCCACTTGCCCATCAACCACTGAAATACCATCAACCACACCTGCGGTTAAGGTAAGCACTTTATAAGGGCTGCGTTGGTCATTTTCAAAAAACGCCAAATGCAGGTCGAAAGACCGCCCTACAGGGTCAAAATTTATAATCTCTTGCAAATGCTCAGGCTCTAAATGGCTAAGCGTAGCTTCAATCACCGTGTTGCTCATGGCATCGGTTTCAGACACGCCGCTTAAGCTGCCTACATCCCCTGTACCAATCCAGGTTTTACCATCCCACGTTAGATCACCACTGCCTGACCACACATACACAGGATCGCCCTCAAAATGCAGCGCCAACATATAAGCCCAATCAAGTTTTTCAGCCTGAATGGTTGATAATAATTGAACATCCGTTGTGCGGCTCATAACACTTCCTCCCACGCAAAACTAATCACCGACATGCGTTTTTCATCACTTTCCCACGGCTGAACATTTTCAACCAAGCGCGCCTTTAAAACGGGATTATTAAAAATGATCGCTACCTGATCGGCCAAACTATTTCTGATAGCGGGCTCAAACGTAATGGTGGCATTACCACTGCCATCGCTGGTGACATTTTCCATCACCATGAAATATTGCTCGCCAATTTGAAAATAGTCACCCGCAACCAATAAATTTGAAACCGCAGCTTGCCAGCCAGATGTTTGAACCGAGTGCCCCACTTGCCCACCGCCATTAACAACAGGATTACTGCTTGCAGTGGAGGCTGAGCCTTTCGGATTGCGCCGATCTGGGTCATAGGCATAAAAATATTTCTCACGGCCTTTAAGGGATATCAGCCATGCACTCATCTCTGAGACCTGCGATGGTGACAAGGGCGCTGTGGTTATCATCCCTTCCCACTGGTCCGTGGTGCCACCGGCATGCGACTGCACCGAAACGTGGCGACTAAAACTGCTTTCAAAGAAGCTTTGGTTAACATTCAACCCCATGCGAGCCGTTTTAATCGGCACATTAGGAATTTGACGTGGATAGGAAATGGCCATTATCGGGCTCCTTAATATTGTATATAAAAGACTAAAAGAAAAAGCCCTGCCTCCAAGTAATGGAGACAAGGCCCTATCAGAAGAATGTTAAAATACCGCCTATGACAGACCGAACTTCAACAATTTAATGGCTTCAGAATTCACCACGCCCCCACCAACACGCTTGGTGGTATAGAAGTGAACATATGGTTTGTTTGAATAAGGATCGCGCAGCACACGTGTGCCCAAACGATCGGTGATCGTATAACCTTTTTGGAAATTACCAAAAGCAATACTCATGCTGTCAGAAGCCATATCAGGCATATCCTCTGCCTCAATCACGGGGTAACCAAGCAGGGTTGCAGGGCCGCCATCAGCCAAACCCGGACGCCACAAATATTGACCATCAGCATCTTTAAATTTGCGAATGGTTGCGACCATGTTGGTGTTCATCACAAAGGCGGCACCTGAACGATAAACAGGACGCAGGCTGTAGATCAAATCGACCAAGGCATCAGCAGGGTCACTGGCAGCAAAATCACCATCAACACCAGTGGCAAGATATTGCAAGGTACCAAAGGCGCGTGCACTATCATCAGAAGTTGATGTATTATAAACCAGAATACCTTTTGGCTTATTGATACCATCGCCACTGATAAAGGCGGCACCCTCTTTTTGACCAAATTCATCAGCCAATTCTTCGGCCAACCATTGCTCTACATTGAAATAAGCATCATCCAACATTGATTGCGTGGCCGCTGGGTTTGCATAAAGTTCACCCAATGGCGGCACAATTTCAGCAAATGTTGGGCTTGAGGTTTCACTGCGAGCATCGCCTTCTGCCACCCAACCAGAGGCAGCACCTGAGGTTGCGATCAGCTTCTTGTAATTAGCCGAACCAATTTCCACCACATTAGCCACACGGCGAATGGGAGATACATCGCGTAATAATTTATCAATGCCATTATCCAATGTTTCTGGCACCGCATAACCACCGTCACTGTCAGTAGTGATGTTTAAGGCCTTTTCTTCCAATTTATCCAATTGGTGCTCTTGGCCTTTACGTACATAAGATTGATAAAAGGCTTGCTTGTGCTCCATCGCCTCTGCGGTTTCACCCTCATTGGCGGCGGTACCCATATTACTGCGATTAGCGGCAGCCTGCAGACGATCTAACTTACCTTGCAGGTTTGACATGTCGTCATTCAAGCGTGTCATTTTTTCTTCCAACAGACCATCGCTTTTGCCATGGCTTTTTTGTTCGGTTTCAGCTTGTTTTTGGGTGACTTTATATTCGTGGAAAGCCTCACCCAATTGATCAACCGCGGCCTTCACTTCAAAGGCGCTTACTTGATTTTTGGTTGTCATGTTATGTCTCCGTTTTTCAGTTGAGATGTTAAGGCGTCAACAGCTTGCAGAACCGGGCCCCAGTTCTGTTGGCGCAAGCCTTGATGCGCGTTTTGATCAGCAGCTTCCCGCGTGCTTGTTCGATTGATGAGCCCCTTAAAACCGCCTGACGCTAGTCTGACGGCCTCTTGCCGACTGAACCCGCCTGCTTCCCGCAGAAAGGCTTCATAGTCGCGAATGGTTTTGATGTTTGTGGCACGAAAGGATGAAATCCGCGCCTCTTGCTGCATCGGAAATGTCACCAGCGACACTTCCCATAAATCTAATTCTAAAAGATGACGAAATCCCGTTTGCGCATTGATGCGCGATCGAACGGTGCGAAAGCCAATTGACAAACCATCCAACACCCCCTCCTGCATCAAATGAAGGGCTTCGCGGGCGCGCTGTACATCAAGGTTTAAATGGCCCTTAACAAACAGGCCCCGCTGGTCTTCATAGAGGGATATAATCTGTCCAATGGGTTGGGTCGGGTCATGTTGCCAAAGCAGCTTCACTCCTTCAATGCCACGTGCCTTTAGCGACTGATTAAAAGCACCTTTTTCAACCACATCTTTGCCTTGATCGACCTGATCAAACACACTGGCATAGCCTTCAAAGGTGCCATCCTCATCCACTGATTTAATTTCAAAATCAGCCAAAATATTGTTGCTCATATTTCTAAACTCCATAAAAAAAGGCCGCTGGATAGCGACCTTGTTTTCAAATCATTGACGTTAAATAATCATCATACCCGTCTAATTCGGGGGGCGTGGCCTTGCTGTAAAAGCAATTCGGTTCCTGCCCAAACCAGGGCATCCATGCGGTCTGGGCTTTTTTGACCAACGTCACCACTGTAAGAACACATCTCATCTTCCAATTGATCAAATCGCCCAACGTGATGAACCAAGCCACGTTCATAAAGCGCTGCTACGGGCTCAGCCCTTGCCACTTTGCCACGGCTAGCACGTACCGCCCGATAACTGATTCTGGGATCAAGTTGGCGTAAAAGGTTTTCAACCAAATCGCCACCATTGTTTACCTCTGCCACCACCCGATCAGCTTCATAGGCGCCGTAAGCCCTAACTACACGGGCAGCCCATTGCGCAGGGGTTTCTCCTTGGCTGGAAAGGTCTGCCAAAACATACAAATGCCCTTCGTCTGACAGCCCCATCACCACAATGCCACAGGCGTCAGCCTTAGGCCCATGGGTAACCGGTGGGTCAACGGACACCACCACCCGCGACAAGTCAGGATGGGTTTTCACCCGGGCCTGATCAATGGTGGCATATTGCCAGAGGGCACCGGGGGTATCATCCAAATAGTCACCATAAATTTCTTGTCGACCCAACCGTGTGCCCACATACAAACGTTCCATATGCTCTAAAAAAGCAGGCGATAAATTGGCCCTATTATCAAAGGTTGAACCACGGGTTATGGCGCTGTTTTGATCGTTCATTAACTGTTTAATCAGGCTGGTCGGACGCGGCGTTGTGGTAACCATGGCGCGTGGGTCTTCACCTAATCGCAAGCCCATCATTAGGTTAGACCATGTGTCTTCACCATAACGCCATTTGGCAATTTCATCAGCCCACGCAAAGTGATGTTGTGGTCCACGCAATTGATCCGGTTCTTCTGATGAATACAGCGTTGCCACACTGCCATTGGGCCACGTTAAACGCCTTAACGATGGCTCAAACTTTGGCCGTTGATCAGGCGGCGACTGCATCAAAATGCCGCTTTCCCCCTCCACCATCACATCGCGAACATCACTGATTGTATGACCGATCAAAGCGATACGGACCGAATTTTTTGTGGATGCCTTCAAGGGCGTTGCGCCCTCAGCCAGCATGCGTACCCATTCGGCCCCCATGCGGGTTTTACCAAAACCACGCCCAGCTAACACCAGCCAAACATGCCATTTGCCTTCAGGCGCCAATTGGTTATGGCGCGCCCAAAAATGCCAATCATACAAAAGCGTTTCACAATCTTGATCTGATAAGTCTGCCAAAAGCTTGTGTTGCTGTTGATCTGATAAATTAGCCAAGCATTCAGCGACTGATTGAAACCCTTGCTCCCCCGTTTCTTGGGGCAACTTTCTCATTTCTTCGGTCATAACCTAGTCCTTTTTATCCGAGGTTACTGCTTGTTTTACTTGCCCCTTTTGCTCATCTATGGCCGCCTCGTCATTGGCGAGACGCTTAATTTTTTCCAATAAAACATCACGTATAGATTGGTTTTCGTCTAGCTCTGAAGATGCTGAGGATTTGTCATCACCATAGATGTGACGACGGCGCGACTTTAGGAGAAACATGCCTAAATTATCATTGTAACTCACCACCGTTCCGCACTCTTTGCCTGCATAATATACTGGTTTTTCAATACCTTCTATGGCTCGGCGACGCAGGGTTTCTTCTAAATTATCTAACGCTTCTTCTTGGGCATTTTCCCATTCTTCCTTAAAGGCCTTGTCTTGGGTTCGGTGTTGATAGGCGCGTGCCCTTGAAACCCCTGCAGCCCGACACGCCGCCGAAACATTTGCTGTCGTACGCAGCACATCCAGAAACACAGCCTTACGCCGTGCCGTCCATTTTTTTGTTTGTGCCATTGCTAATCCTGATTACATAAAATTTTGTTTGTGTGATGAAAGGCATTGTCACTGATCTCGATAGGGCAAAAAAAAGGACACCCCTCGGGAGCGCCCTTTAATTCACTTTAACACCTATGCCTAAATATAAGGCCAGCCGTCTCGTTAGAAAACTGACTTATCAGTTTCAAATCATGCCACAAACAAAGTGTTTTGTGCTTGCGGACTTTTGACCTTGATAAAAACCTTAGCAAAGAGAGTACGCTATGTCAAGAAGAAAATAACCAATAAGGTGATTTATAATATCTTCCATAAGAATATACCCACATCAGACCGATCCCATACAACGCCTATAAGTGGCCCTGCTCCTCATAAAAGTCGACCAATCGATCAAGGGCAAGTTTTAACACTAACTTACCTGACCGCGCGGGCCAATTAAGGGCTTTTTCAACCATAACTACACCATCAAGGTGGCAACAAACCCGAATCAACACGTCAGACAATCCTTTTCCAACAAAGGTGATCGCCTGTTGATAACGACGGTGACAATCTTGCGAAAAGTCTATCATCAATTCTTGCGTTGCAGATCCTTTTGCCGCGCCCGAAATGGGCACACTATCATAACGCGCCGTGAGCTGCGGTTGACCATGGGAATATTCATAATCTTGGCGTAACAATTCCGCCGCCTGCATTTGCCTTTTAGATATTAACCTATTGCCATTCTTATCTTTTTTAACATACAGCCTTCCTATTGGGCTTTCCGCATAATTGATGAGAGAACTAATAATCTCGCCTTCTTCACCCTCAATAGATTGCCGCCTTCCCGCCTGATGCTGGGCCCGGTAAGCACCTCCATCGTAGACATTTTTATCTTGGCAACTATTGAGCTTTTGCTGCGTTTCCTGAAACATCAAACGCGATACCAAAGACCGCCCTGCCGTGGTGATTTCGATACCATCCGCACAATTTTGGCGAACCAAATCATGGCGCAAAAACTCATCCATTAAAGACTTTGGCGCGCGGGTTTTACCACTCCAATATTGCTCATCATCTTTCAATTGAAAGACATGACCCAGTTTCATTTTCTTTAAAACCTTAAATCCAAAGCTTGATAACTTGACCCCAGAACGGGCGTTTTTACCTGATTGTGACATGTTAAATCTTCCTTATATTGATAACCAAAATGGTTATAACATAAAATAACCTATCAGGTAAAATACTTTTTGCATTACAGGTCTTTTTGGTCAATAATGCATTGGAATCACTGGTTATTATCAAATGACCGTGACCTGATAGGCAACTACAAGTGGGGATGATCCATGTTACAATCTCGAATCAGAGAAATTAGAAAGTCTAAAAAATTAACCTTGGCACAAGTTGGCGAAAAGGCTGGCACCACCGCCCAAACAATTGGTCGCTTGGAAACCGGCATGAGAACATTATCCATCACATGGGTAAATCGCATTGCTGCCGCCCTTGAGGTAGACCCCAGTGAATTATTGGTCATGCCAGAAAACGGCGATGTTCCCGTAAGCGGTTATTTACATGGCAATTCAGAGGTTTCCAAAAAAGATGCTGGCACCATTGGCTTTAGGCTGAAAGCCGACCACCCCATTGCCATCCGCGTTTCAGAGAATATCGATGGTATTTATTTAGCCGAAGACACCATCATTTGTGATTTAATACCAACCGATCAATGGGATGAGGCACTTGGTTCAAACTGCTTAATCGAAGATGATAAAGGCCGCCAAGTTTTTGCCAGACTGCTGTCCGTGGATGGTGATAAAGTTAGCTATTTGCCACTACAAACAGGGGCAACCATCAGTGAAAGCAAAGACGTGATCAACATTGCAAAATCAGTTTTACTGGTTCGCCCGCTGGATTAAACCAACGCGAGCCCCATAACACACCATTAACACAAACCATGAGCAGACCATCATGTTACAAGACCGACCAATTTATCAGGAAGACCATCGTATATTCCGCCAATCGGTTCGCACCTTTTTTGAGCGCGAGCTAACCCCCAACATTGAAAAGTGGGAAAAGGCAGGCATTATTGACCGTGACTTTTACCTAAAATCTGGCGAGGCGGGTCTGTTGTGCCCAGGCGTGCCAGAGCAATATGGAGGCTTTGGTGCTGACTTTTTATATCATGCTGTAGTAGCTGAGGAACTGGCTTATCAAGCGTGTTCTGGCCCCGGTTTTGGTGTTCACTCTGACATTTGCGCTTACTATCTAATCCATTATGGTTCAGAAGAACAAAAGCAAACGTGGCTCCCAAAAATGGTTAGTGGTGAGGTTGTCGCTGCCATTGCCATGTCTGAGCCCGCCGCAGGCAGCGACCTACAAGGCATTAAAACCACTGCAAAACGCGATGGCAATCATTATGTTATAAATGGCTCAAAAACCTTTATTACCAATGGCCAGCATGCCGACATCATTATCACGGTTGCCAAAACTGACCCAGAAAAAGGCGCGCATGGCATTAGCCTAATCATCATCGAGGCTGACCGCGACGGATTTAGCAAGGGGCGTAACCTTGATAAAATGGGCCAAAAGTCTGCTGACACATCTGAATTATTTTTCGACAATGTACGGGTGCCGATCACCAATTGCATTGGCGAAGAAAACCAAGGCTTTATCTATCTTATGCAAGAGCTGCCGCAAGAACGGCTCAGCATCGCCTTGTCCGCCATGGGCGCCGCGCAAAAGGCTTATGATATTACGACTAATTATGTCAAGGAACGCCAAGCCTTTGGCAAGCCGATCTTTGGCTTTCAAAACACCCGCTTTAAATTGGCCGAATTAAAAACCGACCTAACCGCTGGCTGGGCGCTAACCCACGAATGCCTGGCAGAATTGATGGACAAAAAGCTAACCGTCGAAAAGGCCGCGATGGTCAAGCTGTGGACAACAGAAATGCAAGGTCGTCTGGTGGACGCTTGTGTTCAGCTCCATGGCGGCTATGGCTATATGAATGAATATGAAATTGCGCGAATTTATGTTGATTCTCGCGTTCAACGCATTTATGGCGGTACCACAGAAATTATGAAGGAACTTATCTCTCGTCATATATAAAGGATATATAATGGGAGATAACATCTAGGAGATCACCATGGCTCTAAAAAACGTCACGCTTAAAGCCACCTTGAAAAAGGGAACCTTTTATTGGGTAACCCAAGTGAATGCAGACAGCGAAGAAGAAGCCGTCGTTGCGGCAGAGAACTTGTTCTTGACCGAACTGGAAAACAGCAGCGAATGGGAATTTGAAGAATTTGAGGTGGTGGACCAATAGTCCACCCCTTTTTTATTCCTGAGAAGATTATGACAAACGGTCATTCTCAATAATATATTTTA
>CAKZLM010000034.1 GCA_937126915.1 uncultured Alphaproteobacteria bacterium
CCACTCAGGTTTTAATTCTTGGCTGGCTAAAAACGCGATCTTCGTACCATCTGGCGACCAAGAAACAGACCCCGGCACCAAATGATCATGGGTAATTTGACTGCTGGCACCTTCGGCATCCATCCAGCGCACAAATAATTGCGACTTACCATCATCACCGCGCGAAACATATGCAATACGGCTGCCATCTGGCGACCATTTAGCATTGCTACCTTTAACCAATTCACGTTTTTTAGAACCATCGGCATTCATGATCCATAGGGTTGAATCCCAGCGGTCGGTCATTTTGTTGACCCGAGATCGGGTGTAAATGATGTGATTACCATCGGGTGAAATTTCGGCTGAACCAGCGCGTTCCCAATCCATGTAATCCATTAATTCTAATTTTGTGCTGCTTTGATGATCATCAAATGCTAAGGCAGACGTGCTAGACACAGGCATAACCATAGACAAGGCCAAGGCACTGGTCATCATAAGTGACTTAATCATAATTTCCCCCTCGTAATAGACATACGAAATATTTTACGCCATAGTATGGTGACCTCTGATAAGGCTTTAGTCAAGTTCTTTCAAAAAAGGTACTTGCCTGATAAAAGACATTTTTCTTGGTGATTAAACATTCCTGCAAGTGGAATAACGAGGGAGCGTTAGGTGTGACTAAATTTTTTATGGCCTGTGCGGCAAGTTTTATGATGACTATTAGTAGCGTTGGCATTGCTAAGGCTGATCAAACAATTTGGCTGGTTCGACATGCTGAAAAAGCGCAAGATGGCACAAACGCCCCTGACTTAACTGGCAAGGGACAAGCCCGCGCCACATGGTTTAAAAACTTTTTCAACGATAAAAATATCGCGGCCGTTTATTCAACCAGCTACAAACGCACCTACAATACCGTTAAACCCACTGCAGATGCCAAGGGCTTGGTAATCAACACTTATGACCCTACCAAACTAGATGACTTGGTAAAGGCAGTGGAAGAGGGGGGGCAAGACACCCTCATTGGCGGCCACAGCAATGTCACCCCACCCACCGTTAATGCCTTTATGGGCACCAATTTACCAGACCTAGAAGACCATCAATATGACCGTATTTATAAAGTAGTCATCACTGATGATGGGCAAAAATATATGGAAATTATGTTTAGCGAACCCCGCACACCTGATGCGAAAAATAAGTGATCCGTCAATTTATCCTGTATCTAGACTCATCATGCGTGAGCCTAGATCTATCAGATTGAAGCTACCTTAAGCCAAGCCAATTCGCGGCAACCACATCCCCATAGCCGCTGCAAAAACGCCTGCAAGCATTATAAGCGTTAAAACTGCAAGCCAAGATGCTGTTATTGTTTTATTTAAAACTGTCCCATTCGATTGCGCCCTTAAGTACCCCTCTAAACATAAAAGAGGTAGGATATACACTAAAGTGAATAAAAAGTTTAAAAATGGCCCTGAAAATGTTGCTGGGTCGAAGCCAACGGGTTTTCCATGAAACATTATCCATGCCATTAAGCCAATTCGAAACATCCAAACACCGCTTACCGCCACAAACAGCCTTAAGGCCCAAATACGGTGCAAGGCAAAATTCCTTTGTCTTGCATAGCCAAAAGCTCTAATGGCGCAAACAATGATGATCAAGCCGTTAATCATCAAGGCGGCATGGCCAAAAGCATCACCAGCCACCTTGTCTGTTCTTGTGATGACCATGAAGGCACCGCTTAAACTCATAATTATAGCGATGGCTATGTAAAGTCTGCCATTCCACCGATGTATCGCTGGAATTTTTTGGCGCACACGAGGTATTAGCTGCAATAAACCACCAATAGTTATCAAGGCCGCAAATAAAACATGGATCACAACGGCTGCATTGCCGTAGGTATCATTCTCGATGTAGCCTGCTGGCATAACCCGATTGTACTGTGCAATATCACCAGCCAAGGTATTAGCATAGTAAAAGGCAATGATGTAAAACGAAAAAATCACTTGCCCGACTAACACTGTTAAAAACCAAAACTTTGCTGAGACATTAATCATTTTTTTGCTGTTTTCGGGCTAACAAGCGCATTAATAGCATTTTGTTCTGAAGCCATATTTGCATCCTTTTTGTCGTAATTATTATTTTTTTATCTTCTCAAATAATCACAAAAATCAGAGAATCGTTCACTATTTAAGACGTCTCCCAAATAGGATAAAGCTTCCTAAAAATCGTGCCGTTTTTCAAATTCAGCAAAAATTTCATGTTTTTTGCCATGAATAATGATTGGCATGTGTTACTATAGGAGATATCACGAATGAATAATGAATAAGCGACTTAGTGAGAATGTTGAGCCTAACTATTTTAAATAGCGTTTTGCTAATTTTAAGCCTTGCTTTAATTATCAAAAACACCAGCCCTCAGAAAAAAAGCAAAGCGCAATTGATGTTTGCAATCTTTTGCGGCTCAATAAGCTTCCTGATGATTAAACAGTTGTTAGAGTCACAAATAGCGCCTTATCATTACATGATTGGTATTGGCGCAAGTGCCACGTGTAATTCATATTGGCTATTTAGCCGCTTATTATTTCGCCGTCGCAATGCCATTGAAACACCTCATATCATCATCGCAGTTGCCATTGCGCTGTTGGTTGCTAGCAATCAAATATTCATGTTTCTGCAAGGTGTTTCTATCATTACGCCCCAAACCAACAATTTTGCTGGGTTTATCTTATCTGAATCGGTGGTTTTGTTATCGTCATGCATACTGGTTTTAACCTTCTGGGAAGCATGTCGTAATTATAAAAAAGAAGATAAAACTAGCAAAGCACAACGACTTTATTTTTTGGCTGTTTTCACCATCGCCCTGATAGGTAGCCGTGTTACTGAAGCTTTAAGCTCTAACAACCCAATGATGCTTGAGATGTACATAACGATCATCATTCTGTTTGTAATGCTCAACACAGAAATTCTTTTGCTTTGGAAATATTCAATCCGTGTATCAAATCTGTTCAACAAGCTGATGGGTTATTCAATAACTGCACCACAAAAAACGAATACACTCGACAAAAGTTTTAAAACTGCTGGCGTTAACCATTCTGGCATCGCTCAACAGATAAAAAGCCTAATCATTGATCAAGATTTATACCTAAAAGAAAATATTAAGGTATCAGACGTGGCCCGCGAACTTGATTTACCAGAATATATTATCAGCCAATCTATTAGGGAGGATCTCGGTGCCAAAAACTTTAATCAATATATTAATGGATTAAGGATAAAACACTCACAAGAGTTACTGAGTGCGCCTGAAAATCGCAAAAAATCTATTCTTGCAATTGGATTTGACAGTGGCTTTGCCTCGGTTGGGCCGTTTACCCGAACTTTTAAGGCAATGACAGGTCTAACACCAAGCCAATATCGCAACAGTCAACTAGAAAGCCAACAGTAGCCACCATCAAGGTTTAGATTGTTGATTATTTCTGTAAACTTAGCCTGCACAGTCCGCTTGATCTGGCAGCATCAAATAAT
>CAKZLM010000035.1 GCA_937126915.1 uncultured Alphaproteobacteria bacterium
AATATCCAAACCAGCCTGATTGTTTGCATCTACGCGCCCTTTGCTTAAAGGCCATGCAGCAATGGCAGGGCGCTGAAATGTGCTTCAAACAAGCCTTACAGCACATGCCGCATAGCGCCCAAATCATGACCAATTATGCCAATTTACTATCGGAATTAGCGCGCCACCAAGAGGCCGCCTCTTTATACAGTCGTATTGTTACTATGGACCCCAACCAGATTAATGCTTGGGTTGGTGGGTTTTTGGCTGCGATTCAAATGGGCCACCTTGAAGCTGCCCAAAAGCATGCCGAAAACTTTACCAAAACCCACCCGATGCAGGCTGTTGCTTGGGAATGTTTGGGTTCAGCATGCCGTAAATTAGAAGACTTGCCCGCTGCCGAACAGGCCTATGAAAAAGCTACTGACATTGATCCCAACAATGGCAAGGCATGGCTAAATCTAGCGGTGGTTAAGCGTTTACTGGGGAAAAGTAAACACGCCGAACCCTGCGCCCAAAAAGCGCGGGCCGCTGGCCTTCAAGGCCCTGAATTATTGGATGTTGAGGCTTCCCTTTTACTGGACAAAGGACAAGTCACTGATGCCATCGCAGCCTATAAAACCATCTGTCAAAGCTACCCACATTATGTTTTAGCTTATGACGCCTTAACCAAAATATTGTGGGAATATTACCCTGATGATAACCCGCTAAAACCTTTGCAAGATGCCAGTCAACAAAACCCCCAACATATGGGACTGCAATTATCTTATGTGCGGCATTTACTGGAAAGCGAGCAATGGCAACCTGCCCTTGATAAAATTGATAGCTTAAAAGACAGCATTCATCCCGGTTACGGGGCCTATTTAACAGGGCAATCCCTAAGTGGCCTTGGCAAAGATCAAGAAGCCTATGACACCTATACCAAAGCTGTTTCTTATATTCCTGATGATTTGTCACTGCGCAATTCTTTCGCTCATTTTTTGCTGAAAATAGGGCGGCCTGAAGAAATGCTGCAACATGGCCAATATGTGACCGAACGCAAACCCGACGATCAAATAGCGTGGGCTTATTTAGGTACCGCATGGCGCTTATTGGGGGATAATCGCGAAAATTGGCTGCACCAATATGATGATTTAATCGTGCCGTTAGAGGTGGATATCCCAGACCATTTCACCAGCAGAGAAGAATTTTGTCAGGCCCTAAAAGCCGCCCTTGAACCCATGCATATTTCAACCCACGAACCCATAGATCAATCGCTAAACAATGGCACCCAAACTGGAAGCAACCTATTTGGCTTTCCAGAAGGCGTGATTAAAGATGTCCGTGATGCCATTCAACGCACGGTGAGGGCCTACCAATCAAGATTGCCTACCGATCCAGAGCACCCCTTTTTAAGCCGCAAAGGCAGCGACATTTATTTCCAAGGGGCATGGTCTGTGCGCCTACGCTCGTCAGGCTTTCATAAAAACCATGTGCATAACAAAGGGTGGCTTAGTTCAGCCTTTTATGTCGATTTGCCCCAATCAGTTAAACAATCTGACGGACAAAGCAAAGCTGGCTGGATCAGCTTTGGCCAACCGCTTCACACCCTTGGTCTCGATCTAGAGCCGCGGCGCTATATCCAACCCAAAGAAGGCACTATTGCCGTCTTCCCATCTTATACATGGCATGGAACGGTGCCGTTTGATGATGATTATCATCGCCTCACCATGGCCTTTGACATGGTACCAATTGGCTAGATTTTTATGATTGATGTTTGGGAGGGCGGCCACGCTTGGCAGGGCGCAGGTTCAATCCCGTTTGGCGCTCTAATTGATCAATGAACTTATCATTGCCCATCACCCTGTGAGACATTTCCGTTTTGCGAATATAAGCCAATTCCTGCTCGGAAATCCCTTCCGCCAGAAAGGCGCGCCATTTATCCACTGGCCAATCAAATTGTGACGGGCTGATAAAGTCTAGATGCTCTAACCCCAAATGGTGTTTCGCGCTGGACCAACGCCATGCCTCAGGTTTGTTGACAAGGTTTGACCGCACTGGATTTAATTCCACATAGCGCTTCACGGCAAAGGTCGAACTTTCATCCATCGCATTGGAATGAAAGCGCCCTTGCCAAATGTGCCCGCCACCAGCATCACGCTTGTTTAGGCGCATGGCGTGGCGGTGATGGACTGGTGCCAAAGCCGCCCGCAAGCCGTCTTCATGGGCAGGCTCGAGAATGAGGTGTATATGGTTGGGCATTAGGCAAAATGCCAGAATTTTGGTTTCAGCGCGGGCTGCATAGTCTTTCAAATCATCGATATAATGCTGACCATCTTTTTCATCGAAAAACACTTGTTGGCCTTGATTGCCCCGCTGTGTCACATGATGCGGAACCCCCGGCACGACCAAACGCTTAACTCTTGGCATGAAACATCCCCTCTAAAACATTCACACTCAATTTAACAGCATAATGAGTGACGGTCACTATATTTTATTTTGTTTCCTGATCGTCCCTTTGGTCCTCCAATTAAACGCGCTGAAGGCTCTTCATGCTTTCGCATGATATTTTGTTTCCTGATCGTCCCTTTGGTCCTCCAATGGAACGCGCTGAGGGCTCTTCATGCTTTCGCATGATATTTTGTTTCCTGATCGTCCCTTTGGTCCTCCAATGAAACGCGCTGAGGGCTCTTCATGCTTTCGCATGATATTTTGTTTCCTGATCAGGTGGGTCAATTATTCTTTATGAAGCGCTGTTAGGCCTGCTTTATAATCTGGGTACTGCAATGTCACACCTAGCTGCTGGCGGATTTTCTCATTCGAAACACGGCGATTTTCTTTATAAAAACTTTGTGCCATGGGGGTCAATGTCGCTTGATCAAAAGGCACTGTTTCAGGCTTTGGCACCCCTAGCAGATCAGCCGCAAAAAACATCACATCACTTGAGGGGGCGGGCAAATCATCGCTGACATTATAAACTTCACCGCCCATGGGTCGCGCCATCGACGCCTTTAGGGTTTCGACAATATCAGCCACATGAATACGGCACATCACATGACCAGCTTTCATCACCGCTTGCCCCGCGCCACCCTTGATACGTTCAAGCATATTACGATTTGGCCCATAAATGCCACTAAGGCGGAACACCGCAACGGGCCACCCCTGTGAACGATACAGCGAGAGCCATTGTTCCTCAGCCATATGACGGTTTTTACCCCGCCTTGTGGTCGGCTTTGCACCGTGGCGTTCATCAACCCACTGCCCGCCAGCATCGCCATAAACGCTGGTCGCTGATAAATAGCCAACCCATTTAAAGCGATAGGGAATGCCCAATTGACGAAGGCCGCGCGCCACCGGACAGCCCTTCTCATCAGGCGGGATAGAGGATAAAACATGATCGCATTCTGACAGCGCCAATTGTCCCTCTTTTTCAAGTGTGTCATCCTCAAACCTAACCAACGTTAAGCGATCACCCAGTTGCTGCTTAAGCGCTGATAATGTATCCGATGGGCTTTTCCCACGATAGCTGGCCACAAATGACCAATCACCCTCCAACGACGCCACTAAATGGCGCGCCACATATCCCATTCCAAAGAAAAATAATCGCTTATTTGACATTTCGGCCCCTTAGCCATGATTGCGCCGCATTAAAGCCTATGATAGGGAACAATGAACGAAGGTCAAAGTAAATAAGGTTTTAAGATATGAAAAAGGGTCAGACAATTCTCAAACTTTTCAGCCTGATGGTGTTGACGGGCATCTTCTTGGGCAATCCTAGCTTTGCCCAAGACCCCAATGCTGATATTGACCCCTTAAACCCTCTAAAAGAAAACCCTCACAATAAAATTGACCCTAAAGAAATTGATAAACACAATCGCGAGCAACAAAAACGCTACCAAGATTGTTTGGTTTTGGTTGACCGCAACCCTACGGTTGCCAGACGCACCGCCATTGACTGGCAAGCAGGTGGCGGAGGCATTCCTGCCCGTCATTGTTTGGCCCTTGCATATGCTGGCACAGGTGATCACAGCTCTTCTGCCGATGAATTAGAGCAAATAGCCCAAGCTTTTAAAATGACCAAAAGCGATGAAAAGGGCACCTTAAACCCCTATGATGCGGTGCTTTTATCTGAAATGTATTTACAAGCGGGCAATGCGTGGATGCTGGCGGATCGCAACACCAAAGCCTTTGAAGCCTTTACCACCGCGCTTTTGGAAGGACCGGAAAACAACCCTTTAGAAGTGGATATTTTCCTTGATCGTGCCAGAGCGCGTGCTGCCCTTGATGACTATGAAAATGCCCTTTCCGATTTGATCGAGGCGCAAAAACTGGATGCTAACCGGATTGATGTGTTGGTTTTACAAGCCACTGCCCATCGGGCTTTACAGCAATTTGAAGAAGCTTACCGCGTGTTGGAAGATGTGTTTCGCATCACCCCTTATGATGAAAATGGCTTGCTTGAGCGCGGCAATTTAAACCTAATTATGGGGCAGGAAAAAGAAGCTCGAGCTGATTGGCTAGAACTGATCAGACTATACCCAGAAGGTGAAGCCGCTGATGCCGCCCGTCGTAATCTTGAAAATTTAGACGTCAAACCAGAAGGCAACCAACCTTAAAGCGCCCCCCATTCCGCCACAACTGAAGGGTCTTGCTCATGTGCCTTTCGATGGCATTCTTTTAAGGCGCGGTCATGATCTAATTGCCCCAAGGCCCAAACGGCCATAGCCCTAACCAATGGCGAGTCATCGTCCAACAAGGATAAAACCTGCGGAATGTGCGCCAAATCACCACTATTACCAATGGCGATAAGAACATTGCGAATAAAACGGCCCCGCCCCGTGCGCTTGATCGGGCTGGCAGTGAAAAAGGCACGAAAAGCGGCATCATCTAAAGTCACTAGTTCCGCCAAATCAGGGGCCTTTAAATGATCCTTGGCGTGCAGCTTTGCTTCGCTGGCAATGCTGGCAAATTTATTCCATGGGCAAGCCGCCAAACAATCGTCGCAGCCATAAATATGATTGCCCATGGCGCTTCTAAACTCAGGGTCAATGTGGCCCTTATGCTCAATGGTTAGGTAACTAATACAGCGCCGCGCATCCAACTGATAGGGCGCAGGAAACGCATTAGTTGGGCAGGCATCAAGACAAGCGTGGCACTGACCACAGCGGTCATCGTGCGGGCTGTCTGGTTCAATCTCAAGTGTTGTGTATAGCGCCCCCAAAAAGAACCACGACCCAATGTGACGGCTGACCAAATTGGTGTGCTTGCCCTGCCAACCAAGACCCGCTGCTGCCGCCAATGGCTTTTCCATCACCGGTGCGGTATCAACAAAAACTTTTAGCTCGCCGCCATAGTTTTCCACCATCCAGCGGGCCAATTGCTTAAGACGTTTTTTAACCACATCATGATAATCACGCCCACGCGCATAAACCGAAATATTGCCTTTATCCGATTGTTTTAGTAAGTCCAAAGGATCCCCATCGGGGCCATAATTCATCGCAACCATCAAAATGCTTTTGACATCAGGCCACAGGGTTTGGGGGTCCATACGACGGTCTTTTTTATCGACCATCCAATCCATATCGCCATAACGCTTTTTTTTCAAAAAGTGTTGGAAATGATCTGCAGCGTCACCAAGCGCGTTTGGGTGGGTAAAGCCAGCTTGATCAAATCCCAAAGCCAAGGCTTTATCGATGATCTGTTGTTTGATGGTCATTTAAAAATCCAACTGGCTATAATGGCGCGGTGGGGTCAGACCTGAAATGCGCTCTTCCAACAGCGGCAAGAAACTGCGCCGTGATTTAACCCGCACATACCATTCTTTAGCCGCCACATGCCCATCCCAATCAACATCGCCCAAATAATCAAGAACAGAAAAATAACTGGCGGCATAAATATCTGCCATACTGAAACGGTCACCAGCCAAATAATTGTGACGGTCAGACAAATAATCCAAATAATCAAGGTGGGTGCGCATATTATAAAGGGCAGCGCGGATGGCATCAGACGACGGCTG
>CAKZLM010000036.1 GCA_937126915.1 uncultured Alphaproteobacteria bacterium
AACCCCAACGGCATGAAAAAGAAAAATAAGGTTGGCGAAAACCTGAATGATGTGCGTGAGAAAATTGAGCCTTTGTTGATGGAGCATATTGACCCATCAGCCGCAGCCAAATTACCACGTGCCGAACTAGCGGCCCAAATGAGTGACATCGTTGGCGAATTATTGGTGCAAGAAAAAGTTCACCTTAATTTGCGCGAACAGCATGACCTAATTGCCCTTCTTTTGAATGATATGTTAGGTCTTGGACCGCTTGAACCCTTATTATCAGACGACAGCGTCACCGATATTATGGTTAATGGACCAAAACAAATTTATGTGGAACGTAAAGGTAAATTACAACTTACCGATATTCAGTTCAGATCACCTGAACATTTGATGAATATCGCCAGTCGCATTGTAACCGCCGTTGGTCGCCGCGTTGATGAAACATCACCCATTTGCGATGCCCGCTTGGCAGACGGTAGCCGTGTTAACGTCATCATTCCCCCACTTGCCATTGATGGTGCCAGCATTTCCATTCGTAAATTTGCCAAACAAAGCATTACCCTTGATACCATGGTGCGTAATGGTAACGTGTCGCCCAATATGGCAACGGTCTTGAAAATTGCTGCCGCATCACGCCTAAATATTCTTATTTCCGGTGGTACGGGTTCTGGTAAAACCACCATGTTGAACGCCATGTCACGGATGATTGACCAAGGCGAGCGTGTGGTCACCATTGAGGATGCCGCAGAACTGCAATTACAACAGCCGCATGTTGTGCGCCTAGAAACCCGCCCACCAAACCTTGAGGGCAAAGGCGAGGTTACCATGCGTGATTTGGTGAAAAACGCCCTTCGTATGCGCCCTGATCGCATTATTCTTGGTGAGATTCGTGGCGCTGAGGCCATTGATATGTTGCAAGCCATGAACACAGGCCATGATGGGTCACTGGGCACCCTGCACGCCAACCGCCCACGTGAGGCCCTTACCCGCCTTGAAAATATGGTGGGCATGGCAGGTCTGAACCTACCACAAAGCGCCATTCGCACCCAAATTGCCGATGCCGTGCATTTGATTGTACAGGTGTCAAGAATGCGCGATGGCATGCGCCGTGTACAAAGTGTGACCGAAGTTGTGGGTATGGAAGGTGATGTTGTCACCACGCAAGATTTGTTTACATATAAATTCACTGGCGAAGATGAAAACGGCAACTTAAAAGGTGAGTTTATCTCATCAGGTGTGCGTCCACACTTTATGGAGCGGGCTGAATATTTCGGTCTTGGTCGCCCCCTTATGGTCGCGATGGGAGGATAAGATGGACAGCAGCAGTTTCAATAATGACGTCATCGTCGCGGGTGTGTTTTTGCTGGCCTTTGTCCTAACCGGTGCCTTTCTTGGTTTATATTTCATGTTGCAGGCCCCCATTCAAAAAAAGCAAGCCAAGCTGAAAAAATTAAAGGGCCGCTATGCACCAACTTCTGGCGAAAACCAGCGGGTGCAGAAATTACTATTGCAGGCCAATAAATCTGCCATTGATCAATTTTTCACCAATATTATCCCCCGACCTGCTAAGCTAAAAGAGCGCCTGGCCCAAACAGGTAAAGATTGGGAAGCCTCAAAATTTGGTGGCTTCACCGTTGGGGTCTTTTTAGTTGCCTTCATTGTTATGGCCTTTATCGCCCGAATGAGCTTTGTCTTATCGCTGATGTTGTCATTATTAATGGCCTTGGGCCTGCCACATCTTTATATCAATCGCCTGATTAATAAACGCGCCAAGGCTTTTATTGGCTTGTTTCCCGATGCCATTGACTTGATTGTACGCGGTCTGCGCTCAGGCCTACCTGTGACAGAAAGCATTGCGAATGTATCACGTGAAATTGATGACCCTATCGGGATTGAATTTGCCAAAATATCTGACGATATGCGCCTTGGCACACCCTTAGAGGACGCTTTATGGAAGGCCGCAGGGCGTATTAATATTCCAGACTTTAACTTTTTTGTTATCTCACTGGCGGTGCAAAAGGAAACTGGCGGTAACTTGGCAGAAACGCTGAATAACCTTGGCGACATTTTACGCAAACGCCAACAAATGAAACTAAAAATTAAAGCCATGGCCTCAGAGGGGAAAGCCAGCGCCTATATCGTAGGTGGTCTGCCCTTCATCATGTTCGGCTTTTTATTGACCATTAACTATGATTATGCTGCCACCCTTTTTACCGACCCACGCGCCATTGTGGCCATGGTGGTTGGCTTGGTGTGGATGGGCATTGGTGCCTTTGTAATGGCCAAAATGATCAACTTTGAAATTTAGTTAGGATAGTGACATGGAAATTTTCGCTTCAATAAACCTCTCCCTCGTCATTACCTTAACGGTTGCCATTGCCACCTTTGTGGCGGTTTATGCTGTATGGCAAACATTAGTAGTGAAAGACCCCATGCAAGGCCGCTTAAAAACCCTGCAAGCGCGGCGTGAACAACTAAAAAGCGGCTTTGTGGCCCCTAACAAACGCCAAAAACTGGTCAAAAAAATTGACCATGTTAATTATATGAGGGCGATTTTAAATAAGCTGAAATTGCTCAACAAAACCCGCAATAAAAACTTGACCCTAAAATTGGCGCAGGCGGGGTTTAGAACCCAAGATGCCACCATCATCTATAGCTTTGCTAAGGCCCTAAGCCCGATCATTGGCCTGATTGTGACCACCATTGTTATCTTTGGTTTAAACTTATTTGAGGATAATCAGAATTTACGCTATCTCACTGGCTTTGGTATGTTTGCCTTGGGGTTATATGCACCTGATCTATTCATCAAGAATGTTACAGAAAAACGTCTTGATGCCATTAGAAAAGCCTTGCCTGACGCTCTTGATCTTATGGTTATTTGTGCCGAAGCAGGTCTTACACTTGACGCAGCTCTTAACCGTGTGGCCCGTGAAATGGCAAAAGCGTCACCTGAACTGGCCGATGAATTTACCTTAACAGCCATTGAACTGGGTTTCTTACCAGAACGCCGATTGGCGCTCACTCATTTGGGCGAGCGGGTTGACCTAAAAGCTGTTCGCAGCGTGGTGGCCACCCTTATTCAAACTGAAAAATATGGTACGCCCTTGTCGCAATCTTTGCGGGTTTTGTCGTCAGAATTTCGTAACGAACGCATGATGCTAGCGGAAGAAAAAGCTGCCCGTTTGCCCGCGGTGATGACCGTGCCACTGATCTTGTTCATACTGCCAACACTCTTCATTGTCTTATTAGGGCCTGCGGCTTGCAGCGTATCCGATAATATTTTAGGTCGCACCTTCTAAAGCCAGCAATTGGAAGGGCGCCTAAGGGATGATTCTTTGATAAGAATCATCCCCCGCCCCTTGTAAAAAGCGGTATAACACCTATATCTAATATATGCTAAACAGCCTTTCAGGCCGCGATTTAGTCTTATTTTCCGGCTTTTTTACTTGAAATGTCGGTTATATCTTGACGTAGCGCTCTGAAAATGGTTTTTTAGTTATGAGGATGGGTCGATTAGACGCAGCTTTGCGTCTGCCTCCTCTGCGATTGTGCTACAATCGCACAATCCTCGCTGTCGTGACTCAGGCCGGGTAGCTTTTGCTAACCCGGTCCTTTTCTTTTCTAGGCCATGTTTTTTACCCACAAACAACAGCCCCCCTGTCCACTCAATTTATCAAAGATACTGTTTTACGTCGGTGCCTGTTTGCATGTCTTATGCTTGATTTTGATCTTTTGATCACATAAAGTGATGAAAATTTCATTTTTAATTAGGTTTATCGATTATGTATTTGCCCACCTTAAAACAGTTGAATTATCTTATTACCCTTCATGAGCAACAGCATTTTGCCAAAGCGGCAGAGGCTTGCTTTGTGTCGCAATCAACCCTAAGCGCTGGCATTATCGAACTGGAAAAACTGTTAGGCGCACAATTGGTGGAGCGCACAAAGCGCCATGTTCATTTTTCTGAGCTAGGTGAACGCGTGGTTAAAGAGGCACGAGTAACCTTGGCAAGCGTTCATAAAATTGGCGAGATGGTGGAAGCAGAGAAAGAGCCGCTTACAGGCACCTTAAGGTTGGGCGTTATTCCCACCATTGCGCCCTTCTTGCTGCCCCGAATTATGCCGCAATTACGCATGGCCTTTCCGAAATTAACCCTGCAGTTAACTGAAGGTTTCTCTCATATCATTTGTGATCAACTTAACCGTGGGGAGTTAGACCTTTTACTGTTGGCCTTGCCGTTTAACTGTGGCCCAACCACCGATTATCATCTGTTTAATGACCCCTTTCATGTGGCTTTTACCGCAGATAAAAAACCCGATATGAATGAGATCAACACCCAAGACCTGAAAGAAGAAAATCTTCTTTTAATGGAAGATGGTCATTGCCTAAAAGACCATGCCCTTGCCGCCTGCCATCTGACCCCCGCCAGTGGCAAGGTTGAAACCATGGGTACCAGCCTACACACCTTGGTTCAGATGATCTCTGGCGGCATGGGTGTCACCCTGCTGCCTGAAATGGCGATGATGGGTGGTATTTTATCGGGAACCAATGTTGCCACCGTGCCGTTGGGCGGGCAAAATCCCTTTAGGGAAATTGGGCTATCTTGGCGGCAATCTAGCCCAATGGCCGATCAATATAAAATCTTTGGCGACAAAATAATCGACATTTGGTCAAGCCTTGATAGCTAAAATCAGCCATCGAGCAATCAGATACATACAGCTTAAAATCATTGAATACTTATTTTGAGCGGGTCTGATAGTCGACTATCGCCTTGTGGGCCTCAACCATCACAGGGCGAACACTCTTGATTAAAAAATTTTGATAGGAATAAGAATAGTCACACTGACTATAAAGACCTGCCCTTAAGCGCGCCAAATCAATATCATTCTCTACAACCAAGCTGCTAGAAGTTACATCAAAATAATAGCTACGAATTGTTCTAAAAACGGTATCACTATTGATATCTGACATTGCTGAATAGGCTTCAACCCGTTTATAGCTATTTTCAAAAAGGCTGGCGATGGTGCGGCGTAATTCTTCCTTAGACAATACTGTCAAATCACCGCGATTTAACATCAAGCTATAGGTCGAAGAATTCGGAAAAAAGGTCGGGTTTTCCAGAACACTCACCTTGTTATCAGCGGCAAAAATGGCTTCTTTATCTAGCTCAGGCTTTAAAAGTTCAGCAATAAGTTCATCATAGGCAGCAATAATGTGTCCATGAATAGTTATGATCCTATCAATGGATTGAAGGTCATTTTCTATATCTGTTTTGAGGCTTTGCAGTGCTATGGTGCTTTCGCCTAATCGTTGTGCCTTTTCAGCTTCATTGCCAATGAAAATACCCAGATACACACCGACGATTACGACGATAATATCTAGGCCCACTGCAAACCAGTTTTGCGCCTGCAAATGCCCCATAAAGCGTCTTAAAAGCATGTCTTCCCCCTAAGCTGATATAGGCAAAGTGCCAATAATCAGACTTAGGGAGAGTACACATTAGATTAAGCGTTGTACAGATGCGATTAGAACTTCACCATGAACCCCGCACCAGTACCATATTTATTATTATGGCCTGCTGTCAGTGAGAAGCGCTTGGTGAAAGCATATTCCAAGCCAAGCTCATATTCATCATCGCTGTTCCACATCCATTCAAACGAAGTTTTATCGCTAAGTTGCAGTTCCGAACCAAATTGAATACGCACATCGCCTTTATGGTCAACGCGTAACTCACCCTCGATTAATAAAGGTAGAACCACATTAACCCCCGCAAAGGCGCGGGTCTTTTTCTCAAAACCATTGATCAAGATGTCACCCTCAATCAGCATTTCTTCTTCGTGGCTTTCATGCTTAACACCCACAAAACCTTCAACATAACGACCAAAGAAACGCTCTGCTTTTGCTTCCACTTCATAGCGGTCTTTTGACTTCGCTTCCCATTCAACCTCTGCCAAATAGCGGTTGTTCACGGTCCACAAACGACCTTCACTCATATGGGTTGCAATTCCCACATCAGCATAAGCATACCAATGATTATCAGTGAAAAGCTTTTTCATCACGCTTTCATCAGCTTTAGTGGTTTCTTCATAAGAAATCACCCGTGTCATGCCTGCTTTCATATGATAAAGGTTATGACAATGGAAGAACCAATCAGCCTCTTCATTGGCGGCAAATTCTATTTCAACCACGCCCATGGATGGCACATTGACAGTATGCTTTAAGGGACTTAAATCACCCTGCCCGTTTAACACACGGAAGAAGTGACCGTGCAAGTGCAAGGGGTGATTCATCATGGTGGTGTTGACAAAGCGAAAGCGAACTTTTTCACCTTTGCGGATGAGAATTTTATCAGCCTCAGACAATGTTTTGTCATTAAACGACCAGATATATTTCTCCATATTGCCAGTTAAGCTTAACTCAACCAGGCGCTCAGGCATGTCAGCGGGATAAACCGTTGACCTAACCGCTTTCAAAGGCGCATAATCGGTCAAATAATCAATCGTCGGCGGCAAATCAGTCACCGACATATTGGTCATAGGCGGCATAGAATGCCCCATGGCTGCGTGAACCATCTGCGAATGGTCCATAGTGCTGTGATCCATTTCAGGCATCTGATCTGGCTTTGCTGCCGCTTGATCGGGCCCCATGGCAGCATGATCCATCTTACTGTGATCCATAATAGGCTTTTTCTCAGACTTAGCCGCTGATTGATCATGCCCCATGGCTGCGTGATCCATTGAACCATGATCCATTGATCCGTGGTCCATTCCGGCCATGCTGCTCATATCATGCATGCTATGATCTTGAACAAAAAGGTTGGGGCGTGGGATATCCGGCGCCATGACTTTCTCGCCCATACCGACAAAAGCAGAGGCATAGCCCGTCCCATCATTGGCTGTTGCACGAAATTCAAAAAGGCCGCCTTCTTCTGGAATGGTAACAATGGCATCCCACGTTTCTGCAATAGCCATTCTAAAACGCTTCACGGGTTGCGGTTGAATGTCCATTCCGTCAAGGGCAATAATCTCCATTGGGCCACCAGCAAATTCAACATTGAAATAACTGGATGCCGCCGCATTAATCATTCGCACGCGCACACGATCCCCCGGCATGGCATGACCCAAAATATGCTCAATTTCACCATTAGCCAAAAAGGCATCATATCCCACATCGGACAAGTCCATCGGCCCCATGCGGGTCCAAGAACCTTGTAAACGGCTTTTAATGGCAGGCATACCATTGGCAATCACTTTATCCCAAGACTGAACGCTATCTTTCTTCAATGCATAATAGTCACCATCACGCTTTAAATTGCGCAGAATATCGTCAGGATTTTCATTGGTCCAATCGCTGAAAACCAACACCAAATCATGATCATAATCCCTATTCTCATTTGGGTCTTCTAAAACAATCGAGCCATAGACACCTCGTTGTTCCTGTAAGCCAGTGTGAGAGTGGTACCAATAGGTGCCCGCATGAATGATGGGAAATTCAAAAGTATGGCTGGAACGCGGGGCAATTGGCACCGTATTTAGCCAAGGCACACCGTCTTGTTCGTGGGGCAATAGAATACCGTGCCAGTGAATAGATGTTTCCACATCCATTTTATTATGGAAGGTAACGCGCAGGGTATCGCCTAGGGTTGCTTTAATGGTTGGGCCAGGAATACCACCGCCTAAGGTTAGGGCTTCCACATCTTCACCAGTATAATTAACGGTTTTGGTCTCAACAACAATGTCATATTCTTTGACGTCTGCCTGTGCCACAGACATAAAAGCAAACATTGAAAATAGCGCCACTAATTGGGCCATTGATTTGTATAATGTCATTTTATTTTTCTCTTTTTAAAATCTAAGTTTGGGTTTCTTAGCAAATTAAAAAGAATATTTGGGTGGTTGAATTAAAGGCAAAGTGGCACGATCGGTTAACACCTTAGACGGTGAAACCACAACAGATTGAACCTGCATAACGGGGTTAGGTACCATCATAACAACAGGCAAGGCGGCCCCCCCAACAATGGCTTTGTGACAATCATGCTGGCATTGCCCTTGTTGCTGATCACAGGCAGTATTGATCAAATTGGCGCCATCAATTACAGATATGTCTGAACTTTCACGTTGGGTATCACTCGTCCCCATTGACATCATCGCATGATGGTCATGGTCACCCATCATCATGGCATCCCCTGCCACAAGTTGATCAGAAATAACAACTGCCTGCCCCAAACTTGGTGATGAGGACAGCCCTACAGCGATTGCCAAAAGAATGAAAATCAGTTGTTTCATGGGCCGCTTTGTATCAAAAACCCTTAATAACCACAATAAAAAAAGGGCGGCCAACGGCCACCCTCTCATAAATGTTATCCATGATTAGCGTTCACCAACCTTACTTGCGATAGGCCGGTGGTTTTTCTTTCAAGCCTTCAAGGCTCATATAACGGTCACGCAGCTTGGTTTGACGGCTTTCAAGGGCAATCTCATCACCCTGAATTACCACCATGTCTGGGCTGCTGGTTACATCTAAAGGATCACCATCCCAAAGAACAACGTCAGCATCCATACCAACCTTAATTTTACCATAGCTATCGCCAATACCGTAAGCCATAGCAGGGTTAACCGTTAGGGCTTCGATGGCACCGTTCCAGCTCATACCGTGGGCTACAGCATTACCTGCCATTTGAATGTTCAGGCGTGGCTGGCCACCACCGAACATCACTTTAACACCCGCTTTTTCAAGACGTCCGGCGCTATCAAGGGTGGCAGCAAGGCTATCAAAACCATTTGGAAGGTTGTTAAACACATCCAAAATCACAGGAACACCAGCGGCGGCGATTTGATCTGCCACCATCCACGCTTCTTGACCGCTACCAATGATCAAATCAATGTTGCGATATTCATTCTTCAACTTCAACACTTGAAGAATGTCAGAGGCACGGTTTACCGTGATTTGAAGAGGCATATCTCCCTTAACCACAGGGATCAAGGCTTGCGCTTCACGGGCAGACAGAAGGCTGTCACGCTCACGGTTTGGTGTGCTGCGGGCACCACGACGGTCGGCTTGGGCTGCTTCGTTCAAGGCCGTTGTTAAATATTCCCATGCCGCAGCACGAGAACCACCAGCAACGCTTGATGAACGATTACCATAGGTAGCTACCATCATTGCGCCATCACGCTCAATCAAGTCCCAGCTATCACCTAGGTGAATAACCGCACCTTGACCAGCGAACAAAGTGTCGCTGCCAGATGGTGATACAACCGCACGAGTCACACCTTCAATGCGGGTGATCGGAATGTGCGTCGCTTTTGGGTTAAGCGCAGGTGAAATTTTGAACGAGGTGCGGAAAGGCACTTCGGTTCTAACACCACGGCTACCGTTCACACCACCATCATTGGTGTTTGAAACCGCACCCACTTCTGAAATACCTAGGTTTGTACCCGCAGACATAAAGCCCGGTGTCACATAACGGCCAGCGGCATCAACCACTTTAAAGCCATTAGGAATTTCAACATTTGATCCAACGGCCTTAATTTTATCGCCCTCGATCAAAACAGTAGCACCTTCCAAAATGGCACCATTATCCACGGTTACAACCTTACCATTGGTGATGGCAATATTGTCAGCGTGGGCGGCAACACCCATGGTCAATCCAACGATGGCTGTTGCGGTATAAGTTAAAACGTTCCTCATTTCGCATCTCCTTCACCTGGATGACCTAAGCGGAAGTCAGCAACAGGAACCTTGCTGCCATCATTCAAGTCAAAGGTTACAGCGCCATCAACAAACACTTTTTCGGCTTTGGCATAAACACTGAACGGGTTAGCGGTCCAGATAACAACATCGGCGTTTTTACCTGCTTCCAAAGAACCAGTTTCATCGTCAATTTCCAATGATTTCGCAGGGTTTAATGATAGCCATTGCCATGCTTCTTCCATTGGAATATCAATGCCAACTTTCTTAGCATCAGACCATGCTTTTGCAGCTTCTTGGTTCAAGCGTTGAATGCCGGTTGCACTGTCAGAGTGGACAATGGCACAAGCGCCAGCCTTGTGAACAAATGGAATGTTCTCGCGAATGCCATCATAGGCTTCCATTTTAAAGCCGTACCAGTCAGCCCACATGGCAGAACAAGTACCTGATTCTTTCAAATGGTCAGCAATTTTGTATGATTCAACCGCGTGTTGGAAAGATTTAACCTGATAGTTAAATTCTTTTGCAATGTCCAAAATGGTCACCATTTCATCGGCGCGGTAACAGTGGTTGTGAACCAAAATATCACCATTTAGCACACCCATTAGGGTATCCATTTCTAGGTTACGCTTTGGTGGACGCGGGTCTTTACCTGCCTCATAGTCAGCATAATATTTGTCCCACTGTGCTTTATACTCAGTAGCGGCCTGCCAACCAGCACGGTAGCCTGCAAAGTTACCCATACGAGTAGCAGGTGAGCGGCCACGGCTGCCATAAACGCGTTTTGGATTTTCACCACAGGCCATTTTCAAGCCCTGCTTGGCGCCTGGATATTTCATATCCAAGTAGCTGCGACCATAAACGTTTTTCAACGTTACACCGCGACCACCAAACAAGTTGGCAGAACCCGGTAAAATTTGAAGAACGGTCACACCACCAGCTGCGGCACGCTCAAAACCTGGATCTTGCGGCCACACGGCATGTTCAGCCCAAACTTCAGCAGTATTAGGCTGAGTAGCCTCGTTACCGTCAGAGTGAGCATTAACACCCGGTGATGGATACACACCAAGGTGTGAGTGAACATCAATAATGCCCGGCGTTACATATTTGCCATCAGCATCAATAACCGTGGCACCAGCGGGCGCATTAAGACCCCGACCAACGGCTTGAATTTTTCCGTCAACCATCAACACGTCGCCACCTTCAATCATACCGCCAGCACCGTCAATTACGGTAGCGTTACGAATAAGAGTGGGTACAGATGGCATTGCTTTATAGGTAGATTGATAAACCTCATGATCTATCCGAACGAGCGGCATACGCTCTTTGGCTTGGTCAGCGCTTTCTGAATCACCGTCTTGAGCCTGTACAGGCGACACAGCCGCCATGGTCATTCCGGTAACAACAGCAAGAGCCGAATATCGTTTTAACTTGCTTAGCACGATATTTCCCCCTGTCAGTTATTGTTTAAACAACATCTTTAGGCGTGGCATACCCCCACGCAGATGCCAAACCTTAACAAGCGTTTTAAGAAACTGCCAAGCATTCTTTGAAAAAAATATGCACGCCTTGAACTATCATTAAAGGCTGGTGAAATAATATTATCCAAGCAACGACGAAAGGAGCCTTTGGCACGATGAATTCCATTGCCCCGTTATGTTCGTCGGGTCAAAACGACGCTGAAAGGCTGTGATAACGTCTTTAAGGAATGATTCGTCCGTCAACATTCTGTCCAAAGGGCCATAACCATAGCTGTTTAAGGCGCTGACAACATTATTATCAGCCTTTAAAAGTGTGAAGGCCTGATCATCGTTGTCTTGTGGAATTGGGAACTGCCCTATCCCCTCATCCGCCAGCCGTTGCCATGGGAATAATTCACCGGGGTCTTGCTTACGGTCAGGCGCAACGTCTGAATGCCCCACCACACAGTTTGAGTGAATTTTATGACGCATCATGATGCCCTTGGTTAAGTCAATAACCGCATCAATTTGCTCTTTTGGAAACTCACAATAACCAAATTCATGTCCCGGGTTAACAATTTCAATGCCAATGGATCGCGCGTTATTATCGGTGATCCCTTGCCAATAAGAGACCCCAGCGTGCCATGCGCGTTTTGCTTCATCAACCAATTGATATATTTGACCATCTTCCATCACCAAATAATGGGCGCTAACGCCCGCATCTGGGTCACACAATCGCTGTAACGCGGCCTCGCCTGTTTCCATGCCTGTATAATGCATCATCACCATATCTGGTTTTATCACCTCGCCCTCTGGGCTTAAGCGTTCATTATGATTGGGCGATGGTTGCCAAATGAATTGCATCATGATTTTGCCTCATCCGTTTTCGGCTCTTCTATCAGGGTCTCAGACAGAACATTTTGATGTTTGGCACTGTTGCGCAAACTAATCACCACAGCCCCAGTAAAGGTAATGATAGCGCCAATGATGATACGATCACTGAGTATTTCGTTTAAGATAAGCACACTGGCGATAACACCAAATACCTGCGCTAACAGGGTTAATGGTGAGATTAGCGTCACGGGATATCGCTGTAGCAAATAATAAAGACCGCCATGACCAACAAGGGTGGAAATTAAACCACTGTAAGCAACACCGCCCAAGGCCAAATCGCCAGCATTCATAGTAGCTGGCCACTGATTGTCTTCAACCAGCATCGACAGGCAAAAAAGAACCACAAAGCCGCACACAGCCACCCAAGCCTGCATTGTAAACAAGCCAACTCCCTGTATTTTTCGCATAAAAACAGAAGCCAAGGCATAGCCAAAGGCAGACACAAAAACCAAACCAAAGGCCAAAGGGTTATCAAAGGCGGTCGGGTCATAGGCGATGAATAAGACGCCACTGAGGGCGAATATAATACCGAGGCCGCGTTTCCAAGCAATTCTTTCCCCTAACAGCATGATCGCTAAAAGCGTTGAAAATGGCGTAATCATTAACATACCAATAGCAACCACCGAAACGTTGGACTGCATAGACGTTGCAACATAAAATACCCCAAAGTGGACAACCCCTAAAACCAAGCCAATGGTCAAAACAGGCCTTAATAGATGTTTAGAAATTTTAAGAAATGGGCATAAAATCAAAATGACCAACACAAACCTTAGGGCCGCAGCCCATATGGGGGGAAGGTCATTAACAGCATATTTCGTGGCGATAAAGTTTAAACCCCACGCTAAATTTACCACCAACATCAAAAAAGCATCGCGCAAGGCCATAAGTGTGTGTGTCCGTGTGAAAAATGATAATTACCAAATTTTCCTAAGAATAACAGCGATTAGAAAGATAACCAAACTAATTGATGAGCCCCAATGCGCAAAAATTTCATAAAGATTCAATAAAGTTGAAATAGATTTGTCATATTTATGCTCTAATGAATAGATCACTAAAAACAAAAATACTTTTTATAAGTAATAGAAAGTAAAATAAAAAAGCTGGTGTCCCAGCAAAACAGGAACACCAGCAGTATCCGTTACCCATATATTATGCTAGCCAACTCCCCCAGCAAGCATAATAGCATAGAGCAAAATGGGCACCGTTGAGGTTAAAAAACAACCCCAAGCTTTGATAAGCAAAGCGTTCGCAAGCTTGCGCTCAACAACTTTAAATGTCAAATTAATAAAGATAGTTTTATTTAAAGGCGCATGTGACATTTCGTCACACTATTAAAACCCACTGTAATTTTATTATATAATATTGTAATTATTATAGTGAAAGTTACTTAAAACTAGGTTTGCAGCTATGCCTTTTTTCTATCTCTTATTTCACTAAAAGCTTGATTTATCTTGGCAATCTTTTCATTCGCCACTTGAATGAACTCTTCAGGCAAACCTTGTGCTATCAAAACATCTGGGTGGTTTTCTTTTAGCAACTTTCGATAATGTTTTTTAATACTGGCTAGGTCATCCTCTGGGTTTACACCTAAGATAGTATAAGGGTCTTCCGACTCAGCGCCTAAATATTGCGCTTTGATACGCGTCCATGTATCTGCCTTAAAGCCAAATATTTTGGCAACATTCTCTAAAAACTCCAACTCTGCTGGATGAACAACGCCATCGGCCTGAGCAATAAAAAATAAAGCACCGATTAAATCTTCCAAAACATGAGGGGTTTCTTGAAAAAGGTCGGATATTTGTTGGGCATAAGCTTCATAGCCAGCGGTATCTTGACGGGCTAAATTAAAAACGCGACTGACATTTTTGAGCTCACCGGGAGGAATTTTAAAAATTTGCTTAAAAGCGGCAACTTCATCCTCGGTCACCTGACCATCAGCTTTTGCCATCTTGGCCGACAAAGCAATTACGCCAATGGTGAAGGTAATTTTTTTGGTGGCATCTTCGCCAGTTTTGAACATTTTACTGGCACCGCCGCGATCAACCATAGCATGACCAACCCCTGTTCCAACCAAAGCGCCCAATGGCCCACCCAAAACAAAACCAGCGGCTCCGCCTAAAATTTTACCCCAAATTGACATTATGTTTCCTCTTTAGTAAATCCTTGTTCTGTCTTTAGCATGCACGCTGTTTGAACAGAAGCAAATAAACTTGCCTTTTAAGCGCGCTTTTTTAAAGACATCAAGATATGATATATTATAATAAACTAAACAATAGTAAGAACCTTCATAGCAACACTTAAGGGTAAAAGGGCAAATAGGACAATATTATGACCCAAACTGTTATTACAGGATCTGGTTTATATACCCCTCCAAACAGCGCAACGAACGAGGAATTAGTTGCTGCATTTAACAAGCATGTTGATCTCTACAATCAAAAACATGCGGCTGAAATTGAAGCAGGAGACCTAGAAGCCCTGCAATATTCATCCGAGGCTTTCATTGAAAAAGCGTCAGGTATTAAGTCGCGTTACTTTGTTGATGCCAGCGGCATTTTAGACCCCGAGCGCATGATACCCAATGCCAATGAGGGCACTTGGGTTGAAGACAAAACCAAAATGTCACAAATGATCATGGCGATTGAGGCTTCTGAAAAAGCTATGGAAGAGGCAGGACTTCAGCCTGAGGATATTGACCTTATTGTCTTCTCCTCCACCATTATGCAACAGCATGTGCCATCCATGGCCATTACCCTACAAAGTATTTTAGGCACCAAGGGTTTTGCCTATGACACCCAAATGGCGTGTTCATCAGCCACCTTTGGCTTAGCCCAAGCGGAAAGCTTTATCAAAAGCGGTATGGCAAAACGCGCCCTTGTTGTAACGGCGGAATATTTAAGCCCCTTGATGAATTATAAAGACCGCGACAGTCACTTTATTTTTGGAGATGTGGGCGTTGCCACCATTGTTGAACGGGAAGACCTTATGAAAGGAAATAAAGGCTTTCGCATGGTTAGTTCCCGTTTACATACAGAATTATCGGAAAACATCACCGCCTATTGGTCGTTCGTTTCACGGTTAACCCCTGAAAAAATTGATGACTCCTACCTTTATTTTAAACAAGAAGGCCGTAAAGTTTTCAAAGAACTATTACCTATGGTCATTGGACTTATCGGCGACCATTTAGAAGAAAACGATCTCGCCGCCAGTGATTTAAAGCGTATGTGGCTGCACCAAGCTAATATCAACATGAACCTATTTGCCGCAAAAAAATTGCTAGGCCGTGACCCCAGCTTTGAAGAGGCCCCTACCGTGCTGGAAGAATATGGCAACACCGGTGGTGCGGGCTGCATCATTGCTTTTGACAAATATCATGATGACTTTAAAGCGGGTGAAAAAGGTATTCTCTGCTCGTTTGGTGCTGGATACTCTATTGGCAGTGTGGTGGTTGAATATATCAAAAAATAATCGTCCACCCAATTTAAAGCAAATAAAAAGGGGCCCAATATGGCCCCTTAATTTTTGTAATCAACGACTTGGCTTTTAACCGGCTAAGAATCCATAAGTGCGGTCAACCTCAACAATTTTCATCTCAAACCCGCTGTACCATTTATCACGACCATTGGCTTGGGCTTCTTGATGGTCCATTTGTTCTTTCCATGCCTTAATAGCGTCAAGGCTTTCCCAAAAAGAAACAGTAATGCCATAACCAGCATAATCACGAACCGATTCAAGGCCAATGTAACCTATTTGTTTTTCGGCCAGCTCCACCATTTGCTCTGCTGCTTTTTCATAGCCTTTGATATCTTCGCCGTTTCGTTGGCTTGAAAAAATAACGGCATAATAAGGTTTTTGTAGAATGCGGTGATAGGTTTTGCTCATTTTCCAATCTCCTCACCAAAAGCATAGGATCGGATCACCTTACCAATATGAATATCAAAAGCGTGGAACCAACGCTTTTTACCAACCAAGCGGATTTCTTTATGCAACGGCGCATCGCGAAACTCTTTAACGGCATCTTCATCTTTCCAATAAGAAATGAAAACCGACACGCCATCTTCAACGCGCACCCCTTCTTCACCTAAATAACCATCAAAGGTCGTAGCTAAATCCATCAACTCAGCCATTGAGTTCATGAACACTTCTGATTCAACACCTGTTAGTTTGAAGGTAAAAATCACACTGTAATAATCATCGTCAGGTAAAGTCACTTTGCTCTCCACTCACCCCTAAAACGGCATACTTTTTTAGTTATTAAGGCAAGGTATAACTGACAAATTTAAACTTCACAACAGCTATGATGTTTGTCCATATCCACCACCACCCGGCGTCTTAATTAAAAAGGCATCGCCAGCCTTAACATCGGCACCATCGGAATAAGCCAAAACATGGCGCGTCCCATCGCGCCTTATTAAAATATTTTCCCCCATGGCACCATCACCACCACCATGCAGCCCCCTTGGCGCAATAGTTCTGTGGCTGGATAGAATGGATAATTCCATTGGCTCGCAAAACTCAATTTCACGGATCAGGCCACTGCCGCCATGCCATTGCCCCTTACCGCCGCTGTTATCACGCACCCTAAATTGTTTCAGCAACACAGGATAACGCCATTCCAACACCTCAGGGTCGGTTAGGCGTGAATTGGTCATATGCAATTGGATGGCATCTTCACCCGCAAAACCATTACCTGCCCCCGCGCCGCCTGCTATGGTTTCATAATATTGCACACGGTCATTGCCAAAGGTGAAATTATTCATGGTGCCTTGCCCAGCAGACAATTGCCCAAGGGCCAGATACAAGGCATTGGTTACCGCTTGCGAGGTTTCAACATTGCCCGCCACCACAGCCGCGGGGTGCTTAGGGTTTAAGAAACAACCCTCAGGGATGATGATCTTCATTGGCTTTAAACAGCCCGCATTAAGGGGAATATCATCATCCACCAAAGTACGGAAAACATATAAAATCGCCGCATAGGTCACTGCGCGCGGGGCATTATAATTGCTGCTTAATTGCGTTGATGTTCCTGTAAAATCAATGGTTGCCGTTTGGCTACGGTTATCCACATCCACCCGTGCTTTTATAACCGCACCATGATCAAGCTGGTATTCAATGATGCCACCTTTTAATTTTGATAACAAACGCCGCACAGCGGCTTCGGCATTTTCTTGTATAAAGCGCATGTAACGCAGAACAGTGCCCGCACCAAATTCATCCACCATCGTCATCATCTGGCGAATACCTCGTTCATTGGCCGCTACTTGTGCTTTTAAATCTGCGATATTTTGTTCAGGGTTTCTTGCTGGATAGGTCGCCGTGGTTAAAAGGTGACGCACATCCTCTTCTAAAAACACTCCTTGATCTAAAAGCTTCACATTATTGAGAAGAACACCTTCCTCCTCAATAGTGGTAGAAGATGACGGCATTGACCCTGGCGTTAAACCACCAATGTCAGCATGATGACCTCGGCTTGCCACATAAAAAGAGGGGTGGGTATCTTGCTCATCTAAAAACACTGGACTGATCACCGTGACATCAGGCAGGTGCGTGCCGCCGTTATAAGGATCATTTAACATATAACAATCACCGGGTTTCATCGCCCCACGGTTTTGCTCCACCACAGTTTTAACGCTATCACCCATACTGCCCAAATGCACCGGCATATGCGGGGCATTGGCAACCAAATTGCCATCGGGGTCAAAAATCGCGCAGGAAAAATCAAGTCGCTCTTTCATGTTAACGGAATGCGATGTTTTCTCCAACACCGCTCCCATTTCCTCTGCTAGCCCCATAAAGCGATTGTTAAAAATCTCTAACAACACCGGATCAACCTGTTGACCGCCGCGTTTTTGGCTTTTAGCCTCAAGGCGCTTCATCAGCAAATTGCCTTTATCACTAATATGCACTTGCCACCCGGTTGGCACATAATTGGTGCCATGCTCTTCCATCACCAAGGCTGGCCCCATTACCTGATGGCCCGCTTTCATCAGATCACGATGATAAACCGCCACATCATGCCACTGGCCTTGATAATAAAGCTGGCATTGATCCATCGGTTGGTCTGAGGTGCCTTTGGGGGCCATATGAATACCACGCTGGTCTTCACCCCCCGTGGCTTCAACCACCACACAATCAATGATGATGGCTTTTGCTGGCTCAACAAAGCCAAATTGCTCTTTATGAGCTTGCTCAAAAGCGGTTTTAACAGCGTACAGTTCATCAAAGGGAACCATCAAACTGGTATCACTGCCTTGATATTTAACCTGTAATGATTGTTTTAGTTGGATGTTGCAGCGATCAACACCTTGCCCCACAAGGGTGCCAGCAGCATCCTTTGACAAACTGGTCAGAACCACTTCTGCCTCGCTTAAGCCTGCCTCATCTAACTCTGCCTCAAGGGTTTGTTCGCGCATTTGCCCAAGACTGGCTAGCCCCATACCAAGAGCCGATAATATCCCCGCAAAGGGGTGCATCATTACCTTTTCAACGCCTAAGGCATCGGCCACCATGGCGGCATGCTGCCCCCCTGCCCCGCCAAAGCTTTGCAGACAATAACGCGATAAATCGTGACCGCGTTCAATGGATATTTTACGTATCGCACGGGCCATATGTTCGATGGCAATGTTTAAAAAACCCGCTGCCAATTCGGCCAATTCGGGGCGTTTACCTGTGGCGACCTCGACAGCATTGGCAATGTCTTCTGCTTTTTGTTTCGCATCCGAAATACTTAATGATTGGTCGCCGTTAGGGCCAAACGCCATAGGGAACCATTGCGGCTGAATACGCCCCGTTAAAAGATTACAATCGGTTACTGTTAAGGGGCCACCCTTGCCATAACAAGCGGGGCCTGGATGCGCTCCTGCACTTTCAGGACCAACGCGGTAACGCTCGCCATCAAAGGTACAAATGCTGCCGCCACCGGCAGCAACGGTGTGAATATCCATCATTGGTACTTTAATGCGCGACCCTGCAATTACCGTGTCCCACGTGCGCTCATATTCACCGGCATAGTGTGCCACATCGGTGGATGTACCGCCCATATCGAACCCAATGATATGATCAAACCCTTCGGCCTCAGCCGTTTTTGCGGCACCCACAATGCCACCCGCAGGGCCTGATAAAATGGCGTCTTTACCATCAAAGTTTTGTGCCTCGGTTAAGCCACCATTTGACTGCATAAAATACAGCGGAATACGCCCCGTTTGGCTGGCAACCTTGTTACGGTATTTTTTCAAAACCGGCGACAAATAAGCATCAGCCACCGCCGTTTCACCTCGTGGCACAAGCTTCATCATTGCCACCGCACCATGGCTGGTGGAAACCTGCGTAAACCCAATGCCTTCAGCAATTTGCGCAATTTTCTTTTCATGATCGGGATAGCGGTAACCATGCATCATGGCAATGGCAATACTTCTAAAGCCCTGCTCATGGGCGGCTTTTAGCCCTTCACGGCAAGATGCTTCATTCAGGCTTTCAAGCTCTTTCCCTGCAGCATTATAGCGCCCTTCAACTTCTAACACTTGATCATAAATGGGCTTATGACGACGCACTTTTAAGGCAAACAATTCAGGTCGTTGTTGGTCACCGATTAGCAACACATCGCGCAGTCCTTTGTTGGTCACAAATAGAGTACGCTCACCTTTTCGCTCCAACAAGGCATTGGTGGCAACCGTGGTGCCCATTTTGATGGCGGCAATGGCGTTTTTCGGCAAGGGATCATCAGCCTCCAGCCCCAACAAACGCCTCATCCCCTCAATAGCGGCATCATCATACTGACCCGGGCTTTCCGATAACAACTTCTGGCTTTTCAACTCACCCTCAGGCGTCAACGCCACCAAATCAGTGAACGTCCCCCCGCGATCAATCCAAAACTGCCATTTTTTTTCTGTCATTACTTTTTGCCCCTCTTTGCTTCTCAGCATCCTTACCGACCTCTTATTAACCCGTCAATAGTTGCTTTTGCGGGAAATAGCAGAAAGATTGACAAGTTAATCCTTTCTTCTAAGGTATCTCCAATAGGATAAAAATTGGGAACCTAAGATGATTGACCGTCGTACCTTATTGAAATTACTGGCAGCTGGTGCGGCGGCACAAGCCCTCCCCCTTCAAGCCAACGCAAGTGCCAAGCGTGTTGTCGTTGCAGGGGCGGGTATTGTCGGTGCCTCAATCGCCTATCATTTAGCCAAAGCGGGTGTTCAGGTGACCATTGTTGACACTGTAGGGCCTGCATCCCATGCCAGCAAGGGTACCTTTGCGTGGATCAATGCCACATGGGCCAAGCAACCACGGTCTTATCATACCTTTAACCAACAAAGCGTGGCTGATTGGGCAACATTATCAGAAGAATTAGACATTCCTGTTCACTGGGGCGGGTCAATAGAATGGTTTGAAAGTGCTGAGCGCCAACAAAAGCTGGCTGAGCAAATCGACGAGCAAATTCAATGGGGCGAGCCTGCGCGTATGGTGCCACCTAAAGACTTTGCTAGCCTAGAGCCCAAAGTTAACTTTCAAGGCGCAAGTGCGGTGGCCCTTTCCCCCAATGATGGGGCCGTTGACCCTGTTTTAGCAACACAAAAATTATTAGCGGCGGCTGAGGCCGTAGGTGCAGTGCTTATATCCCCTTGCAAGGTTTTAAATGTGGTAAGCAAAGCGGGGCGCATGACCGGTGTTGTAACCAGCGAAGGCACCATCACAGCTGATAAATTAATCTTAGCAACAGGCGCTGATCCTGAGGCCACCAAGCAACTGGCAGGCATTGATATCCCCCAACGCAGTACACCCGGTGTAATAGCCATCACCAAACCTATGCCGCCCTTGATGAAGCATATTGTTGTAGCACCCGGCATTCACATGCATCAACGCCTTGATGGCCGCATTGTGTTGGGTGAGCAAGACGGTGCCCCACAAAACGCCGCCCACGCTGTGCGCCTTAAAAAACGACCAACCACCTTCCCTAACCGCGCCTTTGCCCAACAGCATTTTGACCGTATAATGATTATTGCCAAAAAGTTTTTGCCTGAGATCGCTGGTGCGGAGGTTGACGGAGTTCATATTGGTTGGCGGCCCCTGCCCCTAGATGGGCACCCTGTGCTGGGAGCCACCGCCGCACAGCCAGATGTTTACATGGCCATTATGCACAGCGGCGTATCCCTTGCACCTTTGGTCGGTCAACTGGTTGCCCGCGAAATTGTTGAGGGCGTGTCGCTAACCGACCTTGCCGATTACCGCCCAGACCGCAACTATAAAAACA
>CAKZLM010000037.1 GCA_937126915.1 uncultured Alphaproteobacteria bacterium
TGGATAGTTCTGCCAATCCTAAGCGTGCGTTCTGCCAAGATGTGTTGACCTGGGAAGATCGTTTCTATACAGACCTACACGGCTTGTATCGCTCTGCGGTTGAAACTTACACCGCTGGCGTTCAAGAACGTCACCGCGATCTAATGCCTGTTTACCTTGACTTCATGCAAAAGCGTGATGCCATTGTAAATGGCGCCTTGAAAGACTTTAACGATGCTTATGCAAGTGCGGGTCTAACTGGGATTATTCCAAAGAAAGTTGATTAAGCTTATTTAGAAAATGGGTTAAATTGAGGGGGCCTCTTGGCTCCCTCTTTTTTTGTGGCCTCCGTATCCTCCCTTTAGTCGTCACATGAGGCGCGCTCAAGGCTGTAAAGGCTTTCGCCTCTTTTTTGTAGCCTCTGCGATCATAGCGTTCAGTCTATCGAATTGCGAAAGCAATTGCGAGCCTTCAGCACGTTTCATCGCGCAGGCGAAAGCCGCAGCGGGAAACACAATTAAGCGAAAGCAATTGCGAGCCTTCAGCACGTTACACTGGACGACCAAGGGGAGGATCGGGAAACTTACAAAATAAATTACCCCACCCTAAATTTTTTATAGGTTTTGCTGCGTACGAATTTTTAATAGAAATAAAGAAAGGCGATCAGGGTACCCGTTTAGACCCTGCAAAGTTTAAACAATCTGTTTCTTTTAAATACCAAACCCTTACTCACCGCCCTGATCGCCACTTTTGTTTCCTCTTCAACATCAAGTGCCTGCTGTGGTTAAAAAACCGCGAATAATTTCTGAACGGATCACTTGAAAAGTTGCAAAGTCCATCAAGGCCAAAAACACGGCATAGGGCCACATGGTTTTTAACACATGCTTAAACATCAAAATTTCGGCATAAAGAACCCACGCCGCCGTCGCCATCAAAATGTAATTATCGGCTTCTATGGGTACTAAACGAAATTCCGTCAAAATATGGTAAGGCAAAAACATCGCAATGGCAAAAACCCGTGCCCAATGATAGCCTGAAATAAAGCGAATAAAATGTTGTCCAAGGTTTAAAATGCGCACCAAATAAAACATCGCCACCGCAAACACCAACCATGCAACAACATAACCAATCCACAAGACCCAGTCAGGGGTGGAATGCATGCCATCTGCGGTTTCAGAAAGCCCTTCTAAATACATCGTTAAAAAATAAATTGGGCTAGCAAATAAAAGCGCTGCAAAAGACCGAAACACCGCACGACCAGAAAACTCTAAAAACTTAAACCCTTCAACATCCCAAAACACAATAGCGCGCCAACCCGCATATAGGCCGCGTGCCACATGCTCGCCAAAGCCCATGCTGCGGTCAAACTGTGGTGATCGCTGGTGCTGTTGCTTTTGTTGCTGGGGCGGCATTTGCCGGTTTTTAGGTTGTTTTTTTGCCATTATGAATTACTCCACATTCTTATCCATGAACCAATTGATGTAACCAGCCACTAAGAGCTGGTATCTCAACATCAATATGGTTAGGCGAATGATCCATCTTGCCCCATTGGCAGTTGGCATTAACCCACACAGTTGCCATGCCTAAGTCTGAGGCGGGGATCAAATTCCGGGCCATATCTTCCACCATAACGGCCGTTTCGGGATCGACATCAAAATGACGCAAAAAACTGTCATAGGCGTCTTTGTTGGGTTTGGGTGAATAATTGGCAAGGGCAATATCAAACACGCCTTCGATGTCATCTTCAATGCCCAAACGTGCCAAAACACGATCAGCATGTGGCACATCACCATTGGTAAACACCAGCTTTCGCCCTTCAAGACCAGTGATGGCCTCAGCCAGTTTTTTGTCATAAGCCACCGACGTCAGGTCAACATCATGGACATAATCCAAAAAATCACGCGGGTCGATGGCATGGTTTTCCATCAAGCCTTTCAAGGTGGTACCGTAATCACGCAAATAATCTTTTTGCACCTTGCGCGCCTCAACCGCGTCTAAGTTTAAAAGATTTGAAATAAAGCTGCCCATGCGCACATCAATTTGCTTAAAGACATCGGTATTGGCATCATAAAGCGTGTTATCCAGGTCAAAGACCCAAACCACATCAGGGCCTTTATGCAAGCGTTCTAAGCGTTGGCTTTTATCTTTATTTTGTAACTTATCACTGGTCATTTACGGTCTTTTCTGTCTAAATAATAACGACATATGTTTGTCGGGCATGCATAACAGGTTGAAGGGTGTTTTTCCATGACCAATGCAAAAAAAGGCGAGATTATTACTTATGATCAAGCCAAAAACATTCTGGAAAAGGAAGATATCGCGGGGCGCCGCACCATAGCGGGACGAGAAGAAACAGCCCCTGAAATTCTTTATTACATGGCGTCTGAGGATAAAGACGCATCGGTTCGACAAAAGGTTGCTGGCAACAACAACACCCCTGCCCTAGCCCAAGAAATATTGGCCGATGATGATGCCGATGAAGTGCGCCTTGAACTGGCTCGCAAAATAGGCCGCATCATCCCTAACCTACGTAATGAAGCCGCGGCCCAATTGCGCGAAACCACGATTAAGATATTAGAGCGTTTGGCCGCCGATGAACTGCCCAAAATCAGACAAATTCTGGCCCTTGAAATTCAATCAGACGCGCGCATCCCAGTGAATATCGTCAACAAATTAGCCCGCGATAAAGAGGTTGATGTCGCCGCCCCTATTCTGGAATATTCACCCCTTTTAAATGATACTGATCTAAAAGAAATTATCGCCGCGGGCATCGCCAAGGAAGCACTGGTTGCCATCGCCAAACGCCAAAACGTCAGCGAAAATGTCGCTGATGCCATTGTTGATACCCTAGAGATTCCAGCCGTTGCGGCCCTTTTGACTAACAAAGATGCCACCATCCGCAGCCAAACCATGGACCAAATCGTCAAACAGGCAGAAGGCATTGAAGACCTACACGAACCTTTGACCAAGCGCCCAAACCTGTCGCTACGCATTATGAAACGTATTTCCAGCTTTGTGGCGCGCGCGCTTATTAACAACATGGTCGAACAGCATGGCCTCAGCGATGATGTTGCTAAAGACCTTTTAAAACGCTCGCAAAACAAAATTGATGACATTGCCGGCGACGAAGATGATATCCAACACATGGAAGATCAGGTTACCAACTTTTATCGACGTGGCATGATTGATGATGAATTTATCGTCAATTGCATAGACAACCACCGCCGCAGCATGATCATTCACGCCTTATCGCTGTTAACCGATGTCGATCGCACAAAAATTGATCGTGCCTTCAGCCAAAAAAACGCCCGCGTTATCACCGCACTTTGTTGGAAGGCGGGCTTTAAAATGCGCACCTCGCTGGAAATTCAAAACCGCCTTATCATGGTCAACCGCGCCCAAGCCGTGCTTGCCAAAGACGGCCTTCATTACCCCTTCGACGATAATGAAATGCGCAAAATCCTACTGCCATATACATGACAAATAATTGTGTTTGACTACACCATCAACCTCCAGTAGCATTTTGATCGTGCTTTAAGGGGAATTGATACTCATGTCAGATATGATCGATAAGTCAAAATTAAAAATTTTAGATGACCAACCAACAGAAGAAGATGCTTTTGGTAGCCACCATAATATCGCAACGGGCCTCAAAAAAATTATTGATGATGACAAAGATGGAAAATCCATCGCCCTACTCGGTGGTTGGGGAACAGGCAAAAGCACCGTCATTAAAATTCTGCTGAGCCTTTACATTAAAGAAGAAAAACCATCCGAAACTCCCTCCCCAACTTTCATCGAATATGACGCATGGTCCCGCGAAAACGACCTATTCAAACGATCTTTCCTACAAAACTTGCTAGATAAACTATTTAAAGATCGGGAAAGTAAAAATTATAAAGACCTAAAAATAAAAATCTGGTCAAACAAACTGGATGTAGAAAAGGATGATAAAAGCGCTATCCATGTCATCATACTAGCCATTAGTATTATGACACTCATGCCATTTGGCTTAAACTTTTTACCTAACAAGTTCACAGATATTGATCTTTTATCTTCAGATTTCATTTGGTTATTATTATTTTTATCCCCTCTAATATATATGTTTGGTCTGTGGTTTTGCGGACACACGACCAAACAAGTTCTTTCATCAATTAAAGGCGAAACTGAACCAGAAGTTGCCACTATAGACCAACCCCAAGCTGACTTTATCCATACTTTCAATGAAATCATTTCTAAGTCAAACCTGAGCGAAAACGATAAAATCATTTTTGTCATTGATAATCTTGACAGGATTGAAGACGAGCACGATCAACAAAAAATATGGGGGTCATTATCAGAAATTTTAACTGATATGAAAATTTCTAGGGAAACTGATTTAAGGCAAATTTCCTATCCAAATAATATACCACTTTATTTTATTGTCCCCGTCAAACAAGATTTAGACGATAAAGCAAAAGCTCTAAATTTAATAGATAAGTTATTTGATCTAATTATTAATACTTCGAATTACTATCTCATCGACTGGGAAAACTATTTTTTGGAGAAAATTACAAAAGCAATTCCGGATATAGACACAACATCGCTAATAAGAATTTGTGCTCAATTAAAAATGGATAATGAATTCACGCCTAGAAAAATGATTAAACTCATTAATGATATTTCTCTAAAAATACTATTTTGTGAGGAAGCTGGCCAAAGTTCAAAAAGCGTCATAAACCCTGAATTCATTGCCGCTTATTTGCTTCACGTCCAAAACACACCATCTGAAGTACAAAAGAATTTATTTCGTCACTCTGCTTTAACAAATATTGGTAGAAATTGCCCCGAGGATTTTGGATTTGGCGACGATCAAGATAGAGCTGCAAAAGCGGGGGCTTTATATTTTAATGTCACTATGTCCAATGCTGAGAAAATCACACTTAAGAGCAATATTCTACACTGGTTAAAAATAGGGACAGTTATAGAGAATGGCGATTACAAAAACACCGACAATTTTGATTTCATTCTCTCTAATGCTGTTAACCAATATTTAGAAAATAAAAAAGAAAACTATTTAGCTTATTATATCAATCCTCTTGCAACAATTTATGAGTTAGGAAAGTCCTCAGAATTTATTTACAAAGACATCTACAGACTTGCAAAAGCTATTTTCAGCTTGGTTAAAAAGGAAGGCAGCTCTTCTGGAGTTCCTAGTGCTGTAAATCTTAAGAAGGCATTAAAAATCATCGATCAGTACAATGCAGAGGCTGGGAAGGCCTTTGAAAATATTGACATAGAAAATCTTATAAATTTTATGGGCGATTTCTTAATTTCTGATAGGTCTTTATTTGGAAATTTAAGAAGGGACCTATCAAATCTATTAGAGAAACAAGGAAAGGATACCCATCTTATAGACACTTTATTTTACTTATCTCAAAATGGCTATAATGGTTATCAAAAAATAGATTTATGGTTCTCTACTGATCAGTCAGCAAGCTATGAAAACTTCAGGGCTCTGCTTTCCGACACTCAAACAAAAGTCAGGGATGGCGACACATTACTAAGTGATCAAAAACTATCTTTCCTAGGTGACATTAGGGTTATCAATGAAAAAAGAGAATACGGTATTACATTTAAATGATTTATCTAAAATCCTACTGCCTTATACCTAAGGTCGTTAAAATTGATTTTGCCTTTAAGACTTTGTTAACTTTTTCTTAACGCCTTGAGCGTAGGCTGTATCCATAAAAAATATGCTTTTTGGGAATGTAGGTGCGTTTATTTAACTCTTTTCTTGGCTTGGTATTGTTGTTGACCAGTACAATACCCGTGCCCGCTTTTGCGCTTCAGCAAGACGGGGTCAGCATTGCTGTGCTTGATCTGCCGCATCTTTTCCAACCCGATAAGCAAGGCTTTTACGATAAACTTTTTGCTGAGATGCAAAAGGCAGGCATTGTAAAGTCATGGCAAATTGTTCCGCCCAACCGCAGTAGCCGCATGATGATGGCTGGCGAGGTTGATTGCAAAGCCCCGCTATCACTAAATGTTTCAAAAAAGCTTGGGTTTGAAGAAGGCAGCATCGTTTTCTCAAAACCATTTAATTACACCTTAGGCCACATAGTTTCCCCCAAAGACCACCCAGCCTTAAAAGACCGCTCGCTGTTAAAAGGTAAATCAGTGGGCACCGTCAAAATGGGTAAAATTTATGGTGTTCCTGAAGAAATGCTATTTGAGCCTGTTGCTTATCGCAGTTATGATACATTGGTTGAAGCCATTGAGCGTGGCCATGTCGAGTTTGGGTATTTCATCTCGCCCGACCTACACTTTTCTGATCGCGGACGCATGTTTTTTACTAAACATAAGAAAAACAGCTTTGTCATATGGCGCGGTATTGAAAGCATTGCCTGCAACAAACAGCATGCCGCCAGCATCCCTAAAATGAATGCCGTAATAAATCGCTTCATTGAGAACAACAAATCAAATGCCTACTTATCAGCCACCCTACCCCAGCACGATCTTAGCCAGCCATAACGGTTAGCATAAAGACTAGCATAAGCGACTGACCAAAGCTTTTTTCACTTTAACCGCTGCCACCATCACTTTGTCGCAAGGCGATACGGTTTTTTTCGGTTTGAATTGACTCTTTGTCGCACTGGTCTTAGCGTTTCAAAAGACCGTTGCTGTTAAGTGGGGCAGCAACATTCATGTAAAATTTAAAAGAAACACCAATAGGGGGAACCTATGTCGAAACATCATTCACCGTCAGCTGGCTGGCGTTCATCATTGAAAAAAGCCTTATTTTCTGCAACTGCTTTGGGGATGGGCCTTGCCGCATCTGCCGCGACAGCATCAGATTTTGATGGCGACCTATTAGCAGGCCTAAAGGCACGTAACATTGGCCCTGCCACCATGTCAGGCCGTATTGCCGCCATTGATGTGATTGAAAGCGACCCTAGCCACATTTATGTGGGTGCGGCTTCGGGCGGTGTTTGGCATTCAACCGATTCTGGCACAACATGGGAACCTTTGTTTGATCGTGAAGATGTCGCCTCTATTGGTGCATTGGCGATCAACCAATCAAACCCGAGTATTATCTGGGTTGGTACTGGCGAAGGTAATGTTCGTAACTCAGTGTCCATCGGTAACGGCATTTACAAATCAATGGATGGCGGCAAAACATGGCAAAACATGGGCCTTACTGACAGCGAGCATATCAACCGTATCGCCATTGACCCAACCGACCCTAACACCGTTTATGTGGCGGCTATGGGCCATCTTTGGTCTGATGGCGGTGAGCGTGGTATTTATAAAACTACCGACGGCGGTAAAACATGGACGAAAATTTTAGCCGGTGCCAACGATAACACAGGTGCCACCGATGTGATCATCGACCCGAACAATCCAAACAAATTATATGCCGCCATGTGGCAGTTCCGTCGCTATCCAGATTATTTCAAATCAGGGGGGCCGGGTTCTGGTTTGTTTGTCTCAAACGACAGCGGCTCAACGTGGCGCCAATTAACCGAACAAGACGGCATCCCAGCTGGCGAATTGGGCCGCGCCGTATTTAGTGTTTCTAAAAACCATTCAAACACCGTTTATGCCCTTGTTGAGGCAGAAAAATCAGCGATCATTCGTACCGACGATGGCGGCAATTCATGGCGCAAGGTAAACCAAGACCCAGGTATTGCGAACCGTCCATTTTATTATATGGAACTTGAGGTTGACCCGAACGACCCCGAAACGGTTTATAACATCGCAACCAATCTTTCACGCTCGTATAATGGTGGCGGCAATTTTGACATGATCAGATCCGTTGATTGTTGCTCGGCCCCTAACAAATTACATATTGACCTCCACAGCATGTGGATCAACCCGACCAATTCTGACCATATCATTCTTGGTAATGATGGTGGCCTTGGCATTTCTTATGATGCGGGTAACACGTGGCGCTTTGTGGGCAACTTGCCTGTGGCGCAGTTCTACCATATCAATGTGGATAATGATCTGCCGTATAATGTCTATGGCGGTTTGCAAGACAACGGTACCTTCAAAGGGCCAAACGAAGTGTGGGAAAATGGTGGCATCCGCGAAGGTCACTGGCGCGAAATTGGTTTTGGTGATGGCTTTGACGCTGCCGCCCATCCAGAAGACAGCAATATTGGTTACGCCATGTCACAAGGTGGTAACCTGCGCCGTTGGAACTTAAACACTGGCGAATCTCAAGGCATTCGCCCGAACCCACCAACCCCTGAAACAGAATTACGCTTTAACTGGAACGCGGGATTTGCCCAAGACCCGTTTAACGCCGATACCATCTATTATGGCTCACAGTTCTTGCATAAATCCACCGATCGCGGTGACACATGGGAAGTATTGTCAGGTGACTTAACCTCCAACAATCCTGACATGATGCGCTTTAAAGAATCAGGCGGTTTAACCAGTGACGTAACTGCCGCTGAAAACTATCAATCAATTGTCGCCGTTGCCCCTAGCCCCGTTCAAGCGGGTGTTATTTGGGTAGGTACCGATGATGGTCGCGTGCATGTCACCCAAGATGGCGGTGCAACGTGGCAATCGGTTGAGGGTCGTGCCCGTGGTATGAAAGGCAAATGGGTTCCACATATTGAACCAAGCCCGCATGATGCCTCACAAGCCTTTGTGGTATTTGATGATCACCGTCGTGGTGACATGAAGCCACATGTGTTCCGTGTCGAAAACTTTGGCCGTAAATGGAGCAATATCACCACTGATGACATCAGCGGTTATGCCCTAAGTATTCAACAAGATCATGTTGATCCTGATTTATTGTTCTTAGGTACCGAGTTTGGTTTGTTTGTCACCATCAATGGTGGCAAAGAATGGACCAAATGGACTGGCAGTGTTCCAACCACATCTGTGATGGATTTGGCAATCCAAGAGCGTGAAAACGATCTGGTGCTTGGCACCCACGGCCGCGCCGTGTTTGTTATTGATGATTATTCTGGTCTACGTAACTTGGATAAAGATGACTTCAGCAGCCGTTTAAAGATGCTTTCAACAACCGATGGCATTGCCTATAACGTTAGCCAGTCAATTGGTGCTCGTTTTGATGCTTCCACGGGCTTTAGAGGGGAAAATGCAGACCGAGGAGCTTATATCACCTTTATGGCCTCTGGTAATGATCTGAAACACCCTGACCCAGCGTTGGAGCGTCAACGTCTTGCTGCACAGAAAAATGCTAAAGACGAAGACAAGCCAAAAGGCAAACCGGGCCGCGTAAAGGTTGAAATTACCAATGCGGATGGTGATGTGATCCGTACTTTCCATAGAACCGCCCACCAAGGTATTAACCGCATTGTGTGGAACATGCGTGAAGATGGCGATGCGGGTCTGCGAAACCTGCGCCCTGATCAAGACTTACCAGCGGGCTCTGGCGTGGTTCCAGGTACTTATGGCGTTAAATTGACCATGGGTGATCAAACTGTTGAAGGTAGTTTTGCTGTGATGGCTGACCCGCGTGAGGACCTAAGCCAAGCTGACTATCAAGCCAATTATGATCATGGCAAACGCATCCAAGCCTTGGTGAAAACCGCCAACACCGCGATGAAACGTGTGCGCGCCGCCAAAAAAGATGCCGATGCGATCAAAGCCATGGCTGATGCAGCGGTGAAGAAAGAAGGCTCTGACCAAGAAACCTTAAAAGCTCTTGCCAAGAAGGCTGGAGAAGTTTCAAAAGCCTTGGGTGAAAATGATGAACTTTACTCGGTTAATCGCCGTGGCGCAGAAGGCATCGTTTACACAGGCGATAAGGTTATGACCAAAATCTTTGGCGCCTATGGCAACATGGGCAATGGTGCGCCAAGTGCCTCTGCGCTTGCTTATTTTGAACGCGCCCGTTTGGCTGTTGAAAAGGCGGTTGGTGAAACCAATGCCCTAATGAATGGTGACGTTGCTGAATTACGCGCCATGTTCAAACAAAGCGGCCTAGAGATGTTGCCTGAAGAAGGTGAGATCACCCTACCTTAAGCTAGATTGTTGTTGGCCTTGAGAGCTCTGTCTTTTGAGGCCACGACCGCTTGCTGGGAAGCCCATATCACCTGTTTAACACAGCATGATATGGGTTTTATCCCAGCCAAAAAGCGAGAGTAAAATTTAATTAAGTGAGCATCATAAACACAATGAAACCACAAGTACTTTTCAGAAAAATTCACCATTGGGGGTCCTTTATCATCGCCATCCCTAGCCTAATCATCATTGGTGCTGGTATATTATTGATGCTGAAAAAAGATGTTGAATGGCTACAACCCTCTACAATTCAAGGGTCTGTGACAACCACTGTTCCCACCGCGACCATGCAGCAAATGTTTGATGCCGTCACCAAGGTGCAAGAAGCAGGCATCACCCATTGGACTGACCTAGACCGGGTTGACTTTAAAAATGATAAAGGCGTGGCTAAATTTATCGCCACCAATAATTGGGAAGTACAGGTTGATACCACCACCGCAAAGGTTTTAGGTGTTGCTTACCGCCGTTCTGACATTATCGAACAAATTCACGACGGCAGTTTTTTTGCCGATTGGGCCAAGCTTGGGCTTTTCCTGCCCTCTGGCATCGTCCTATTTGTCTTATGGCTAACGGGCATGTATCTCTTCTTCCTGCCACATTATAAAAACTGGCAAAAATCCCGCAAAAAGAACCAGAAATAAGCACCGACAATTTAGCAGCTGTCGCAAGGGTTAGGCTCTTGTGATCTGTTACTTTTTAAAGCACCATCATGGATGCTGAGGATGTTAAGGAAACAGGGCCCATGGGCAACAACGATGTGGTGATAAAATCCAAGCTATAGGTCATGGTGACCGTAACGGTTGAACCAGCATGGCGACTGGGTGACCAGCCCACCTCGATAAAAACCTCGTTGGGGCCAACGCCAATGGCTTGTTCTTTGGCAAAGGCTTTTATTTCAAGATCGGTTTCTTCATCCAAGGTGGCGTGGCCTTGAATGCTGGCATAACGGGCACTTTCTGCTACGGCATTGTTAAGGCTGGCATAGGTAAAGACCGCCCTGCCCATATCAAAAATAACCAGCATGAAAATGATAAGTGTTGGGAATAAAAAGGCTGATTCCACGGTGGAGATACCACGTTGGTCATCGACAAATCTTTGCCAGATACTTTGCGAAGCGGGTGATCTTTTGGTTGTTTTTTTAGCCTCTATACCACACAAGCCACCAACGAAATTCTGCCAAAGACTTTTTAATTGATCGTGGTCCTTTTGACGCTGTCGAGATGTTGATCCTCCCCGCCTAGCATGCAAAGGGTCTGCGATACGCTTTTCCCCAAACTTCTCAGACAGCTTTGGCTTTTGACGGCCAGTCCCTGATAAAACACCACGGTGGTCAGCGACAAATCTTTGCGAAACGGTTTCGCTAACCGCCTTCTCACGATTCATTTGACCATCTGCCTTGTTTGTTTGTTTTTCATTGTCGATGCCTGTTGTCATGTTATCGCACCCTTATGCTGGCATTGGCGCTTAAGGCCCAATTTTCAACAAAGCCCGGCACCCCAAACAGCATGGCATAATCACGGTCAACGGTAACGGTAAGAAATAATTGCGGGTAATTGTCATCAATGCAGGTGGTCAAACAACTGACCGAACCAGTGCTTTCAGGGCATTCACAGGTATTAACTGCGGTTACTGCCATGCCATCATTATCGGGTTCAGCCGCCGTTAAAACCGCCGCTTCAATGGTGGGAATATTGATTGCATCTGACTGGCTTCTTAGGCCAATTTGCACGCCTGTGCGGGCCAATTGTTCAAGGCGAATACGTTCAAACAACAAGCGCCCAAAATCGAATGTGCCCAGCGCTAAAAACGCCAATATTGAAAACACAAAAGCCATCTCAATGGTAACATTACCACGGTCATCTTTTTTCAAACGATGAAGAACTGTAGATAAACGCGTCATGATTATTCCACCAATTGAGTTGAGATAAACAAAGGGTTAAAGGCACGTGAGCTTTCAGGGTCAAAGTTGGCAATATGGGCATTGCCTGTAAAGTCCACCTGGCGGGCAACCAAAAACAGCTCCGCACTATCAGCTTCTGAACCACCAGAGAACTTTACCTCTTGACCCGGAAAATAAAGAATACCATCAAGGTCCATGGTTGAACCACCGGTTAAAGAATGGGTAATGGCTTCACTGCTATTTGGATCTTGAATGAAAAGCAGCCCGCGATAAAGCCCTGATGTTGGGGCATTCAAATCAACCGTTGCGCCCCCTGAGATTGAGATATTTTCACTGACCCCACCTTTATCGGTTAGGTAAATGGTCACATCATCACCATAAAGGGTGGCTTGGGCACTTACCTTAAAACCTGCGGCATCTAAAATATAAACACCGGGTGCCATGGTAACCGTACCGCCAGTAATATTAATATCGCCACAATAGGTGCCCGGATAAATAGTAACCGCGCCGCCATTAATTCCAGTTGAGCTGGTATGATCACAGCCAGTTACCTCTGGCAAGGGAAGCGGGTTTAAAGGATCAAGGCGGGGTTGCACGCCGGGGGTTGGTTCTGGCTCAATACATGTGCCATCTGCCCCACCCACAATTTCCACCTCTGATGCCCGTAAACAAGCGGTGTTACCATTCACCTGAATAGCCTCAACCGCCACAGAGTTGGCAAAAACACCGCAGTTAAAGCTAACATCGGCACCACCGCTTACCCGCAGCGCCCCATATTCATCAGGGTCCAAAGCCCAAAGGCAGGTGTTGCTAACATCGCCAACCGCCACCGCGCGGGATGAAACGAAACCATCAGCCTCAAACAATAAATGGGCAAAAAGAGTGCCCACGGGGCGACTGACAATAATTTCAACAGCATCATCATCGCCAACCCGCTTACCATCTAAGGGGGGCCAATTAATCGCAATTAAATCGCCTTTGGTATCGTCATAGCCATTGCTTTCGGCGTTATGCATAACGGCAGTGTTAAAGTTTGGCACACTACCATCGCCCTCGGTGCGGTCGCGGACAATTTCCACTGCCCCCGCTACGGCAGCAGCATCAGCAATGATCTGGGTTTCGCGCTTGGCAATTTGCCAAATAGCAACATCCACCCCCATACCAACAAAGCCGATTAGGGCGGGTAACATAATGGCGGTATAGGCCAAGGCTGACCCTGACTGATCACGCCAGAATCGCTTTAAAATTTTAGTGAAAAGCACGGCAGGCACTCCTCATTCCATCCAAATGCATGACTGTTAGACACACCAGCCATACACATTCCTATCTGATTCTATATCAAACTTACCTTAAAGCCTGTTTAAGAACCCGTTGGATTTGTCTAAAATTTTAACAAATAAAAAGCGCCCCCAAAAATTTGGGAGCGCCTTAAATCGAATCAATGCTTGGTAGAGTTAAGCTGATTGTAACTGCTGAGGAATGCCATCTACCTGATAGCGCCAGTCAAGCTTGCCAAAGCCAATATCAACCGTTTCACTATAAACAACCTTATGATTGGTGACCTGTAAGTTAGCGGTTTGGTTATAATTGCGTTTTAGCACATCTTCAGCATTTGAAAGACCAATAATAAATTGCATATCATGCTGCGGCCCCAAGAAAGGCAACAAGATGCTTTTTAAATACTCAACCACATTGCCCATGTGAATTTCCCGAACAACAAACAATCCAACCTTCTGGTTAAATATCATGTTGGTTAAGTCTTTGACCATATACTCAGCTTCATTGTCAAACAATTCACGCCATTTTTTATTTTGAAGTTGAATGGGTAAAAGCTCTTCAATTTTGGTACCTGCAAGGCGAATGTTTAAATCGCTTTCTTCCAACGCATCCATCAAGAAAATGGATGGTAACATGTGAATGACAGACGCAGGATTAAAATCAGCCTTTAGGGGAATACCTTGACCTTCAACCTTTGGCAAAGAATGCCAGTAGGTTAAAAACTCCGTAAACTCAGCGGGGATAATCTGATGAACTAAAGTCATGTGTGTACTCTACGATATTGCTTGTTTTTTTTAGTAATGTCATTTTTCATGATCTGAGGAGGTTATACCCCGAAACCCCTAATAAGTTATTAACGCCAAAAAAATAATTTCATCTGAAACAAAAATGAGGGATTTGCTAAAACACCGCGCACCATAAAACATATCACCGGCCCATCAAGAACCGGTGATAGTGAAGCGAGCTTTGCCATCGGAAACAAGAGGCCAGCGTGGCTAGCATTTTATCATGCTGATAGTTGTTGTGGTGTTTGTTTACTGAACCAGCTTCCAGAGATTGCTTGAGCGGTTGCCTGTGCGGCAATAAGCAAGCAAACTGCCTTGATTTTCAGCTAAAGCGACCTTCATACTATCAACGGCGTCATTGGTAAAATTACCACCAGACACGGGCGCAAAAATAAAAGCCATACCACGTGCTTCGGCCCATTGTTTGACCATTTCTGCCGTTGGTTGGCCAGGGTCTTCATTATCAGGGCGATTACAAATAACTGCGGTTACGCCTTCTGCCTTTGCAGCATCCAAAATGGCTTCATCAACTTGACCACGCACACGGGTTCCATCTGGCATCAAAGACCATAGAGCATCATTTGTCATAGCACTTACCTTTATTCTTTAATCAATCATTTTTTTGTTCACTATCTGTGTCAATAGCATCATCTTCATCATCATACAATATGCGGTTTGCGGCACCATCTAAATCGTCATATTGACCAGACTTAGCGGCCCAAAAAAACGCCATCAACCCAATAAAGCCTAGGATTAACATGGCTGGGATCAAGAACAATAACGCCGTCATGATGCCTTAACCTTTGCAAGGTGTAAGCGCAGTGAATTTAAGATCACCAAAAGGGATGAACTAGACATGGCAATGGCCGCCACCAAAGGGGTTGCCAAACCAGCGACTGCCATCGGAATGGCGATAATGTTATAACAAAAAGCCAGCGCAAAATTTTGCTTCACCAAACGATCGGTTTTTTTGCTAACAGTTAATATTTCTGGCACCACAGCCAATGACTTTCCTTGGAAAATAATGTCAGACGCTGTCTGCGAGATATCCGCCGCACTGGCAGGGGAAATTGACACGTCTGCAGCGGCAAGGGCGGGTGCATCGTTTAAGCCATCACCCACCATCAACACGCAGCCATTTGCCAATTTTGCTTTTTCTTTCAACTCATCAATCTTGGCGACCTTTTCTGTGGGCTTTAAGCTGGCCCAGAAATCATCCACACCAAGGGCATTGGCCTGCGCCTTGACCGAACCATAATGATCACCCGACAATAAAACAACTCGGTAACCTTGCTCTTTTATCCATTGAACGGTTTCAAGGGCGTCGGGGCGTAATTGATCCACAAATTTCAGGCAATGTAGAACCGAACCATTTTTTTCAAACCATAACTCAGGGCCTGCTTCATGGCCTTGCTGCAAAGCAGGGACATCCAACCATTGTCGATTGCCTAGGCGATAATGGTCATCACCATCTTGCCATTCAAGGCCACAGCCAGAAATCTCTTTTACCTGATCAAGGGGCTTTGCTGTTGGAAAGGCCTCAACAATGGCCCGCGATAGTGGATGACTGGATGAATAGGCCATTCCGGCACAAAGTGACAAGAGATCATCGGATAAAAGATGGCGGTTAACCAACGCGGGCTTACCAAGGGTTAATGTGCCAGTTTTATCAAAGCAAATGGTATTAACATTTTTAAGTTTTTCTAGCGCATCACCTGACTTTAGTAACACACCTTGTCGCATCAAACGCCCACTGGCAACAACCTGCACCACAGGCACCGCCAAGCCCAAAGCACACGGACAAGTGATGATTAACACGGCAATGGCAAGCAACAGCGCTTGTTGCCAATCTGCGCCCATACCAAGCCACCAACCAAGGAAGGTTAACAGCCCCAATAAATGTACCACGGGCGCATACCAACCCGCAATTTTATCAGCCAAACGAACAAATTGCCCGCGTGCCTGTTCGGCGTTTTCCATCATTCTGACAATATCAGCTAAAAGGGTTGAATCACCCACCGCGGTGACTTTTATCTCTAGCGTGGCAGATAAGTTAATCATGCCAGTATAAAGCTGATCCCCTGCTTTAGCAGACATTGGTACAGACTCGCCAGTAACCATGCTGGTATCAATATCTGATAGGCCCGCTAAGACAACCCCATCAACTGGAATTTTATCGCCCTTTTTCACCCGTACCACTGTGCCTAGGGCAACCTGATGAATAGGCAAGGCTTCTATGCTACCATCATCCATCACAACATCTGCGGTCATGGCTTGAAGGGCCACCAAATTTTCCCCTACAGATCGGGCCTTAGCACGGGCACGGTGATCTAAATAGCGCCCAACCAACAAGAAAAACAACAGCGATACAGACGCATCAAAATAGACATGATCACCGCCTTCAATGGTTTCAAACAAACTCATCCCCGAGGCCAGAACAATCGCCAAAGAAATAGGTACATCCATATTGAGCTGTTTGTTACTGAGGGCTTTAATAGCAGATCCAAAGAAAGGTCTGCCCGAATAAACCACCGTTGGCAGGGCAACAATGGCTGATAACCAATGAAACAAACCGCGCGTTCCCTCACCCATGGTGGCAAAAGCGCCCGCCCAAACCGCAAAGGACAACATCATCACATTGGCCATGGCAAATCCGGCAACCGCCATGGCGTATAAAAGCCGTGTTTCTTCTTCCTTGTCAGAATTGCTCATAGTTTCAGGGTCAAAGGGGGCAAGGTCAAAGCCTTTATTAACAATGTCGCGCATCACAACCGAAGGATCAAAGCTGCCATCCTGCCAGCGCATCACCATGCGCTTAGATGTCATATTAACCCGCCCTTCTTTAAGCTGCTCATAGGCGGCAAGGGTTTTTTCAATAGACCGCATACAGCCCGCACAGCGAATGCCATCCACCATCAAATGTAACGATTGAACACCATCTGGGCTTTGATGAATGAAGGGCTTTGGGTCAATCCCATCAAAAGCTCTATCTATAGCATGAGTTTGCGACATAAATATCTTTAATCCCTAGTCACCATTAATCGCTCTGAATAACGATTTTCAATGTCTTCTTTTATCATCAAAACACGTAAGTCCCACTGACCAACGTCTAATAAATTTACCTGTGCATAGTAAAACCCGGGGCGGGTTTCTTTGAAGGTAATGGATATATCAAAACTACGACTGGCCGGACGCTCCAGCTTACCCACAACAGTTAAACCCTCAACAGCAAGACTATTGGCATCAGCCACAACAAATTCAATCGCTGTTCCGTTTGCACCGGGTAAATCATAAACGTTTGATGTCATATCCCAATTGAGGGCCTTGGCGGCTGCGCCTTTTTCAATCAGTTCATTATATTGCAAACCCTTGTCATAAGCCGCTTTGGTTTCAACGCCGGGCCAACTGTTTAAGGCTTGCAGCAAAAAGATAACGTTGGCAACCATCATCACACCAAAGAAAGCGATGAACCAGCGTGCCACACGCCAACCTGAATATTTGGGGGATTGATTATTGGCATCAATATTTATCATTGTTTTAGGCATTTATTTTCTCCCATACAAATTTCTAGGATTTGTATGCTTGGCAACAAAAATATTCTTTTCAGAAACCGTTTCGCCAGATGAGGGGTTTTGCACGATGAAGGCAATTTCTTTGCGTTCAAAGGCAATTTGGTCTTTAGGTAACAAAACAAATACTCGAAAATCTTCTACCTGATTAGGTGCCACGGTCACATCCAAATGTTGGCTAACATGCTCGTCTTTGCCCGCAAGCCACATCTCACTGCCTGGCAAGCCAGTTAAGGAGATATGAAATTCTTGCGGCTGATGTAACTTATTCATAATTTTTAGAACATAACCATTTCTAACACTGCCATCAGACTGCGTTACCATGACGGGATTACGGTCTTTCAAGACATTTAAATCCGTTTGCTGCTGGTTCGCTAAAGAAAACATCATCACAACACTCATCAGAACCAAAATAGCGGCATAGAAAACGGTTCTGACCCGTAAAATTTTTGTGACCTCTGGCTCACCTTTGCTCCGGCGCTCAACATTGGCTAAACTGTCAAACCCAATAAGGTTTTTAGGCAAACCAACCTTTTCCATCACATTGTTACAAGCATCGGCACATAAGCCACAATTGATACACTCAATTTGCATCCCATTACGAATATCGATCCCCATCGGGCACACTGCCACGCATTGGGTGCAATCAATACAATGACCACGATTGCTATAGTTATCATCTTTTGGCTTTTTAGCGCGTGGCTCACCACGGTCACCACGGTATGCAATGATATAGGTATCTTTATCGATCATCGCTGATTGGAAGCGCGAATAAGGGCACATATAGGTACACACCTGTTCACGGGCAAAACCGGCCAGCAAATAGGTTGTACTGGTCAATATAACGATAGTGTATAGGGCTGCACTGGGCGCTTCAAATGCCATTAATTGTGCTGCCAAGGTTGGTGCGTCCATAAAATAAAACGTCCACGCACCGCCCGTACACATGGCAATAAGGATCCATAAAATATGCTTGGTGACACGCTTTCTAATCTTATCAAAGTCATAAGGCGCTTTATCGAGTTTGATACGAGCATTGCGATCGCCTTCTACCCAGCGCTCTACCATCACAAATAAGTCCGTCCATACGGTTTGCGGACAGCCCCAGGCACACCAAGCACGACCAATAAGCGAAGTGACAAAAAACAACCCCCAAGCCGATGCGACCAAAATACCAACCAAATAATAAACTTCTTGCGGCCAAATTTCGATGCCGAAGAAATAAAAACGCCGCGAGCCAATATCAAACAAAACCGCTTGATCAGGGGCTAATGGACCACGATCCCAGCGCAGCCAAGGTAAGAAATAATAAATGCCCAAAAGCACAGCCATAAACCACCATTTAATGGTTCTAAAAAAGCCGCGCACACGTTTTGGAAAAATTTTAATTTGCTTAGCAAAATACTGGCGATTTTCTTGCCAATTCACAGGTTGAAATTGCTCATCCAATGATATTGGTTTGGCATTGCCGTGCTGTTGAATTTCTTCAGTCATCTTATCGTTAACAGCCCCTTTAGGAGTTTTTGACACAATAAGATATAGAACAAATTATCGCATCTGACATTGAGGTCAATTGTCGCATGCTGGAGATTTTGTATAACTAAAAAAACAAAACAAAAAAGGGCCACTTGAAAGCAGCCCTTATCCCATTTCTTTATATGTGTACCAAATTAGTTTTCGCCACCGCCTAATGAGTGGACATAAATGGCTAATTGTTTGATGGTAACAGGGTCAAGTCGACTGCCCCACGCGGGCATCATACCATGCTTAGGTGAGACAATTTGTTGATACACAGCCTCAACACCACCTTGGTATAACCAAATCGCATCGTTTAAACGTGGGCCACCCATTTCTTTCAAGCCCTCACCACGTTCACCATGACAAGTGGCGCATTGCTCTTGATACAAGGTAGCACCCTCTTGGCTGGCACGAATAGAACGATCAGACATAGCCATTACATAGCTTGCCACTTCTTTGGCTTGGGCTTGATCCAAAATGCCGTCTTTGACAAAAGCAGGCATCATGGCATAGCGGCTGTCAAAATCATTTTCATCACGAACACCGTGTTGGATGGTGGTTTGAATTTCTTCCAAGGTGCCACCCCATATCCAATAATCGTCATTCAGATTAGCAATACCTACTGCACCCTCTGCACCGCGACCATGACACTGTGAACAGAACAAACCAAAGGCAGACTGACCCCCGCGATAGGCAAAGTCCATTAAAGATGCATCGGCTTTAATCTCAGCAAGGGTTTTGCCTTCCATAGCGGTGCGATATTGCGCTTGCATTTGGCGAAGCTGATCCAATTCTTTTGCCACTTCACCACGACTTGACCAGTCAGCAGAACCTTGCAAATAGCCGCTTAGGGTTGGCCACGACGGATAAACAAAATAATAGCCAATGGACCAAACGATGGTCAGCAACCAAACCCACACCCACCAACGCGGCAAAGGGTTGTTTAATTCTTTAATGCCGTCCCACTCATGACCCGTGGTTTCAACACCTGTTACATCATCTTTATCTAATTTATCAGACATGGTCATCCTCCCTTAAGGGAATGTTGCCAGCGTCGTCATAATGTTCAGACGAACCAGGGCGCATCACCCACAAAACAACGCCACAAAAAAATACGAAGAAAAAGATCAGGCTAAAAGTGCCCCAACTGGCTGACGTAATAAGTTCTTCCATCAGACCCTCCTAACGATAATCATCTGCGGGACGATATTGGGTGAAATCAACCAATGTTCCCAGCATTTGCATATAGGCGATCAAAGCATCCAATTCGGTAATTTGATCAGGGTTTAAATCAAAATCGGCCACACTTGCTTTTGGATAACGCTCCATAAAGGCATCGTAATTTTCATGATCTGGGTTTACCTGAGTTTCCAAATCAGTAAAGGCCATTAAAATATCTGTATCATCATAAGGCACACCCACGGTACGTTGGGTTTCAAGATATTTTGACACTTTACGATAATCTAATGGGGTTTTACCCAACCAGCTGTATGACGGCATAATCGATTCAGGCACCACTGAGCGTGGATCATTCATGTGCATTACATGCCACTCGTTTGAATAACGTCCACCCACACGCGCCAAGTCAGGACCAGTCCGTTTTGAACCCCACTGGAACGGATGGTCATACATGCTTTCCGCCGCCAAAGAATAATGGCCGTAACGCTCAACCTCGTCTTTCAATGAGCGCACTTGTTGTGAATGACAGCCATAGCAGCCCTCGCGCAAGTAAATCTCACGACCCATTAATTCTAGCGGGGTGTATGGGCGCATGCCCTTTACTTTTTCAATGGTGCTTTCCAGATAAAACAACGGTGCAATTTCAACCAAGCCACCAATTGAAATAACTATCAGGGTAGCCACTGTTAAAAGAACCGAGTTTTTCTCAACTTTCTTTTGAAAACTTTCTTTTGCCATGGTTCTTCTCCTTTAAGCCGCTTTAATCATGGCATCTTCAGGGATGCTTTCGTTGCGCTCTTTACCTTTGGCTGTCATGATTAAATTGTAGGCCATAATCAAAGAACCCAGCACATACAACAATCCACCTAAAGCACGGATCAGATAATAGGGGTGTTTCGCTTCAACGGTTTCAATGAAGGAATAAACCAAGAAACCAAGTTCATCATATTCACGCCACATCAAGCCTTCCATGATACCCGACACCCACATAGCCACGATGTAAAGCACGATACCAATGGTGGCGATCCAAAAGTGCCAACGGATAAGGGCCACCGAATACATGCGTTTTGCGCCCCACAAACGTGGCACCAAATAATAGATCGCACCAAAGCTGATAAAGCCAACCCAACCTAAGGCGCCAGAGTGCACGTGACCAATGGTCCAGTCGGTATAGTGTGATAAGGCATTCACCGCTTTGATCGACATCATCGGGCCTTCAAAGGTGCTCATGCCATAAAAAGCAAGGGCTGAAATCATGAACCATAAAATAGGATCAGTTCTTAATTTGTGCCAAACACCTGACAGCGTCATCACACCATTAATCATACCACCCCATGACGGCATCCACAGCATGATAGAAAAGGTCATGCCCAGGGTTTGCACCCAATCAGGCAGAGCGGTATAAAGAAGATGGTGAGGACCTGCCCAAATGTAGAGGAAAATCAGCGACCAGAAATGCACGATTGATAAGCGGTAACTGTAAACTGGGCGGCCTGTTTGCTTTGGCACAAAATAATACATCATGCCAAGGAAACCAGCGGTTAAGAAGAAACCAACCGCATTATGGGCATACCACCATTGGATCAAGGCATCCTGAACACCCGCATGAACAATGTATGATTTAGCGCTTGTTATCTCAACCGGAACAGCCGCATTATTGACTAAATGCAGCACAGCAACCGTTGCGATAAAGGCCAAATAGAACCAGTTAGACACATAAATATGCGGTTCTTTGCGTTGCTTTAACGTGGCAATATAAAGCACCAAATACACCACCCAAACAATGGTCAACCACAGGTCAACATACCATTCAGGTTCAGCATATTCTTTACCCTGCGTAATGCCCAACACATAACCAAGGGCCGCCATCACAATAAATAACTGATAACCCCAAAACACAAACCAAGCTGCTTTTTCAGAAGCAAGGCCTGTGCGGCAAGTACGCATTAAAGAATAAAAGCTGGTTGCCAATAACGCATTACCACCAAAAGCAAAAATCACCGCCGAGGTATGCAAGGGACGTAAACGCCCAAAACTGGTCCAAGGCAGGTCAAAATTTAGCGCAGGAAAAGCCAACTGCAAGGCAATCAACAATCCCACAGAAAACCCAACAATGCCCCAAAAAACCGTCGCAATGGTTGCGGCTCTCACCACCCCATCTTGATACTCATCTTTTGGCGCAAGGGTATTATCTGCTGCAAATACCGTCATATTTTTTCTCTCAATCACATTTGTTCATGAACAATGTTTAGGGAAAATAATTCACCCTCACCCTTCGCTTATAAAAGGCATAGCGCAAGAAATCACTGCGGCACGCTGACGCACATCATCAATAAAAATCTATAAAAACAAAACTAACACTGTATTTTTATTGTCTTTCTACGGCAGAACTTATATTCTTAAAACAGGGGAGAAATGATATGGGACGCCGCAAAAGTTTTAAGCCAGAAGAAGCCTTACAAAAAGCCATGACGGTTTTTTTAGCTAAGGGTTTTGATGAAACATCCTATGACGAATTGGTCGAGGCCACCGGCGTTGCGCGCTACGGCCTCTACAGCACCTTTGGCAACAAACGCGATTTATTCATCAAGGTCCTTCAACATTATCGCAAAACAGTGACCTTCTTTTGGTCTGCTGGTTTAGACCGTGAAGACGCTGATATTAAGGATGTCAGGGCCCTTGTAAAACGCATGAAAGATTTTGCTGCAGGATCCAATGGTGCGTCGGGTTGTTTGATGTGTAAAACAGCGGTTAAAGGCAAAACCTTGGACATTAAGATTCAAGAAGAAGTGGAAGATTATTTCTCTTATTTCCGCTCACTCTTCTTCCGCGCCTTTGAAAATAGCCGCGCTAATGCCCTTGTACCCAATGACTTTGATTCAGAAAAATATGCTGACTTTTATGTCTGCATGATGCGCACGGCTGACCTTCTCGCCAGAACAGCTGACCCTGAACATAGCTATGACGGATATTTTGTTATCTCTGACCAATTACTGAAACTAGAGCTATAAAGGATCAAGCAGGCTTTTGCTAACTAACAGTAAGAGACTGCATAATATTATCCGGTATAGAAGCAAGACCATTTCCAATGTCGAGCATTTTGATGGTGTAACGTTCATGTTCACCAAACATATCGAAAACTTCGTTGCCGCTTAATCTGACACTATCGTGAGTGATTTGATAAACCGTTATTAAAAACTTCTTGCCAGTACTGCTATCAATGAGGGGTAAGCCGATGGTTTTCAACTTTATTTTTTGCCCCAGTTCCTTAACTTTCCGTCGCACCGAAACATAGCCAAATTGATGGTCCCTCACATGGGTGATAAAAGAAGCAATATCTTGACGCTTATCATCTGGGATAACATCTAAAAAGTTTCTGCCCATCAAATTGGTTTCGCATAACTAATCAACCGCGGTGCCAGACAGTCGCACATAAACGTGATCATCATTGACAAATTCAGAAAGGGTCAAATAAGGAATCACATCCAAAAGTTTTTCTGGTTTTAAGTCCTTCTTATCAAAAAAGGTCAAGCCATCTTCTATGAAATTCGTCAACAACAAAATAACACCTCAAAAAAAGCGTCATACTTTAAGTCGATCGTCCTGAAACTTTACACTTCTGTGAAGGAAATTTGCCACTCGACTCTTATCTTGGTGCGCTGAATACAGTAGATAAGTTAAATAAGCATAAATATTATCAATGATAATAAAACTATTTGACTTTATTGCACCCAAACAACGTCAAGAATGATCACACTAAAAGATTTAAGGATTTTTGTAAATCATCATCAAATGCAGGCAAGCCATTACCAACATCAAGTAATTGCAAGGCATATTTTTCATTCTTGGCAAATAAATCAATCACCTCATTACCATTTAGCGTGACGCTCTCATGTGTGATTTGGTAAACACTCACCATAAATCGCTGCCCGGTATCTTGTTGTAACAACGGTAAATAAAGCGTTTTTAATATGGTCTTTTGACCCAATTCAGAGGTTTTGATTCGTTTAGAGATATAGCCAAAGGTGTATTTATTCAACATCGACATAAATTTTGCATAGTCGTTGCGTTTTGGGGCAGGAATAATATTAATTAAATTACGCCCCCTTAAATTGCCCGAACTTAATTTATCAACCTCGGTACCCGATAATCTTATCCGCATTTCATTTTCGGATATAAACTCTGATAGGGTAAGATATGGAATGACATCCTGCAATTTTTCAGGCTTTAAGTCTTTCTTTTCGAGAAAGGTTAAGCCATTTTCTTGCCGATAATTTCCCAACCAAAATTGGATCATTTTTATAAGTTGCACCTGCAAAGATGCCTCTTCTAACATACTCTTTAACAACACGATAGCACCTCAAAATAGTCGACTTCTCAGGTCGATTGTTCCGTTATATTATATTTTGTGGAGTAAGCTTGCTCGCCAGCTTTTTCTAATTGCTGAATAGTTTAAACCAAATTCGTTAAATAAGTGTAAATATTAAAATTAACACACCTATAAGGCTGGTGTTTTTGCATAATAGTGCCATAAAAACAGCGCCATTGAACTGCGGTGAGGGCGCCATTTTTCAGCAATCATATCCATTTGCTTTGGTTTTGGCCGCTCATCCAAGCCTTCTAACCGTTTAACCGCCTCTTGCACCGCAAGATCATCGGCAGGCCAGATATCGGTCCTACCAAGGGAAAACATCAAATACATTTCCGCTGACCAACGACCAAACCCTTTAAGCGATGTTAATTCATCCAACACAATATCATCATCAAGGCTTGGCCATTGATCAATGCGTAAATTTCCACTTAAATAGGTCTCACACAGCCCGCGGCAATAAACCACTTTTTGCCGCGACATGCCAAGGGCGCGCATGTCATCATCCGATAGCGACGCTAAGTTTTGCGCGGGGTTTTCATCGCCAATGGCCGCCTCAACACGGGCCGCAATGGTCGCTGCGGCCTTAACCGATAATTGCTGACCAATAATTATGCGCAGCAGCGACGAAAAGCCATGCCCTCTGCGGCGCTCACCGGGGTATCCAACACGATCAATGGCTTTAGCTAAAGCAAGATCATGCTTGGCAAGGGTATTTAAACTTTCTTTGACATATTCTTTGGTCAGGATGAAGGTCATTTTTAAAAATCAACCCTTACACCAAGGCCGCTTGAAAACTGGTAATCATCACCGCGCAATGCCACCAAGGGGCTGTAGGCACGGTTACCAATAATTTTACCAACCACCATAACACCTTCAACACGCACATTTCGCATCACTTGATAACGACCATAAAGGGCCGCTTCCATTTGGTTGAGGCCAGAACCAGGGCGAAAAACATCATACTCAGTTGTTTGGGCCTGTTGTTCGCTAACCCCAAAATTGGTCTGGTTATTTTTGGCGTTCCCCCAAAAGGCGCGTAATCCGGTAATCACCATGGTTTTTTCGCCATGATATAATCCATGACCTACCAATAAACGCGCCACAGTTCCCTGTTTGGCTCCCAATGCTTTACGGAGGCTGGCTGAATACAGCAAGCCATGCCAGCGCCCCTCGGCAAACAGTCCTATTTCGATGGTGTCCTTAATAGACCCCATGCCCAACAGCGCATCATTGGCTTTTTCCTTGCGGCCAACTTTATAATTCACCAGTGGCCCAACCCGTAGCATTTGATGATTGGTGAGATTATAGCGAATTTTAGTGCCTTGGATGAGCAACTTATCTTGCACATTAATTTCTATTAAAGGGACGATGGCGCGGTTCAAATTGTTGCTGCCTAAATAATCTGGCTTAAAACCATAACCCACGCCAAAGCGCAAGCGAACATCACCGCGATCCAATCCTTCTGGCCAAACCAAATCAAACCCATCGGTGACAAGGTCTGATGCAAGAACTAATATGTCCTCATTGGCCTTGGCTGGCAGTGTCCCAACAGTGAATATAGCTAAGAGGCCTGACAAATACCCCTTAAAAGACCATCGCTTTTTAATAGGGGGAATTATTGCTTTTTCTTTATTAGTTTTTTTCATTTCTCGTTCGTCGTTACGCTTGTCATTCGTTTTATTATTATATAACGGGAAAATATCATTCTCCCACATAATTGCTTCTGGTGTGAAAACGCCATGATAATAACAACACAGACACAACGCCACCAATCCATACCGAAACCATTAAACCAAATATTCCTTGGTCTAGGGTGATCCCTAGATAATAACTCAACGGTGTCATGATTAACATATAACTAATCGCTTGAATAACCGTTGGCACCCATGTTTCACCTAGTCCGCGCAAGGCATTTGACACCACAGCCTGTCCACCATCAAAAGGCATAACATAAGGCACCAAAAGCATAACGGGCATAATCAAATTTATCAAGGCAGGGTCATCAGTATAAAAATGCGTAATCCCCTCAGCACCCCACCATACAAAAGCACCAACAATGATAAGGCCAACGGTATTCAATAATAAACTGGTCCAACCAGCCATCTTAACATCAGCGCGATCATGGCGAGAATTGGCAATACCCACACGCACACTAGCCGCCGAACCAATGCCTGCCGACAACATGAACATTAAACTGATCACATTCACCACCACACCCCAAGCAGCAACTGGCTCGGTTCCCATCCAACCAGCAAACACAACCAACAAGCTAAAGGCCGCAACCTCAGCACCCAAACTTAGGGCGGCGGCATAGCCCATCACCCGCTGCTTTGCCCAATCAGACCATTTACCCGTCCATGGAATGCGCACACCAAACTTTTCAAGGCTGGGGGCCTTTAGAATATAAAGCACCATCGAGGCAGCCATTAAAAAACGCAATATTGTGGTGGCAATGGCGCTGCCACTGGCCCCCATAGCGGGGATATCGCCCCAGCCATGAACCAAGACATAATTCAAAACCACATTGACGATATTTGCCAACACCATGGCATACATGGCAACCTTTGGCTTTTCGATGCCCTCAAGAAAAGCAATGCAGGAAAAAAACACTAAATGCGAAAATAAGCCAATGCCGTGAATGGTCATCACCTTACCGCCTTCACGGGCCATTTCTGCGGTTTGTCCCATCCACAAAAACAATGTTTCGGATGGTAAACAAATAAGTAAACATATGATACCTAAGCCCACAGCATAAGGCAAAGATCGCCGCCACACAGCGCCAGCTGACTTATAATCACCACGCCCATAGGCATCAGCTGAATAAACCAAAGTACCCAGCAACATGCCATAAGCCATCACCAAAGCCAGCATCACAAAAGTGCCCGTACCAAGGTTTAGGTAAGCGAGTTCGGTGGTGGAATATTGGCCAACCATAATTGTGTCCACCGTTGCCATCACCATCGCCCCCATACGCGACATAATTGCTGGCCATGACAGGCCAAATATCTGGCTGGTATGGCGCAAGAAACGCTCACGATACCAGCTAGCATCATGATGATCGGTAGGTTGATAGCTCTTATTTGGTTGCTCGCTCACAGCCGCATACGCCTTTTAAAAATTAACAGACAAAAACCCTAGGACAGAAATATCCTTTGTCCACAAAAAAAGGGTCACCACAAGCGACCCTTAAACCGTTTTTTCTAAAGTGATGTAGTTTAATAACTGAAATGCTTAAAAACCTGTGAGGCATCACCACCCCAATCATTTTTATAAGCATCCAACAAAATGTCCGCGGGCGTCTTACCGCTTTCCACACAATCAAACAATGATGTTAAAAAGCCCTGCTCGGTTTCACCACTGCTAGACAGGCGCTGGCGGTTTTTCAAACCCATATCAGATATCTCTAACACACGGCGTGCAATATCTTGCACATTGGTTTGTCTAAAAGGCGTTTCAAGACCCATTTTTGGCACTTCCATACGCAATTCTTGCATTTCATCCGTGGTCCAGTCTTTGACCAAATCCCAAGCGGCATCCAGCGCCGTTTGATCATACAAAAGACCTACCCAGAACGCTGGCAAAGCACAAAGACGGTTCCACGGACCACCATCCGCACCGCGCATTTCAAGAAATTTCTTCATTCGCACTTCAGGGAATGTGGTGGTTAAATGATCTTCAAAATCTTTAATGGTTGGAATGTGCCCTCTATAGGCGGGCAAATCACCCTTTAAAAAGTCACGGAATGACTGGCCCGACGCATCAATGTAACGATCGCGGTAGACAAAATACATCGGGACATCGAGAATATAATCAATATATCGTTCATAACCAAAACCCTCATCAAACACAAAAGGCAACATACCTGTGCGATCAGGGTCAGTGTCCGTCCATACTTGGCTGCGCATAGACTTAAAACCGTTTAAGCGCCCCTCGGTAAAAGGCGAATTTGCAAACAAAGCCGTCGCAATGGGTTGCAACGCCAAGCTCACGCGGAATTTTTGGATCATATCTGCCTCGCTTGCATAATCCAAATTTACCTGAATGGTTGAGGTGCGCAGCATCATATCAAGGCCCAGCTTGCCTTTTTTCGGCATATAGCTGCGCATAATGTCATAGCGCCCTTTGGGCATAACCGGTATTTCTTCCCGCTTTAAAGTGGGGTGAAAACCCAAGCCAATAAAACCAACCCCCATATCTTCACCAATGGCTTTTGCTTCAGCTAAATGAGAATGAACTTCATCGCATGTTTGGTGTATGGTATCTAACAAGGCGCCTGACAATTCAAATTGCCCACCCGGTTCTAAGGTGATGGAGGCACCATCTTTTTTCAAGGCGATGATATGGTCGCCTTCCAGAACTGGTTCCCAATTAAAACGGTCGCGAAACGCTTCAAGCAGCGCCTTAATACCGACCTCACCTTCATAGGAAAGCGGGCTATTATCAGCGGTTTTATAGCAAAACTTTTCATGCTCGGTGCCCATTTTCCACTCATCACGAGGGGTCTCGCCTGAGGCAACATAATCAATCAATTGTTGCTTACTGGTAATTTCTGGAGATGCTTTGGCCACGCTCAATCCTCACCTTTGGTTATGGGCTAAAAGGCAAGAATTACAAATACCTACCGTTCCCCTATCAACAACTTATATAATCCAACTTACCTTTTACGCAAGTCACAAGTTTGTTGATCACTTTATCCTTCACCAATCACCTAATGCCACTTGCCATAATGCCAGTGCTGCAATGGCCGCTGTATCTGCCCGCAAAATGCGCGGACCAAGGGAAACCGTGACGGTGTTTTTGTGCGCCTTTAAGGCTGATCGCTCGCGCTCAGAAAAGCCGCCTTCTGGGCCAATAAAAATCGCCCATTTTTCACCCCCTTGCTTGCCATCATGTTTGCGCAGGGTATCCACCGCCGTGGTGCCTTCTAAACTTTCATCACAAAACATGATCATTCTGTCATCGGGCCAATTGGCTAACACATCCGTCAATTTAACAACCTCATCCACAGCCGGCACCATCAGTCGCTCGCATTGCTCCGCCGCCTCTTTAGCATTGGCGGCAAGGCGTTCAGTTTTAACGCGGTCCATGGCGGTGTGATCGGTCATCACCGGACATAATTTCGTGGCCCCCATTTCTGTGGCTTTTTGGGCCATGAAATCAATACGGGTTTTCTTTATCGGGGCGAAAACTAACCACACATCAGGCTCATCAATTTGCGGGCGGGTTTGCTGGCTAACTGTTATAACCGTTTTACGTTTATGGGCATCACATATGTTTGCCTGCCATTCGCCATCACGGCCATTAAACACTAATAAATCAGCACCCACTTTTTGACGCATTACACTGACCAAATAATGGCTGTCTTCTTGGCTTAACGGAACCTTGGCACCATCAGCCATGGGTACATCTAAAAACAGGCGAATCATCTTATCCTCAACTTTTTCTGACAAATATTTTGACAAGCTGCTTGAATCATATGTTACTTGTTGTCAAAACACCAGCCAGTAAAATAAGGATTTGGTTTTATAACCAACTCATTTGCCTAACGTTTTTGTCTAAAATTCGAGTAATCATGACCAACGACACGATCAAAACCAAAGATGCCATTGATAACCATTGGGTCCACACCATGGCACCCCGATGGATGCGGCCTTATTTGCGATTGGCAAGGGCTGATCGCCCCATTGGCACATGGTTATTGCTTTGGCCTTGCTGGTGGTCCATTGGTCTTGCCACCGATGAAGGAACATGGCCCAGCTTGTGGATGCTGATCTTATTTGCCATCGGTGCCTTTTTCATGCGCGGTGCTGGTTGTACCGTCAATGATATGGCTGATCGTGATTTTGATGCCAAGGTTGACCGCACCAAATTGCGCCCCATTCCAGCGGGTGAAATTAGCCTAAAACAAGCCTTTCTGTTTCTAGCCTTTCAAGCCTTTGTTGGCTTGATGGTGCTGCTGCAATTTAATGATTTTGCCATTGCTTTGGGTGTTTCATCGCTGGTCTTGGTGGTGATATACCCTTTTATGAAACGTATCACCTATTGGCCGCAGTTTGTTTTGGGGCTTACCTTTAATTGGGGTGCCTTGCTTGGTTGGGCAGCCGTGAGGGGGGACTTATCCTTAAGCCCTATTCTGCTTTATATTGGTGGGGTTTTTTGGACCCTTGGTTACGACACCATTTATGCCCATCAGGACAAAGAAGATGATATGATGATTGGGGTTAAATCAACGGCCCTAAAATTTGGCGATCAAACCCGTCCTGTACTGTTGTTATTTTATCTATTAACCACCACGTTTTTTGCAGCCAGCGGATATTATGCCGACATGGGGATGGTGTTTTATGGTGGGGTCACCTTATTCGCAGGCCAACTTTTATGGCAATGGTACCGCCTAGACATTGACAGCCCTGAGACATGCTTAAACCTGTTTCGGTCAAACACGGTTGCGGGATGGCTGTTATTTTTAGGAATTATTGTTGATCAAAGCGGGGTTTTTCTTTGATCCCAACCCACAATCAATTATAAGTGACATATGCATTATAAATCATTACGCGACTTTATAAAAATCTTGGAAGATCAAGGCGATCTGGTGCGCATTAGCGAACCGGTTTCAACCGACCTTGAAATGACCGAAATACAAACCCGTGTCATGCGTAATGGTGGCCCTGCCCTACTGTTTGAGCATGTTATCAAAGAAGATGGCAGCAAGTCTGACATGCCCGTTTTAGTCAACCTATTTGGTACCGTAAACCGTGTTGCCATGGGTATGGGCCGCAAACCAGAAGAATTACGCGAAGTGGGTGAAACGCTGGCCTTTTTGCGCCAGCCCGAACCACCGGGCAGCATCAAAGAAGCCGTGTCGATGTTACCTTTGGCAAAAACCGTTTTGGCCATGAAACCAAAACGGGTTAAAAAAGCCCCCGTCCATGATGTGGTGCTGGAAGGTAATGACATTGACCTTGATCAATTGCCTATTCAAAGCTGCTGGCCCGATGAACCAGCACCCCTAATTACATGGCCCTTGGTGGTGACCAAAGGCCCCGGTGGTGATAAAACCGATGGCTATAATTTGGGCATTTATCGGATGCAGAAAATCAGCAAAAACCAAACCTTAATGCGTTGGTTAAAGCATCGCGGCGGCGCCCAACATCATGCCCGCTGGAAAAAAGAAAAGCCTGAACCCTTGCCCGCAGCTGTTGTCTTAGGGGCTGACCCTGGCACCATTTTGGCAGCGGTAACCCCCGTACCAGACACCCTTAGTGAATATCAATTTGCAGGCTTGCTTCGCGGTAAAAAGGTTGAATTGGTTCAATGTAAAACCATCCCGCTGGAAGTGCCGGCTGAGGCCGAAATAGTCATTGAAGGCTATGTATCGTTGGATGATTACCGCGATGAAGGCCCTTATGGTGATCATACCGGTTATTATAATTCGATTGAAAAATTCCCGGTCTTTAACGTTACCGCCATCACCATGCGCAAAGACCCAATTTATTTATCCACCTACACAGGGCGCCCACCAGACGAGCCTAGCGTCTTGGGTGAAGCCTTGAATGAGGTGTTTATCCCTCTTATCCAACAACAGTTCCCTGAAATTGTTGATTTCTGGCTACCACCTGAGGGGTGCTCGTATCGCATTGCGGTGGTGAGCATTAAAAAGGCCTATGCTGGACATGCCAAGCGGGTGATGATGGGGGTATGGTCTTATTTGCGCCAATTTATCTATACCAAATTTGTGATCATTGTGGATGATGACATTGATTGTCGTGACTGGAAAGATGTGATGTGGGCCATGTCCACCAAAATGGATCCTGTGCGCGATATCACCACGGTTGAAAACACCCCCATTGATTATCTTGATTTTGCCTCACCCAAATCAGGGCTTGGTGGTAAAATTGGGTTTGATGCCACCGACAAAGTTGGATCAGAAACTGACCGCGAATGGGGTGAAGAAATTTACATGAAAGAAGGCGTTATCCAAAAAATTGACGCCATTTGGGATGACCTTGGCATTCCCGGTGATAAACGCCCTATTTGGAAACCAGGACAACGCAAATAAACGATAGAAACAGAAATAACGAGTAGATCAAGTTATGACTAAAAATTTATCAGAAAAACAATCCTTATTAGACGATCTGATCAAACGTGCTAAGGCCGCTGGCGCTGATGCTTGTGATGCCATTTTGGTTGGCGGCACATCCACCTCGGTTGGGATGCGTGGCGGCGAACTGGAAGAGCTTGAGCGCTCTGAAGGAACTGATCTTGGCTTGCGTGTTTTTGTCGGTCAACAACAGGCAATGGTTTCGGCCTCAGACATTCGTCCATCTGAATTTGACATGCTAATTAGCCGCGCCCTAGATATGGCTAAAAACTCCCCCGCCGAACCTTATGCAACACTTGCCAGTGCTGATATGCTATCCAATCAAACCGCTGATGATCTAAATATTTGGGATGCACAAGAGCCTGATGTTGAAGTTCTAAAAGACATTGCTCTTCGCGCTGAGAAAGCAGCGCTTGATGTAGAAGGCGTCACCAATTCTGATGGCGGCCATGCGGGCTTTTCCCACGCCAGTATAGCCCTTGCCACCAGCAATGGTTTCGTTGGCGGCTATAACAGTTCCAGCTTTAGCATTTCTGTCTCTGCCGTGGCGGGTGAAGGTGTGCATATGGAACGCGATTATGATTATTCATCCAAGCATCACTTTAATGACCTCAGCAATGCCGAGGTGATTGGACGCCATGCGGGTGAGCGCGCGGTGAAACGCCTAAACCCTAAAAAGGTGCCCAGCGGGCAGTTTCCAATCATTTATGATCCACGCGTTGGTAACAGCCTACTTGGCCATTTTGCCGATGCCATTCATGGTGCATCCATCGCCCGAAAAAGCAGCTTTTTACAAAACCATATGAACCAACAAATTTTTGCTGACAGCATCAATATTGTCGATGACCCGCATGTGGTAAAAGGCTTAAAATCAAAACCGTTTGATGCAGAAGGCCTGCAAAATGACCGCCTCGATTTGGTTGAAGACGGTGTGTTGCAGCATTGGCTTTTAAACCTTTCCACCGCCAAACAATTGGGCCTAACCAGTAATGGTCGCGCCACCCGTGGCACATCATCACCGCCCGGCATTGGCTCTACCAATCTTTATATTGCGGCGGGAACCATCAGCCGTGATGATATGATCAAAGACATTAAATCAGGCCTATATCTGACCGAATTGGTTGGTATGGGCGTTAATGGTATTACGGGTGATTACAGCCGTGGTGCCGCTGGCTTCTGGATTGAGGATGGTGAAATTGCCTATCCTGTTAGCGAAATAACCATTGCAGGCAATCTAAAGGACATGTTCTTAAACATGACCGCCGCTGATGATTTAGAGTTTAAATATGGCACAAACGCCCCAACATTACGATTGGATGGTATGACCATTGCAGGTCTTTAAAACATGACGATAAACGGTGACATAGATGAGCTGACCCGCATCATTAAGCATTGCGGCGACATGGCCCGAAACGCACGCACCCACAAATTGGTGGCATGGGAGAAGGCCGACAGCACCCCTGTTACCGAGGCAGACATTGCCATTGATAAATATCTGCAAGAAACCTTGATGGCCATGAAGCCTGATTATGGCTGGCTGTCAGAAGAAAGTGAAGACAACCTAAACCGCTTGAACGCCCAGCATTTATGGGTTGTTGACCCCATTGATGGCACCCGCGCCTATGCCCGTGGCGATGATGATTATTGCATTTCTATTGGCTTGCTAGAAAACAACAAACCCATCCTTGGCATGTTATATGTTCCTGATCATGATGATTTATATTTAGCCATAAAGGGACAAGGCAGCTTTAAAAATGGCAAAACCTTATCAATGCCGTCTCTTGATAGTTTACGTGACAAAACCATGATCGGTGATGGTGATTATTTTAAATCAGCCCGCACTTGGCCCACTCCTTGGCCTGATAGCATGAATTATGAACAGGCTAATTCGCTGGCTTTGCGTCATGCATGGGTTGCTGAGGGTAAAGGTGATGTGGTTGTAACCGCCAACCCTAAATGCGATTGGGACCTAGCCGCTGCCAGCCTAATCATTACTGAGGCAGGTGGTCATAGCGGTGACCATCAAGGGGCGGACTATCAGTTCAACCAAGAAAATCCGCGGCACTTCCCCGTGGTGGCCTGCCATCAAGACTTGTTGGCGTCGGTTGAAAAACGCTTAAGCCCTGCATTGGCGTTAAGAAAAGAGCGTCGCCTTGATAAATTTTAAAAATAATAGCGCACACTTAAGTTAAAGCGGCTTTTACCACGGAAAAACGTGTTGCCTTTCACATCATGATAACCTGCACTGATCACAAAATCGTTGATGCCTGCTATGAGGTTCACACTCCAATCCCATTTATTATCAATGCTTTCAAATGCCTCATAACCTGTGCGTACATTCATTGATAACGGAATGCCAATATTGATCGGGAAAGGCACTTCGATCTCACCATAGCCATAAAGCGATGAACCACCGCCAAACTCGCGGTTATCAGGGGCATAATTCAGGCCCGTCCTAGCATATAAAAAACCCATATCACGGCTGATGGATGACCGTATTTCAGCATAGCCTTTATCATTGGGGCCACCCCAAAACTTGTCATAAGCCACCGACAGCTCATAATCAAAATTGGTGGCACTGCCGAAATAGCCAAGAGCAAATTCGGTCTCAGCATCTTGGCCCAATCCATTATCTAAGCTAGAGGCAAATACACGGCCATAAAAACCACTGTCATTGCTAACCTCAACCGAGCCTTGAATGGCAGGGTCACCGCCTGTGCGGCTAATGCCACGGTAAATATAATCTGAGGTCGCGTTCAGATCAAAGTCAACCGACAAATCATCATCTTGTGCGCTGACCATTTGCGGTGACAAAGCCATTATGATCACCGACAATATTAAGGAGGTGTTGGTTTTTGTGGTTCCTGACATATTCATCGCTGTTCGTCCTTTTAGTTTCTTCTTTATTCTGCTTTTTCGGGCATGGGCTTATCTTTAACTAATAAGTAAGGATCCAAGCGCACCTTATACCAATTAACCCGCCAATCAACATGCGGACCTGTGGCGCGCCCCTTATCGCCCAGCTTACCAATTTCATCACCTGCTGCTACCATTTGCCCCTCTTCAACCAGCACATCATCCATATGAAATAGGGTTGAGGTAACGCCCATACCGTGGTCAATGATGACAATGCCGCCTTCCAATAAAAAGTCTTTAGCGGCTAGGGTCACAATGCCCGATGCAGGTGCTACCACAGGCACACCTTTTGGGGCAGCAACATCTAATCCATAATGTGGTGATCTTGGGTTGCCATTCAAGATGCGCTGCGATCCATAAACCCCACTAACGCGGCCACTGGCTGGCCAAATAAAACCTGATAACCAGTGTTTATCATCGCTAATACCTTTGCGTCCTGAGACCACCCGTCCAGTTTCTTTTTTGCGACGTTCTAACCAACTTTTGGGTGGGGTTACGGTTTTAGGCGGCAGGCCGTCAACCCGTTCAATTTTCCATTGACGCGGTTCAATTGTCAAAACTTGCTGACCTTTGACACCATCAGCCTTTTGCCACGTCAGTGTCCAGCTTTCCTTGGCATCACGCCCCACCCCAAAAACAAAGGTACCATCAGCCCCAACAGCAACAGGCTCGCCATCCAGCCAAAGCTTTGACCCTGCTTGAAGCCTACCATGAATCAACCCGCCTTGCACCATATCACCGTCAAGATTAAGCCCACCATCATCCGCCTTAACCTTTGAAACAGGCACCATCAAAGCGGCAATTGCTAAACTCATAGCAAGGGCTAAAAATACATACATTCTCACAGTCTGTGGCAATAAATTTAGTGTTGTGTGGATTGATTGTGGCACCGACATAAATCTCCTTTGGCTTTTAACTCTGCCGACCTTTGGCAACTTCAAAAATAGGCCGTGTTCTCTAGCTTATTTTTTTGGTCCTCATGATGCTGGCTTGTGACACTTTACAGGCAACAAGCTTAACCCGTCATTAATTAACGCCATTTTCCGCCTGTTGCGCCTCAATGGCAGAAAAATAAGCCTCTTGCCGGTCAACTGACCAATATTTCAATTGCGATAAATGAATAAAGCGCCCTGACACAGCACAGGGCACATAATCTCCAAATTCAAGCACCTCAAGGTCACCATCCAGATACAGAATTTTTGCTTGTTTCTCACTCATATAAGTTCTTCCTTAAAAAAGGCTTCCTTGATTTTCAGACCCCGCCTTCGACTTGGGCTTTTTGGGGGCTGCTTTTGGTTTTGGCACAGGTGTTGGACGTGCTTTAGGGGCGGCCTCATCACCAACAACTACACTTTGTTGACCATCCACCATCTCAATATTTAAGACATCACCCAATGTCATATCTGCCACCGCCTTAACAGGCGCACCCTGATCATTACGAACAACCGCGAATCCGCGTTTTAAAACACTTTGATAACTAAGGGTATCAAGCAGGCGCACTTGGCTTAGGAACTTCTCATTAAATTGGCGAAAATTGGCGTCTTGGGCACGATCAAGTCGCGCCCACAATTCAGTCAACCCCTGCCCTTGATGGTCCATGGATCTAATGATTTGATTGGCTGAAAGGCGTGACGCCACGCGTGACAATTTGACATCATTGTCTTTTGCAACCGACATCAAGCCACGAGGTAAGCGTTCCCCCAAGTCGTCTAAGTTTTGCTTTTTGTAATCCATCGCTTTCATTAATTGCGATGCTGAAAGTCTTGCTGCAACACCAGACAGCTTAACATCATTGCCTTGCGCCACCGCCATAAGACCGCGCGGTAAACGATCACTTAAATCATCAAGTTTTTGACTGGCTAGCCCCAACAAATCACGGGGCTTTGGCAGCGCACGCGCTAAGGCCTTTAAGCGATCTTCTTTCGCATCAAACAAACGGCTTTTGCTGTCACGTAATCGTCTGGCAAAATCACTGACGGTATAATCCAAATCAGCCTTTACAGGTACCGCCATTTCTGCCGCCGCCGTGGGTGTTGGGGCGCGCAGATCTGCGGCATAATCAATCAAGGTGGTGTCGGTTTCATGACCCACAGCGGAAATAAGCGGAATATCACTTTCAGCGGCTGCCCGCACAACAACCTCTTCATTAAACGACCACAAATCTTCAAGCGAGCCACCACCCCGGGCCACGATCAATAAATCAGGACGCGGTAAAGTGTGACCGCAGCCCTCACGCCCAAATTGGTTAAAGCCTTTGATGGCATTGGCTACTTGGGCCGCAGCCTCGGTGCCTTGCACCTGAACAGGCCAAACCAATACATGGCGAGGGAAGCGATCATTAAGACGATGCAAAATATCGCGAATAACGGCCCCTGTGGGAGATGTTACCACCCCAATAACACGCGGGATGAAGGGGCGTTGTTTTTTGCGCTCTGGGTCAAACAACCCCTGGGCGGCAAGTTTTTTCTTGCGTTCTTCTAACAACGCCATCAAGGCCCCTGCACCTGCAGGTTCCATATGATCAATCACCATTTGGTATTTTGATCGCGCCGGATAAGTGGTTAATTTACCAACGCACACCACCTCCAAGCCATCTTCTGGATTAAAACTTAAGCGCCCCGCCATGCCACGCCACATTACACCATCCATCACCGCCTTATCATCTTTAAGCGCCATATAAAGATGGCCCGACGCGGCGCGTTTAAAGCCTGAAATTTCGGCCCGAACACGCACATAAGAAAAGGCGTCTTCCACTTGCCGCTTTAGGGCGCCAGAAAGTTCGCTGACGGTAAATTCATAGATATTATTGCTGGTATTTTCTGTGTCTGACATTGATCACACATTCATTCTTATCTTATTTTAAGGTCGCCCGTTTTTGTTTGTTGCCATGATAACCATTCACCCCTGCAATTGCCAGCCCGATATTTAACTTTTCAAAGCCAAATGGCGATTCAAATCTTGCACACAACGGGGCATGTGCTAAAACCGCCATTAAGAATGACATTAAACAAGGATTACAAATAATGAACATCTTGGTAATTGGGTCTGGTGGACGTGAACATGCCCTTGCCTATGCGGCAAGCCAATCAAAGCATTGCGATCAGTTATATTGTGCACCGGGTAATGGTGGCATGGAAGAGATCGCCATCTGCCTGCCATTAGATGCCAGCAACCACCAAGCTGTTCTTGATTTTTGCGCAGACAAAGACATTGGCTTTGTGATCATTGGCCCCGAAGCCCCCTTGGTGGAAGGCTTGGCGGATACCCTTCGTGCCAACAATATTAAATGCTTTGGCCCCTCTGCCAAGGCGGCACAGCTTGAAGGATCAAAGGGCTTCACCAAAGACCTTTGTGCCAAATATGATATTCCAACCGCAGCCTATGGTCGCTTCACATCTGCTGATGACGCCAAGGCGTTTATCGCAGAAAAAGGCGCACCGATTGTTATTAAGGCCGATGGTTTAGCCGCGGGTAAAGGCGTGATCATAGCGCAAACAATTGACGAAGCTAACAGCGCGGTTGATGAAATGTTCGACGGCCTGTTTGGTGAAGCGGGCGCGGAAGTTGTGGTTGAAGAATTTTTAGAAGGTGAAGAGGCCAGCTTCTTTGCCCTAACCGATGGCACCAACATTGTGCCGCTTATCAGTGCGCAAGATCATAAACGCGTTGGCGACAATGACACAGGGCCAAACACCGGCGGCATGGGCGCTTATTCCCCTGCCCCCGTTATGACCGATGAGATGATCCAACGCACCATCAAGGAAATCCTCGAACCAACCGTTAAAGGCATGGCAGCGGAAGGCACACCTTATTCAGGTGTTCTTTATGCGGGTTTGATGATCACCACTAAGGGCCCTGAGCTGATCGAATATAATGCCCGTTTTGGTGACCCTGAATGTCAGGTTCTGATGATGCGCCTAAAAAGTGATTTGATCGACGCCATGTTGGCCATTGAAAATGGCACCTTGGCTGACCATACCCCGGAATGGCATGATAATGTTGTTCTAACCATTGTTATGGCCTCAAAAGGCTATCCTGGGTCATATTCGAAAAATACCGCAATTCATAATATTGATGCCGCCAATGCCATGGATCATGTCAAAGTGTTCCATGCTGGCACCAAAAAAGACGGTGACCAGATTTTGGCAACTGGTGGACGCGTGTTGAATGTCACCGCCAGCGGCAGCACAGTTGCAGAAGCGCAAAAACGTGCCTATGATGCTGTTCATAAAATTTCATGGGATAATGGTTTTTATCGCACCGACATTGGCTGGCGCGCGGTTGAGCGGGAAAAACAATAAGCCCCGCTTATTACAACCACATTATCTTAATACTATTTTGGGGGAGATAGTTTATGACCACGAAGGACAGTTCCAAGTTTTCAGGCACCATGGATGTGCGTGAAAGGTTGAAATTTGATCAATCAGCGCTTGAGGCCTATTTGCCGCAACACATGGTGATCACCCCACCCATTGAGATAAAACAATTTAAGGGGGGGCAATCAAACCCCACCTATCATCTAACCGATGCCGAAGGGCGCACTTTTGTTTTACGCCGCAAGCCACCGGGTAAAATTCTTAAAGGCGCCCACGCGGTGGAACGTGAATATAAAGTTATGACCGCCCTTGGTCAGACCAATGTTCCCGTACCTAAAACATTTGTCCTTTGTGAAGACGACAGCATTATCGGCACGCCCTTTTTTGTGATGGATTGTGTTGAGGGACGCATTTTCTGGGATCCTGCCCTGCCTGAAATTGACAAGGCAGAGCGCCATAAATATGTTTTTGCCATGGCTGATGCCCTTGCCGCCCTACACAATGCTGATTTTGAATCCATCGGCCTTGGTGATTATGGTAAGCATGGCAATTATTTTGAACGTCAAATTGCGGTTTGGAGCCGTCAATATTTATCCGACGAAGAAGCCGGTCGTATTGATGAAATGGATAAGTTGGTGGAATGGTTGCCTAAAAACATTCCCAACACCGATGAAACCAGCATTGTGCATGGCGACTTTCGCTTGGACAATATGATTTTTCACCCAACCGAGCCAAAGGTTATAGCGATCCTAGATTGGGAACTTTCCACCCTTGGCCACCCAATGGCGGACTTTGCCTATAGCTGCCTGTTTTATCGCATGACACCGGATCATTTTGCGGGCTTTAAAGGCATGGATGTAACCGAGTTAGGCTTGCCGCTTGAAGAAGATTACATCGCCCATTATGCGCAATTAACAGGCCGTGAAACCATTCCACATATGGATTATTACACAGCCTTTAACATGTTCCGCCTAGCGGCCATTATTCATGGTATTAAGGGCCGCATGATCCGCGGTAATGCCGCAAGCAAAGAAGCAGAAGGCCACGTAGCCCGCTTGGAGCCCCTAGCAAAGCTCGCCTGGCAAAATGCCTTAAAGGTGATGGAAAACAATTAAGAGTAAAAGCCTAATCAATTTCGGATGCTGGCTTTTTAAGCTCGGCTTCCACTTTTTCCACCTTGGCTTTATGTTCAGCTGTTTCATCAATTAAATGTACAACACGCTGCGGGAATGGGAACTGAATACCCTCTTCATGAAAGCGGTCCCACACCGTAAGCAAGACATCACTTGCCACATTAACCACACCATTTTGCGGGTCCGATATCCACATACGTAATTCCAAATCAACCCCATCAGCGCCAAACCCAATAAGACGTGACACAGGGGCAGGATTGCGCAACACACGCGGATGCTCTGCAGCGGCGGCAGCCATAATATCCATCGCCTTACGCGGGTTGTCCTCATACGAAATTTGCACGGGTAAATGACGGCGTACCATTGGGTGAGAATGCGACCAATTGGTTACCGCTTGGGTAATCATGTCTTCATTAGGGATTAGATATTCTGTACCACTGCGGGTGATGACCGATGTATAACGAGCGGCTAGCTTATTGATCTGACCATAGGTGCCGCCAATTTCAATAACGTCGCCCGGTTTAATGGATTGATCCACCAACAGAATAATGCCGGAAATAAAGTTGGAAACCACCTTTTGCAAACCAAAACCAAGGCCCACACCCAAGGCACCACCAAACACCGCCAAGGCGGTGAGATCAACGCCAGTACTATTCAGCGCCACCAAAAAGGCAATGACGATCAGCAAAATTTTGACCGATTTTGAGATCAGCACTTGCACCGATGGCGCTAACACATCCACGCTTTCAATACGTTTTTCAAGCAAGCGTGAAATGAAAATTGCCAACCAAATAAGAATGATGAAAGAGGCAATACCCCACAAAACCCCAAGAGCTGTAATGCGGTTGTTGCCCAAATCAATGGAGGCCGTTTCAAGCGCCACGATCGCAGGTTCAAGCAAATTTAGAATATCAAGAGCAGCCACCGACCAAGCAAAAAAGGCTACCAATTTGGCCAATTGTCGTTTAGCAATAAAAGCGGTTGCTAATCGTATAACCAACCAAGCTGTTAATAGGCTGGTTGCGATATCAAAAAGATAATTAGGCAACTCAGCCGCAGCCGCTGCAGAATTTCCCACCAATAACATCAACCACGCCCAAAAGGGCTTGTGAATTGGGCGCAAAACCGTGCGTAATTTTTCAAGATAGTCATTGCTTGGTTGTTGCATGTCATCGCTGGCATGAACAACTTTTTGACCTAACCAAACACCAAACCATGACAGCACAAGAATCGCCGCCAATTGGCCCGCAGAATCAACCGATAAAACCACATCATTGATCCACGCCCAAATAGCCATGATGAGTTGATTAAGTTGTTCATTATTGATCAGCCTATCCACGTTATCCCCCGATCCATGATTTGCTGTTAACGGCGTTCTTTAAAAAATGATCTTAACATATCTGCGGCTTTTGTCGCTGATAATCCACTATAAACATCTGGCTTATGATGGCAAGATGTCTGCTGATAGACACGTGCACCATTTTCAACGCCGCCGCCCTTTGTGTCATCCGCAGCAAAATAAAGACGGCGAATGCGGGCAAAGGATATGGCCTGTGCGCACATCGGGCATGGCTCTAGGGTCACATATAGATCACAATCAATGAGGCGCTCACTGCCCAAGCTTTTACAAGCCTCACGGATCGCCATAATCTCAGCGTGGGCCGATGGATCATGATCCATCAGCACCCGATTATAACCACGCCCAATGATGGTTTGGTCTGGACCAACGACCACAGCACCAACACGCACCTCGCCTAATGAGGCTGCTTTTTCAGCCAACCTTAAGGCTTCATCCATCTCTTCAGATTGCATTAAATGTTTTCCCATAGGTGAAAGAGTAAAATTTTTATGGCCGCATGGCAAGGCGATAGCGTGTTCTCGATTGCGAAATTATATTTGTCACTGTATGGTGCCCGCCATGTCTGATAATGATTCGAATATTCAACCATCAAACACCAACAAGGCGACACCCGAGGGTGAGCGTATAGCAAAGCTATTGGCGCGCGCTGGTGTTGCCAGTCGCCGTGATGTTGAACGCATGATCGGTGAGGGTCGAATCAAACTAAATGGTGAGGTATTAACCACCCCCGCCACCCTTGTTAGCAGCACGAAGGGCATCTTGGTGGATAACCAACCCGTGAAATCACGTGAACGGTTGCGTGTATGGCGCTTTCATAAAGTGCGCGAAACCATGACCACCCACCGCGACCCCAAAGGCCGCAAAACCGTATTTGATGACCTGCCTAAAGATATGCCGCGTGTCATTTCCATTGGTCGCTTGGATTATAATACTGAAGGCCTGCTGCTTCTTACCAATGATGGTGGCGTGTCGCGCTGGATTGAGTTACCCAAAACAGGCTGGAAACGAACCTACCGCGTACGTGTCCATGGGCGTGTGTCACAAGGTAAATTAAATAGCTTGGCAAACGGCGTAAAGATCAATGGCATCCGTTATGGTAAGGTCGAAGCGAAAATTGAGAAAACCCAGGGCACCAATTCATGGCTGGAAGTATCCATTTTTGAGGGCAAGAACCGCGAGGTGCGCCGCATTATGGAACATATTGGCTTGCAAGTAACCCGCCTTATTCGCACCGCTTACGGCCCTTTCCAACTGGGCGATTTGGGCCGTGGCGCGGTTGAAGAAATTCCGTTCAAGGTGTTAAGCCAGCACATCCCAAACGATGTTCTCGGCATTTTATCAGATAAGGAAAAAGCTGAAAAAGGCTTTGCTGTTGCCGCCAAGAAAAATCCTTTACGCGGCGCCAATAAACATCAAAAAAACACCCGAAAGTCAAACCGCAACAATCGCCCCCATAGCCCTAAGAGATAAGCCATGCGCATTATCAGTGGACAGTTTCGCGGTAAAAAACTAACGGCCCCTGAAGGTCAAAACACCCGCCCAACCAGTGATCGTCTGCGTGAATCGCTCTTTAATATTTTGCAACACAAACTCAAGGGCGGTTTTTATCAAAAACGCGTAGCCGACATTTTTGCCGGGACAGGCGCCTTGGGACTAGAGGCCCTATCACGCGGCGCAACCGAGGTATGGCTGGTAGATAATGACCACCAGGCACAAAAGGCCATTTCAGCCAATATCAACAGCCTAAAAACAGATCACCCGCCCCGTTTGATAAAGTCAGATGCCAGGCACCTACCAGCAAGCCAAACAGCATTTGCAAAAGAGTAATTCCAGTCATTTCGAACATTGTTAGGAGTCTGAATATAAGTACCACTCGTATTCAGAACTCCTTTTACAAGCTTATACACTGCTACCTTAGTTTCTCTTAAATCATTGACGTTGTTAAACTCGATAATTTTAAGCATGTTTTTCCAAGCTAGATCATGAGGAGGTACATTTTCCGAAGCACTAAAACGAATTGTAATATAGTCACTAATATCGCTATTAACCATACCTCGATAATTCCCTCTAT
>CAKZLM010000038.1 GCA_937126915.1 uncultured Alphaproteobacteria bacterium
AATAATGATCTGACCATGGTTCTTCTGTGGCATTTAAATAAAAGCCAGCACCCTTGCCAAAGTCCCACGCACCGTCAGGGTCATCAGGCACCTTATCCCCGCGCGGGCTGGTGTCCGGCGCCACTAACATAATGCCCAATTCTGCCGCCACACGCTGGGCACCCGCTTTGATCATAAAAGTTTCTTCTGTGCAAGTTAGCCCCGCCAGATAAGTGACAACAGGTACCTTGCTGCCATTCATGGCTTGCGGTGGAGTGAAGACAGAAAACTTCATATCACAGCTAAGCGCCGCGCTATCATGGCTATAAAAAGCAACTGTGCCACCAAAGGCTTTATGCTCAGACAATTTTAGCATTGCTTCATCTCCCCAATTCACTTTAAACCAATGATATTAATAAACAATCACACTGCGAATAGACTTGCCTTCATGCATCAAATCAAACGCTTTGTTAATGTCATCTAGCGGCATTTTATGGGTGATCAAGTCATCAATATTAATTTTGCCATCCATGTACCAATCAACGATTTTTGGCACATCAGTACGACCACGGGCACCGCCAAAAGCAGTGCCACGCCATACGCGCCCTGTTACCAACTGGAAGGGACGAGTTGAGATTTCTTGACCCGCACCAGCCACGCCAATAATGATGCTTTCACCCCAGCCTTTATGGCAACATTCCAACGCTTGGCGCATGGTGTTGACGTTTCCGATACATTCAAAGCTGTAATCAGCGCCACCATTGGTGAGGTCCATAATGGCTTCCATTACGTCACAGTCTTTAGGGTTCACAAAGTCAGTCATGCCAAACTGGCGGCCCATGGCCTCACGCTCGTTATTGATATCAATACCAATAATTTTATTGGCACCAACCATACGCGCCCCTTGGATAACATTGAGACCAATGCCGCCTAATCCAAAGACCACAACATTTGATCCCGGTTCCACCTTGGCATCAAATGCCACTGCACCAACACCTGTGGTTACACCGCAACCAATATAACAAATTTTATCAAACGGGGCATCTTCACGCACCTTAGCAAGGGCAATTTCAGGCAACACGGTATAATTAGAAAAGGTTGAGCAACCCATATAATGCAAGATCGGCGTGCCATCGATGGAAAAACGACTGGTACCATCAGGCATAACACCTTTACCTTGGGTTTCACGGATTGATTGGCAAAGGTTGGTTTTTGGATGCAGGCAATAATCACATTCACGGCACTCAGGGGTGTAAAGTGGGATCACATGATCCCCGGGTTTTAGGCTGGTAACGCCCTCACCCACCTCAACAACAACGCCTGCGCCTTCATGGCCTAAAATGGCTGGAAAGGCGCCCTCTGGATCATCACCTGACAAGGTAAAGGCATCGGTATGACAAACACCAGTTGCCTTAATTTCAACCAAAACCTCACCCGCGCGCGGACCTTCTAGTTGAACCGTTTCAACCGATAAAGGTGCGCCTGCCTTAAAAGCCACTGCTGCCCGTACATCCATGATTATTCTCCCTTTATTCTTAAACTGTTCGTTTTTTCACATCTTTTAAAATTTCACGGGCGGCATTGTGGCCCGGTGCGCCTGTGACACCACCCCCCGGATGGGTGCCTGACCCGCACATATAAAGGCCCTTCAAGGGGCCGCGATAATCAGCATGGCCCATAATCGGGCGGGTTGAAAACATTTGATCCAAGCTTAACACCCCGTGCATGATGCAGCCACCAATAAGGCCAAAAGTGCGTTCTAACCCTAAGGGGCTTAATACCTGTTTTCCAACAATACTGGCTTTAAAACCGGGGGCGTATTCTTCTACGGTGTTCAGAATAGTTTCAACCGCCGCGTCTTCATGGTCGTCCCATGTGCTGCCATCACTAAAGTCAGGCTTAAACTGCTGACAGAAAAGCGATACCACATGATGCCCTTCTGGTGCCAAGCTATCGTCCAAGGTTGAAGGGATCAGCATTTCCACAATTGGTTTTTTTGACCAGCCATATTCCTGTGCATCGCGGTAAGCTTTATCCAAATAATCAATGGTGCCGCCAATGATGATGCCGCCTGTTAAATGGTCGGCGCTAAATCGGTCTTGCTTCATGCAGATAAATTCTGGCAATTTATTAAGCGCAACATTCATTCTAAAAGTGCCTGAAACCGATTTGTAATGATCCATCCGGCGACTAAAATCATCATCTAAATGGCTCTTATCAATGAGATGACCATAAAGTAATTTAGGATTTAAATTGCTGGCAATAATGCGGGCATGAAGCTCTTCCCCCGAGGCCAAGCGAACACCGTATGCACGTCCATCTTTCACCAAAACCTGATCGACGCCAGCGTCGGTTTCAATGTCGACGCCCTTTTCACGGGCTGAGGCTGCCATAGCTTGGGTAATAGAACCCATACCGCCCACAGCATGGCCCCATACGCCCTTTTTACCATTTACCTCACCAAAGGCATGGTGCATTAAAACATAGGCAGAACCGGGTGTATGTGGCGAGGCATAGTTACCCACCACCCCATCAAAGGCGAAGGCACCCCTCACATAATCATTTTCAAAATAAAGATTAAGGAAATCATCCACCGACTTGGTGAAAATATCCACCACAATGCGCTCTTCCTCGAGGCTTAATTTGCGTACCCGATTGCCCAGTTTTAAGGCCTTTAACAAATCAGCAATACCACCACCAACATTGGGTGGGGTTTCAAGAAGAAAATCCCTGATCAGGTCTGCAACCAGTTCAATATCATGAAAATAGCGGTCTAAATTCTCAGCGTCTTTTTGGCTGAAACGAGCAATTTCTTTATAAAGTTCTTCACCACGAGGAAAGGATATAAAATCACCATTTTCAAGCGGCCAAAGGTTATTGACCTTACGTTCCAGCACCTTTAAGCCATGGCGGTGCAGTTCTAAATCCTTTATCACTTTTGGGTTTAAAAGGCTAACGGTGTAGGATGCGACCGAGTTTTTATAACCGGGGTGAAACTCTTCGGTTACCGCTGCACCACCAACCATAGAACGGCGTTCAAGCACTTTAACCTTCAACCCCTTCATGGCTAAATAATTGGCGCACACAAGGCCGTTATGGCCGCCCCCTACAATGATTGCATCAAACTGATTTGCCATATTTATTATATCTTTCTTCTTTTTCTATTAGGCCTAATAAGGTGTCTCTTGATGGTTTAACAACCTCATTAACAATTGGCAATTGCTGTCTTGTTCTGTTGGCGCTGTCGATTAGCAAAGTTTCCTCGTCTGACAAGGGGCCTTGATCATAACTGATCGATGCCATGCCATCTTGGACGCGATTGATCAGATCAGTATCTTCAGCATTTACCTGTCTGTTTACACGCCAATTCAAATAACGCGCAGCCCTCATTTCACGGCGATCATCCATAAGGGCATAGGGTATCTCCCTAATCATGGTTTGGGTAGCCGAAATTGGGATAAATTGCATAAAATCAACCTGATCAGGATAAACATCAAAGGCCAAATTTGGCCACATGCGGAAATATATCCATTTGCGCTTAAGGCTTTCTGGTAGATGCCCCCCATCAGGCAAAAACTTTTTATAAGCCCTGCCCGACACACTATCACGAACAGATGTTTCAAGGTCGCCATACATAATATGAACATCACCTTTAATATGAACGCCGTAAGTGCCATTAAACAAACTGTTTAACCCCGGATGGGCCACAGGAATGTGCAAGGCATCAACATAATTATCAGCCACCTGTTTCCAATTAACATCGCGCGGACGCATGGTAACACGGCCTAAGGGCTGTAAGTTTTCAAACTGGTGTGGCGCAATATCACGCATGCATTCTACGAATTGCTCTGCCACGCTGGGTCCACCATCATTAACCATGCGAATAAAGATAAAGCCCTGCCAAACCTCAACCTCAACCGGTTTAAGGCCATATTGACTTCTGTCCATATCTTTCAAGCTGTGGCTGCGCGGCACCCCTGTTAAGGCACCATCTAGATTGTAACACCAGGCATGATAGGGACACACCAGCCCTGCCTTAGCATTGCCTTGGTCGCCATCCAGCAAACGCGCGGCACGATGGCGACAAACATTGTGAAAGCCATTAACACCGCCGTCTTTAGTTTTGATCACAAAAATATTTTGCCCCAAAAACGGCAAGGTGAAATAATCACCCACGTCAGGAATATCATTTAAATGACAAACCAACTGCCATGAGCGTTTAAACAACACCTCCGCTTCAAGGCAGAAATACTCTTCTGATGTATAGGTCCATGATGGCAAGCTTTGATGCAGCATGTGCACAGCCCTTTTGATTAATTACAGCTACCAACGCGGCCTTTTAGGCATAATCCAATCGCAGCACCGTGTGGGCGGCGTGGGTCGCTAGCACCCATAATCCAGCCTTGGGCTGACATAATCAGCTGCACATCACCCAACACACGGGTCCCTGGTGCAATGGTTTGACCACGGCGTGTTAGTTCTGCCAAGGTGTCAGGGCTAATCTGTTGCTCACGGAAAATAACATCTGGTAACCATTGTTGGTGAATACGCGGAGCATTAGCGGCATCAGCAATATTCATATCGTGATCAATGACATTCACAATGGTTTGTAAAACCGCATTGATAATGCGGCCACCACCGGGGCTGCCGGTTAGCAAATATGGCTTGCCTTCTTTCAACACCATAGTTGGTGTCATTGAGCTAAGTGGGCGCGCACCGGGGCGAATGGCGTTGGCATCACCACCAATCAGACCCATACCATTAACAGCACCGGGCTTGGCTGAAAAGTCATCCATTTCATTGTTAAGCAGGAAACCCGCGCCATCAACGGCAATGCCGCTGCCGTAAGAAAAGTTAAGCGTATAGGTGTTGGTCACCGCATTACCCATGCCATCCATCACACTATAATGCGTGGTATCGGGGCTTTCATACGCGGCAGGTTTACCCGGTTTAATCTCAGCCGATGGTGTGGCCTTTTCCATGCTGATGTTACGGGCAATTTGCTTGCCATATTCTTTTGAGGTCAACCAACTAACAGGCACGGGCCAAAAATCGGGATCGCCTAAATGTTCAGATCGGTCAGCATAGGCGCGCTTCATGCTTTCAGCCAACAAGTGATAATGGTCAGCACTGCCAAAACCCATTGATTTAACATCAAAATTTTCCAATGTGTTTAACATTTGAATAACGTGAACCCCGCCCGATGATGGTGGCGGCATTGAGGCCACTTGATAGCCACGGTAAGTGCCCATCACAGGCTTCATTTCGCGCACTTTATAATTGGCCATGTCTTGTTTGGTTATAAAGCCATTGCCACGTTGCATTTCAGCCACCAACAAGTCAGCAATTTCGCCTTTATAAAAGGCATCAGCACCACCATTTGCAATAGCACGCAGAGTTTTGGCTAAATCTTTTTGAACCAACACCTCACCCGCCTCATAGGCTGAGCCATCTGGTTTATAGAAATATTTCATCATGGTTGGAATGTTGCTGTAACGTGATTGGCGTGAAGCCATAATCCGCGAAAATTCATAAGACACCGCAAAACCATCTTCGGCCAATTCAATGGCGGGGGCCAGCACCTCAGCCATGGACATAGTGCCCCATTTTTCAAGCGCATAGGCCATGCCCGCAACAGTTCCAGGCACCCCTGATGACGCACGGGTAAAGCGGGCGCGGTTATTGTCAACCTCGCCCTTGTCATCTAAATACATATCACGAAAGGCTGAGGCAGGTGCCATTTCGCGATAATCAATGGCCACGGTTTCACCTGTTTCTGCAATGTGTGCGATCATAAAGCCGCCACCACCAATGTTACCGGCACGGGGCAGCACAACAGCAAGGGCAAATCCCACCGCAACGGCGGCGTCTATTGCGTTACCGCCCTTTGCCATAATATCAGCACCCACCTTTGAGGCCAAATGATGCTGGCTAACAGACATGCCGTGGCGCGCCATTTCAGGATAATGCAGGCTATCTCCACGAATAATGCTTTCAGACTGGGCAGAAACATTATTTATTGGCTGGATAAAAGATAAACCAAGCGATGCAATTAAAGCAGTGGATAATAGATTAAAAGGCTTTGACATATTTCCCCCCAAAGAACTCTCACATTTTCGCTGATTGGACCATAACAGCGTGATCTTAGCAAGGGAATAGTCTTAAGCTTTGGCATAAATTAATCCACCCCCTTAGGCATTTGGAAGACGCAGTGTTACCGATGTGCCGATATTGCTTTCAGAGCGAACAGAGACCTTGCCGCCCATTTTTTTGACAAAACCTATGGCCAACGGCAGACCAAGCCCCAAGCCGCCATCATTACCTCCTTTGGTCCAGACAGACGATATTTGCGCAAACGGTTTGCGGGCATAATCAAGCTCTTCCTCTGTCATCCCAAGGCCGAAATCGGTTACGGTTACCGAGGCGTGGTCTTCATCACGTTCAAGCACAAACTCTATGACCCCTGACTTTGGGCTGAACCGAATGGCATTACGGGCGACATTGTATAACCCTTCTTTCATTCTGCGCTTATCACCCACCACCATCATTTCATTTGAGGTGTGATATATTTCTGCTTCAACTTCTTTTTCTCTACAATCAACAGCGACATCAGCGATAATTTGTTTCGTCAAATCAATTAAGTCAAACTCTTCGCTTACCAAAGTTAAATTGCCGCCTTCTAATTTAGCAAGATCTAATAATTGATTGATAGAACGCAGCAAAACATTTCCGGAACGATAAATTTCAGCAGAAAAATCAATATATTGACTGCTTCCCAATTTCCCCATCACCTGATCTTTCATAATTTGTGAAAACCCAATAATGGCATTAAGGGGGGTGCGTAATTCATGACTTATATTAGCTAAAAATTCAGTTTTAGCGCGGCTGGCTAACTCAGTCTCTTGAATAAGAGCCTCGGTTTGCTTTTCAAAAATACGTTGTGCTGTCACATCATGGGCCGAAAGAACCAACAAGGAGCGCCCACTAAAAACCACCTTACTTAAGGAAATTTTGACAGGAATGACTTGTTCCTGATCGCTTTTAAAATCGATATATTTTTCCCCCATATCGACAAAGTCATTTTGCCTGCTTATTAGACTTTTGAACAGCACCAATTGATTTGTATCAGCCAAAAATTGGATATCTTTTATGGCTACACCAACATAGGAATGTAAATATCCGCCCATATCATTAACAAAGGGGCGGTTAACGGTTAAAACCCGCATATCATGAAGGCACAGGATTATTTTATAATAAGACACTTCATCATAGATCGATTTATAAAAATCAATAAACCTTGTTTCTTTCAGGTCTCTTGCTATGACCTCTTCTTTATTCAAGAAACTAACCACAAAATTGCGGTTATCATTCTTTTCTACGGGCTTTAAATTGACAAAATAATAATAACCAAGCAAAGGCTCGGTTAATTCAATCCAGATGTTTTTCTCTTGTCTAAAATAAAGCGCTTCCAAAGCTGAATGAATTTTATCCAAATCAACAGATGTGAAAAAATCTTTAAAATCAGTATCTTGCGCTGGGTCTGCTTGATTAACTTCAGAAGTGCCCACCCTATGGGCAGGTGCATATGAAGCGACTTTCTCATTGAGAGAAACGCTTGTTACTAAAACATCAAAATATTCGTTTACCCAAATTTGCGCAGACATACTACCCAACACCTGTAACCCAAATCTGAGACAGGATAGATCATAGTCTTAAGATAAACAATAGTTTAAAGAGACAAGCACCTGAGAAGCACAAAGAGCCCTTCTCAGGTCTTAGATTTATTCTTGGCTTACCAATGGCAAAGTTACGGTAAAGGCGCTACCCTTACCCATTTCACTAACCATTTTAATGTCACCGCCCATCAAACGCACCAATTCACGTGATATATGAAGCCCCAAGCCAGCGCCATTATTATTAGCACCCTTGATAGACCCATTATTTTGGGTTTTAATAAAACGGTCAAAAACATGTGCCTGGTCTTGCACGCTGATACCACAGCCAGTATCCCACACCGTAACAGCGACCATTGCGCCGTCGCTTACTTTACGCACCACAATACCAACACGGTCATCGCTGGATGAAAATTTATAGGCATTGATCATCAAATTAACAAAAATTTGAATGGTGCGACGCTCATCAGCAAAAACCATCATGTCATCGGTAAGATCCACATCAATGGGCTTAACACCCGCCTCTGTCGCTTTGAACGAGCTTAACGCCCGTGCTTGCTCAATGATATTGCGCAAAGAAACAGCTTGGCGGTCAATTTTGACATCACCAGTATCAATAATGGCTGTGTCCAGAATATCTTCAATAAGACCTAACAAATATTGCCCCGCATTGAGAATGCTATCCCCTGTGCTTTTATATTTCACAGGTAGCGGGCCAAATTGTTCATGGCTCAACACATCTGCAAAACTTAAAATTGCTTTTAACGGTGTGCGTAATTCATGGCTAATTGAGGCCAAAAACTCTTCTTTTGCATTCAAGGCTGCATTGGCCGACAAATTAGCACGGTCCAATTCAATGTTTTTGCGGGTTAATTCTTTTAACGCCAACTCCAACGTCTCTCGAATTTCCGATGCTTCAGCCACTTGTTCATAATATTGGCTAACATCCATACCAGCACCCCGATAGCCCTCAAAATCACCCGTTTTGTGATTATAAACAGGCACACCACTGAGATGGAATTTCACAAGATTGCCGTCAACGTCCAATATTTCGACCAATTGATTGCGAAATGCCTTATGCGCTGGAATAGCAGCAAGCCCAGGGCTGTCACCCTGAACATTATGACGAAAAGCCCCCAAGTCGTTTAAATTACTCCCCATAATAAGGGCTGCGGGGCGTCCCGTAATTGCGGTAAAACGATCGGATAACATTTTAAAGTTTAACTCGCGGTCGGTTTCCCAAAACCAATCAGATGTTGCACGGGCAAAATCAGCTAAGCGCTGACTGCTTTCGTTGCTTTTACGCATCTTTTCAATTTCGCGGGTAATTTCACGAAATGATCCAACAACGCCAACCACCGCTTGATCTTCATTAAAAACCGGGAAATATTTACTGGAATATATCTTTTCCTGACCATCTATTTTCAATCGTTCGGTGTAACGGGCCGGCTCTTGGGTGTTTTTCACCTCTTCAACAACGGCCTGAACTTGCATGGTTAAGCGGCCATCACCACCAGCCTCAAAAGGCACCCCAAGCGCCCCACCGCTGGCCATTGCCATAACGCGATAAGCACTATTTGCATGGGCGATATAACCATCTTCACTGCATAAAAAGTATGGATCTGTTTCATCAATGATTAAACGGTTTAAAACATCACGCTTTAAGTCATTGGCTGCTTGACGCAGATCATTTGTTGTTGCCTGAATTTCATCAGATGACGCAAAATTTATTTGCTCATTCACCTGTTTAATTAAGGCATCATTTTTCAAAGAAACCACTCTGCCCATAATATTCGTCCCCTTTGGTTGTCCGTCCCCTGCCTATTTTTAGGCTTTAACATTGTCCAACTCATCCATTGCCAGCTGATATTCTTTGTTTTGCTGCCAATAGGATATTGCTTCCAATGCCGTTTTTTCATCAATTGAATCATACAAATCTAAGACACTTTTCACCATCGCTGGCGACTGCGACCCCTTATTATCCCGCGCAGAAGAGATCAACAAATTCATCGAGGCAAAGTCATTTCTATCCATGCCTATTGCTCTGGCTAAAATAGCCATGCTTTCTGTTCTTTTATCGCCGAACAGCAGCCACACGGTGTTAAAATCTAAATCGCACATGTGCGCCATGCCAGCGATAAAGACCGGTATTTTCTGCTGCCTAAGAGAATTGAGCAAAAATGTATGAGTTAATTCGCCCTGCTCGCTTAAGCGACGAACCAATTTCATGGCTTTATCGATTGTGCCAAGCCCCTCTTTTTGTTTCACCAAGGCCTCTTGGGTGGCACGCTGCATAACCTTATCCAAAAAGGTGCTGTCTACATCATACTCATCAGCAATTTTTTTGCGCAATGCCGCCGAAACCCACCAATACATTTTATAAGCCAGATTGGCTGGCAGGTCTTCACGGCTGATTAGGGGCTCTTGAAAGCGATCAACCCTTTTTGATTCAGCAACAATATATTCCATTGCACGACTTGAAAGCGATGCGTCTTGATTGCGCAGCAAAGCCTCAATGACATCTTGGCTGCCATATTCAACAATGGCATCACTCAGCTCTGAACTAACCTCATCTCTAATAGCAATACTCAGGCGATGCTCATCGGTGCGCATGCGCACAATCTCAATTAATTCTTTATCTTGAAGCAGTTGGCTTTTTTCTAATAAAGGCTTGGCAATTTCGATGTCATCATGAGCCAACAAATTAACAATTTCTGGCATTTGAACATCAGTCTTGAGCAAGGCCTCGGCCAATGATTTACGCAGTGACACCTCAACACTCATCACCAGCTTTGACAAAATATCTGACATTAAGGCCCGCTCATGCTCGGACAAGCGCCCCTCATCAGACAAAAACAGATCGGTAATATTCTCAACAAGTTTATTGCGTGAATCTTGTGACTTTTCACGCGCCAACTTGATAAGCTCTGTTACTGTATCTGAAGCCAAAACTGCTCCCCTTCCCTAAATGATGTCAGTTTTTTAACATCAATATCAATAAATCGACTCGAAACTGACAGATCATCACAACATCTAGTATTTCGATTCGAAAAAAGCACAAAAACACACTCGGTCTTCTTTAGGAAACACTATAATTCATTGAGATTCAAGAGAGAATCTCACTACGATTCGTTTTTTACATTAAAAACGACTCGCCACGAATCATCAAAAATAAGGTAAACGATTCTGAAATAAGGGAAATTTCGAATCGAGTAGTGTTTATCTAAATAATGAAAATAAATTACGCAAATTGGTGTTTTGTCCACACATTATAACGCGCACTATCATCAAATTTGGCAAAAATGCGCAAATCAGGACAAACCACTGTTTCAAGTAACCTTGGTATTAAATGTTAGCTTGGGCAGAACAAAAAAAGCTAGATATAATCAAGCAAACTGAGATTGGTCAGTGTTGCCATGGTGCGATAAGATGCCTCAAGCGCGGTTTGGTCGGTGTTTAACCTGGTGATCACCTCAGCCATATCAGCGTCTTCCAAAGCCGAGATAAAGGTATCAAGGAAGATTTTCGTATCTTGATGCTGCTCAAGGATCGTTTCTACACGCCCACTACGAAGACCATTTCGCAATTGGACCGTTTGCGTTGCATCAATGGCAGCATCTAAATTACCAAGCTCTGCTTTTAAGGCATCCACTTGGGCGGTTGTTAAATTACCATCAATTGGACCTAAACCACCCGCGTTTAAATCAGCAAACACTTTAAGTGTTTTAAACAAATCAGAGGCAATTTCATCAGCCACCAAACCATATTCAAGTGTTACACCCGCGGCGATATTGGCTTTGTTACGCAACTGGTCGTTTTGGAAAAGATCATCTGAATTGGCTGCTGCAATTAAATCTGCCAAACCATCTGCATTAACAGAACGAACTTCCGTTTTAGACCCTGAGAAAATATATTGCCCACCAAGTTTTGTATTCAAAGAACTGGCAATAAAGCTAAAGGTTTCATCCAATATTTCTTCAAATCCAACCGCTTGTTGGCCTGCAATGGTTTCCAGGACAGCTTGTCGAAAGTTTCTAGAAATAGACAAAATACCTTCAAGCTGAACATCATTCCCATCCAAGCGACCATTAACGGTATCAATCATGGATTCAAATGTTTCCAATTGCTTGCGCGATGATTTAGCACCCAAAAGGGTCGCTGCAGAACTAGCTAACCCCTGGAAGTCATCGGCTATTTTACCAGTGTTTAACTGACGCTGATCTTCAGCAACACGTTGCTGGTTGGCTAATAAGCCATTAACCATTTGTTGCATCTGTCCAAAACTTGAAACCCGTGTCATGAGCGTATCCTTATCGTCCTAACTGTAAGATGGTTTCCATAATTTCATCGGCAGTTGAAATTAATCGCGCCGAAGCATTAAAGGAGTTTTGCAAAATCACCATATTGGTCAGTTCTTCATCCAAGTTCACACCTGAAATTTCAGAAGTTCTGATATTGACATCATCCAATGTTGCTTTGGCATCTGCCTCGC
>CAKZLM010000039.1 GCA_937126915.1 uncultured Alphaproteobacteria bacterium
GCCAATCCCTGGCTAATTATGTGGCGGTGGATGACTGGTTTGATGTCACCGCAAAGGGACTGAATTTCTTCAATGAGTATTATGACATCCCCTACCCATTTGAAAAATATGACCAATTGATCGTGCCTGATTTTAATATCGGCGCGATGGAAAACATTGCTGCGGTTACTTTCACCGAAAATTATGTTAGCCGTGGGCAGGAAAGCAACGCTGCCCGTGAGCGCCGCGCCAGCACCATTTTGCATGAAATGGCACATATGTGGTTTGGTGATTTGGTGACCAAAAAATGGTGGAATGGTCTTTGGTTGAATGAAAGCTTTGCCACCCAAATGGCCTCCATTGCGCTTCGAAATGTGACCGAGTTTCAATCAGGCCCTCACCGCTTTTTCTTAAGCAGTAAACGCACAGCCTACAGCGTGGACGACCGCGTTTCCACCCACCCCATTGAAATGCCGGTGCCCTCCACCGCTGATTTTTACACGGTATTTGACAGTATCACTTATTCAAAAGGATCATCTGTTCTGATGCAATTAGAACAATTAGTCACCCCAGAAAAGTATCGCCAAGGAGTATCTAACTATTTGAAAGAACACGCCTATCAAAACACCACCTTAGAAGATTTTATCGCCGCCCTATCAACCGCCCATGGGGCTGACCTTATGCCATGGGCGAAAGATTGGCTCTACACGGTTGGCTTCAACACCATCAGCAGTGATTTTAGCTGCCAGAACGGCCGCCTTAGCACCATAAGCTTTAGACAAGCTGTCGATAATGGTGATACCCTGCTGCGCGATCACAAAATCCAATGGGCCGCTTATGGCCGTGACTTGCAAGGAACCTTAAACCGACTGGGGACTGGCACCGTCATGATATCAGGCCCAGAAACCACCATTGACACCACAGACAGTTTGGCCTGCCCCGCCTTTATCTTGCCTAACTTTGGGGATTGGGGATATGTCAAAGTGACGCTGTCTGATCAAGCCCTTGCAGCCCTTGAGAATAAAGTAAACGAACTACCCGACCCTTTAACCCGATCAATGATTTGGGCAAGCCTTTATGATATGGCCCTGTCGGGACAAATCCCCTATCAACGTTTCATGAATTGGATTATGGCGGAAAGCGCCACTGAGAACAATGGCCGGGTGCGCAGCCAAATGCTGTCTTATATGGGCGCCACCCATAACCACCTAACCCTTTTGGGGGAACCCGCCCGTGATCTGCTCACCACCCTATCGAAACAATTAGAAGACATTGCATGGCAACGGGCTTCAACCGCAGAGGCAGGCAGCGCCCTACAGCGCCAATGGTTTAATTTATATCACACGATTGTTTCCTCCCCTGTTGGGCTAAATCGCTTGCGTATGTTGATGGATGGACAAGACCCCCTATCAGGCCTGGTTGTTGATCAAGAATTGCGCTGGGACATCATTCATACCTTAGCCGCACACCAATATCCCAGTGCTCAAAACATGATTATGTTAGAACGCCAAAAAGACCCATCCGATGCTGGAGAAAAAGCGGCCCTCACAGCCGAAGCAGCACTGCCTGACAGCACCATCAAAAACACCTTTATCAAACAATTATTGTCTGAGGATTCTGATCTGGGATTAGCGAAGGCACGATCTATTCTAGCGGGTCTTTTTCCCGCCCACCAACGTGATTTTGCCAGTCAGTTTGCCCGTGATGCTTTGGCTCCTTTATCGACGTTTAGCCGCGACCGTGATAGCTATTTCATGGTGTCATACGTCAATGGCTTATTGCCCGTCACCTGCGATAGTGAGATACGCGACTTAAAAGCTGAGGCCCTTAAAACACCAGAAGCTTATAGCCTGTCTGTCTTAAAGTTTTTACGCGAAAGCTTACAAGATGAAGATCGTTGTTTGGCTGCCAAGGCACGCCTTCCATAAAGACGGGAAAGCGTGCCTTTAAAACAGGTTTCTATTTGGCTTCGGTAAGGCTGTCGTCATAATCAACAACCACGCCATAATGCGGGTCTTCATGCACCGATATTTCGACCATATTGCCCGCTTTTTTCAACAGATCTTTACAATCTTGGCCTAAATGGCACAGGTGCAATGTCTTGCCGCGCTTGGCGTAACGCTCACTTAAGGCGTCAATGGCTTGCAAGGCCGAATGGTCAATCACACGGCTGTCGGCAAAGTCAATGGTGACCTCTTCTGGGTCATCATTCGGAGTGAAAATGGCGTTAAAGCTTTCAACCGAACCAAAAAACAACGGGCCCGATAATTTATAAAATTTATGATTTTCACCATGGAAAGCGGTTTGGGCATAAATGCGATGACTGGCCTTCCACGCGTAAACCAAGGCAGAAACAATTACACCCACAATCACCGCCACAGCAAGGTCACTAAACACCGTTACGGCTGACACCAAAATGAGAACAAAGGCGTCTGAACGGGGGATTTTGTGCAAAATACGGAAACTGGACCATGCGAAGGTGCCAATGACCACCATAAACATCACCCCCACAAGGGCGGCCAGTGGAATTTGCTCAATAAGGCTGGATGCATACAGAATGAAAAAAAGCAAAAAGATTGCGGCTGATCCCGATGACAAGCGAGTGCGACCACCCGATGACACGTTGATCATGCTTTGACCAATCATCGCGCAACCACCCATACCACCGATAAAGCCTGTGGCCACATTGGCCACACCCTGTGCCACACATTCTTTACTGGCCCCGCCCTTGGTTTCGGTCAATTCCGCTACAAGATTTAGGGTTAATAGGCTTTCAATTAAGCCAATAGCGGCCAGAATTAAGGCATAGGGTAAAATGATGGTGAAGGTTTCCCAATTAAGCGGTACATCAGGGATATGCAGGCTGGGTAAGTCACCTTTAATGGTGGCTAAATCACCTACGGTGCGCACATCAAGGCCAAAATAAATAACCAACAACGACACCACCAAAATACCCACAAGCGGCGCTGGTACTGCACTGGTTAATTTTGAAAAGCCCACAATGATACCCATAGTTAAGGCCACCAAAACCAACATCAGCGTTAATTGGTCGGTAGGTAGCCAATCGCCATTAATTTGAAATTGGCCCATTTGCGCAAGAAAAATTACAATGGCTAAGCCGTTTACAAAACCTAACATTACCGGATAAGGCACCATGCGAATGAACTTACCCAATTTAAAAACCCCCGCCAATACCTGCAAAATGCCCATCAGAACAACCGTTGCAAACAAATATTCGACACCATGTTCTGCCACCAAGGCAACCATCACAACTGCCAACGCCCCTGTGGCACCTGAAATCATACCCGGGCGCCCCCCTAAAAGCGACGTGACAAATCCAACCATAAAGGCGGCATAAAGACCAACCAAGGGATGAACCCCCGCCACAAAAGCAAAGGCAACGGCCTCAGGCACCAACGCCAAGGCAACGGTTAAACCTGCCAATAACTCGGTTTTAATAACCCCAAAACCCACTTGTTGCTTTGGTAAGTCGGTTAAATCAGCGGGATTGTTCATTCTATTTCCTTCATATTGGCCAAGTTTTGCACAATCTATTACTTTCCTATAGCAGCTATGAATGAAAGAATTGTTAAGATCAAGCCATCTAATCAACAGACAAGCCATGCTTTTAACGCATAACACGCTTGTTCTATTAGAAAAGCTGGCTTACACTCCCCGCACAAAATGGGTACGTGGGAAGGTTTAGATCAATGCATAAGCTGGATACGAACGCCAGAGAACAGGGCGTTAAAGATCAAAATCAGAAATATCAGAAATATGAACAGGTTCAAAAAGACCAAGTGTATCATTTTTCTGAGCAATCTAAAAATGAGCTTTTTGATACAGAATTTGAAATTAAAACCTGTGACTTTTCTTTATGGCTGAACGGCAATAATGAAGAGAAACAACAATTTGCCCATGACTTTGGCACCGCTTTAGAAGAAATAGGGTTTGCCATTTTAATCAACCATGGCGTTGATGCTAATCTTTACGATACATGTGAACAACATGTGATCGACTTTTTTGAAACCATCCCAATGGAAGAGCGCATGCCCTATCATGCCAAGCGCCATGGATCGGTTAATCAGGGTTATTTCCCGGTTAAAGAAACCTCGATCATTCACCCTGATTTGGTGGAAGGTTGGGTGTTTTGCCGCCGTGCTATGAATTTGGACAATGATCCCCAATATAAGGCATCTGATTTTTGGCCACGCCCTGACTATGAGGCTAAATTTCGCCCACTGGTGGAGGCCCATGAGAAACTAATCAAACCGATCATGCAGTCTATTTTGACCTATCTTGATTGTGACCCCCATCATTATGACGACAAGCTTACCCAAACCAATTTTGGCTTCCGATTGAATTATTATCCTGCCCTTAAAGGTGAGCTTGAAAAGGCCGAAGGCGGGCGTATGTTAGGCCATGAAGATGTTGACCTGTTCACCATTTTACCCGCCTCATCACAAGAAGGGTTGCAGGTTTTAAACCGCAAAAATATGAAATGGATACGCCTTAACGCGCCAAAGGGTGCTTTAATTATCAACACTGGTGATTATATGCAGCGTATTACCAATGATCGCCTGCCATCCACCACCCACCGCGTGGCCCAACCTATGACCGAAGAAGCAAGGCGAAACCCCCGAGTTTCGCTGCCTATGGCGGTTTATGTGTGGGAAGACGAAATGCTGGAAGTGTTACCCAGCCTTGCGGATCCCAAATATCCCCCGATTAGAGCAGAAGACTTTCACACCCGCATCACCAGTAAATTTTATGGCGATGATTACCGTCCCGAAGATAAAAACTCAGATTAACAATCCATCAAAAAAGGGCTGTCGTTCAAATTGAACAACAGCCCCTTTAAATTTTAATGTCATTCCAATTTAGAATGAAAGGCGCATATTAGCGTAAAGCAAGCGACCACGTGGATCGTGGGTGCGTGTCTCAAAGCCACCATCAGAATTGACAAATGGTGGACGCTTATTAAAGGCATTGATCAAGCCAATGGTAAAGCGCGAGTTTTCAACACCAACAATATCATCCAATGCTAGGTTATATTGCAGGTCAACCGTGGTGTAATCATCAATGGTGACTACCTCAATTGGGTTATTATAATCAGGTGTGCCATTGGCGCGAAGATTATAGGTGCTGTTCTGGTCATCAGTGAAGGAACCAATGGTGCGAACAAAGGCATTGATGCCATGCATTTCATAAGCCCAACCCAACATAGCTGATGCTCTAAAGTCTGGCATTGGGTCAGCAAAGTTATCGCGGTTACGGCTGTTGGCACCGTCAATTACATAGCCATCAAAGGTTTGACTTTTATAATCATTGATGATGGTGAAATTCGCGCCCAAGGTAATGAAACCAAGCGGCGTGTCTTCAAGGGTCCACTGAACACTGCCATCAAAACCATTGGTTTTGATGAAACCCGCGTTGGTATAATCAGTGGTCACTTGGTCGATAGAACCATCGGTTGGATCAAGGAAGATTTTTGATCCGATCAGATCCGTTTCACCGCCTGCTAAGGCACGGTTCACCAATTCTTGAGCATTTTCCTGCACAATCACATCGGTGAATTTATAATCCCAACGATCAAGCGAGATTACGAGCCCTGGGAAAGCCTCCCAAGAGAAACCTAGGTTATACATTTCTGACTGCTCAGGTGACAAGTCTTCAACGCCTTGGCTTCTAACAGCCACAAAGGGCTCGCCATTGCTGCGTGGATCGCGAACCGATTGAAGCGTGGTTTGGTTGCCGCGCTGTTGGAAAATACTGGCTGCACGGAAACTGGTACCCCAGCTACCACGTAAGCTAATGCTATCAGCCATACGATAGTTAACAGCCAGTTTTGGATCAAGCGTGCTGCCTAAAGACCCGCCATAATCTTCATAACGAAGAGCGGCTTGGATATCCATATCTTCCATCAATGGGAATAACATTTCACCAAAAATGGCGGTTACATCGCGATTAGCGCTGAAGTCATTAGCGCCTGTCACAAACAAAAAGTTATTATTGTTGGTGTTTTCGTCATAACCATAAGACAGACTAGAACGACGATGTTGCACCCCAAAGGCGGCGCTAATGGTCATACCATCAAATGTGCCAAGGTCACCAGTTGTAACAGCGTCAAACACTTGCATGGATGATTCCATATCCAAGGCAACCTCACCCATGATGTAATCATACACCTCAGGACCGTTTTTCACATTCACCAAAACAGGGATACCATTGGCATCAACAACCGGTGATAAATCACTATTAAGCAATGGCGTTTTAGCACTATCCGTGGCTATTAGGCCTGTACCAAAAACGTTGTAGAAGAAACAGTTGCCTTGACCTGGAAGGCTGGTGGTTGGATCACAACTATCACCACCATAGCCGGATAGGGCGCGTAGCAAATTAGTCTTCAAGCCATCACTAACAGTGAATTTATTGACATTTTCTGCGTGCATATAAGACACGTCATAGGTCCAAGAACCCGATAACTCACCCGTGACACCGGTTAAGAAACGGAAGGTGTCCGATTTGTGGGTTGATGGGTTCGGGTTTAAGCGATCGTTAACAAAGTTTGCGCCCGGTGAACGGCCCACCCAAAAGACGTCTACGCCCCACGGGTTGAACGGATAGTTGGCCGGCAACGGAATGATTGAGGTGATTGGGAAGTTTGAGTTACCACGAGTGGCCCGGTTAACCGCAAAGCCAAACTCACCATAAAGCTCCGTACCATTATCAAACATATGAGAGAAATCAGCATAGCCCTGCACACGCTCTTCTTTTGGCACCAAATCAAACTGATTGTTAAAGTCATAACCACAGGTACCAATATTGCTAACCTCACCATTCAATGGGTTGGTAATTGGCACGGTCATAGGCACAACATCTTCGTAAGTTTCAGCAACCGCCGCACAGCTTGGGTCAGGGAAGGCTGGTAAAGGCGCACCTGGTGCGTTTGGCACTTGGGCAAAGCTTAACCAGCTGCCCGGCACCCCTAATTGTGCCGCCACAGGATTGGTTGCCGCCGAATGCACAAAAGGATTTACAAGCCCCTCTAATGCATCTGCAATACCGTTGGCACCAAGGGCAATTGGGGCTGAACCATCACCCAAACCAAGGGCCGCGGCCACAGGGCCCGGAATATTAATCACCCCTTGTCCTAAAGAGGCATCAGGGCGGACAAAGCCAGTGAAAGATGAGCCCGGAAACACAACATTACCATCAGGCGATGTAACCGTCGGGAATGGGAAATAGTTGGGTGCCGCGTTAGAGGTAAAACCTAGAGCCGCCAATTCTGCTGGCAAAGGGATGCCCGCCGATGGATTGGCAATCACATTTGGTAATAAGGGCGACGCTGGGTTCGCAAAACCCGGCATCACTTGGTCATAAACTGACAAAAATGCAAAGGTATCATTTAAATTACCAATTGGCGCGGTAGGAATAACGAACGTGCCCGGATAACCAGATTCAGTTGAAATGGTTAGGCCATTGGCTTTTGCCTCATCGGTGCGAAGGTCACGGTCACGCATCGATAAACGACTGCGGTTCATATAGCTGATAGAGGCCATAACCTTAGTATCTTCAAACTGCTTACCCCAAATAGCCGAAGCGGTTAGATCGCGTTGGCTTTCACTGGTCACCCCTTGATAGCCAACATCTAACTCTAGGCCTTCAAAATCACTGCGGGTTCTAAAGTTTGCCACACCGCCAACAGCATCAGAGCCATATAACGGGCCCGCGCCATCTTTCAAAATTTCAACTTGGTCAATGGCAATGGTCGGGATTAACGACGCGGTATCAACAAACGCCACACCGCCATCGGTTTGTGCCGCCGAAAAGACTTGACGCTTACCGTTTAACAGCACCAAGGTGGAAGCAACACCCAAACCACGCAGGTTAATATTTGAGGTGCCTGTGGTCACATTTTGGGTAAAGGCATCTGGATTGTTCTGCGCACCACTGTTCACCGTTAGTGTCGCAGCAAAATCAGCCATGGTGACAACACCCTGTGCTGTCATATCTTCTTGGCCCGTTACCTGGATTGGTGAAGCCGTGTCAGCCTGATTTTTGCGTTTAATGTAAGAACCCGTTACAACAATTTCTTCAACGCCATCATCATCTTGCAGGGCCATCGCCGAGGGCGCTGCTGGCAAAACCATCGCCGATAATAATGTTGTTACTGCTGTTGAACGAAACATCCAATTTTTCATACCATACCTCCCATGGATGAGGTTGCAAAACCCCTTATTTTTCGTATTTTTAAAGAGTTTTATTGCTAATGTCGTTCAGGTCAAGCAATAATGCCCATAATGGTTTGAAAAGGGCGAAAAAAATCAAAATTTTATGAAAAGCATGGATAAATGACTCATAAACCAACGCGAGAAAAAAGGCTTAGAAACGTCATTTGCATCATGCTTTGTTTGATGGTGACCTCTGCTTGCAGCCTAAAGCGGGTCAATATTGCCACCACCACTGAAATGACCCTAAAGCCGATTGAGGTTGAAACGCCCTTTGGCATCCCCAAAAAATATCAATGGCGGTCACCCATTATTGAGGGGCAATTCCATTATGTTCGTACGGGCGTTATTCGACCCAGCGATGGTCAAATCATTCATTTATTTGGCGCAAGCATGACCATTCCCATCTCCGAAGATGACTTAGACACCATGCAAGCCATCAATCTTTGGTGCCATGTAGTTGAGGCAAAAAAAATGTTGTCTATTGGCCTTGATGGCGCCGTCAACTGCTATGCCGATATGGACAAAGATGGCAAGTTAGACTTAAGATTGAGCCGTGAATTGGGTAGCAATGAACCCTACCCTTATGTCTCAGATGTGTTAAATTTGGCGCAATCTATTACCCCTATTTCGGTGGATATAACCGACCATACAGCACAATCTTATCATTTACGGTTAATCGCCCTACCACCGACCCGTTTATCCCGAAATGTATTTGAACTGGTTTTAGAAATTGATAATGGCCGCGATATTGTCCAGCTAAATCACACAAGAAAATTTATCACCATGGATAATTTACCCGAAAGTTTTGAGTTTGAAGGGGCGCGCCTAACGGTACAATCCATCGATGATGATGGCATTGTCGCCATCCCTCAAAGTGGCTTTTCTGAGGGGACTTTTTATCCCTTCCTTATTGGTTTTGAGCGCTTTAAAAACTTTGTGCCCTATAAACCCAATGACGCTCAATAAAGGCCCCTACCAGCCCGTAGTTTTCGCCCATTGATCAATGATCACATGATCGCCGTCGACCACATAGTAGCGATCATAAGGGGCTGCCATCATACAGGCATGATTGGGTAGCACCCTAACCAAGGCACCAACCTTCATCATGTCGGGTGGAAGGTGTGGTTGTTGCTTGGTGGCATAAATCTCGCCATGTTCTTGATGCACGCCGTTGACAATCGCCTGTGGATCAAAAAGTTGCCCGTTTTCATTGCACAACAGTCCAAAGCCAAAGTCTTGATCTGATTTTTGCGTACTGCGATCTTTGGAAAGTGCCAAACCACCGGCATCAGTGATGACTTTTTTTCCCTCTTCCACAGACATAACCTGTGCCAACACACTAACCGCAATATCCGAAACATCGTGCGAGCCAAGTTGCCATTGAAACAAGTCACCCAAGACATAAACCCCCGCGCGCACCTCATCTATCCCCTCAAATGTTTCACCATGCACAGCAGTGGGTGTTGACCCAATAGATACTTTCAAAGTTGTAACTTTTAAATGGCTTTCAATTCTATTCTTTGCGGCAAGGGCTGCCAATCGTTCTTCGTGGGCAATTACCTTGATATCATCAACCGCCCCGGCACCATAAGCATGGCCGCCATGGGTCAAAACCCCCACTAATGTTAAATGATCATGATCAAAAATAGCTTGCGCCAAGTCAATCAGGCGAGGATCTTCAGGCTTTAAACCTGTTCGGTTTTCTCCGCAGTCAACCTCAATCCACATCGGCAAGGTCAGTCGGTTTTTTTGACAAAAATCTGCTGCCATTTCCGCCATGTCAATGTGATCAATAATCACGCTTAATTTAGCCCCTTTGTCGATCAATTTTTTGACGCGGGGTAATTTATTAGGCGTTAAACACACAGCATATAACAGGTCATCAATACCCTGCTCTAAGAAATGCTCAGCTTCTTTCAAACAGGCCACGGTCACGCCCTTGGCACCCGCATCCAGCAATAATTTCGCGATGGTGGCGCATTTTGTGGTTTTCACATGCGGCCTTAATGGTACGCCATGACCCGCAAATTTATCCGCCATACGCCTTATGTTGCGCATCATAACGCCTTTATCAACGACCAAAGCAGGGGTTTCAATATCACGCAGTGTTTTCATACCATAAAAGGGCCAGCCTAGAGGCAGCCCCCTTTCCCAAAATTTATAAATTAAACGGGTTATCTAGGCTTTCACTTGGTTTTGAGAACCATTTAGGGCCGCTTTCAGTCATATAAAGGCAGTCTTCCATGCGCACCCCAAATTCGCCGTAAATATAAAGGCCCGGTTCATTGGAAAAACACATGCCAGGGGCAAGAACGGTTTGTTCATTGTGAACAAAATTTACTGATTCATGACCATCCATACCAATACCATGACCGGTTCTGTGTGGTAAGCCCGGCGTCTCATATCCAGGGCCAAAGCCGCGCGCTTCATACAGTTTGCGCACCACATCATCAACATGGCCTGCAGGGGTGCCAAGCTTGGCCGCCTCGAACGCCACCTCTTGACCTTCACGGACCAAATCCCAAATTTCACGCTGGCGCTTACTTGGTTCACCATAGACAAATGTGCGGGAAATATCTGATTCATAGCCAAGCACCTCTGCCCCGCAATCCATCAACACAATACCGCCCTCTTCAACCACTTGCGGCTGCTTTGATCCATGTGGATAAGCACTGGCCTCGTTTAATAAAACAAGGGTAAACAAAGAACGTGCCCCAAGGTCAATTTGCGCTTGGCGCATCATCATGCCAACGTCGCGGCCTGTCATGCCCTTTTGGATATTCTGTGCGACATGCTGATAAGCTCGAACAGTGATATCATTGGCCGCCTGCATCAATTGAATTTCATGGGTCGATTTATACATACGACAGCCCAAAACAACATCGGTACCAGATACCAACTCAAAATTTGGGCCAGCTTTTTTTAAACCATCAGCAATAAAATATCGGGTGGTTTCTTCCAGCGCCAACTTGCCATTTTGAAAACCGCGATCATTCAAAAGTTGAATAACACGCTCAAACGGGTTTTCATGCTCGTGCCATGTTCTGACATCATCACCAAACAGGATGCGCTCACGTAATTTTGGCTCTTCAAAGAACGGGGTTACGTAAGCAATGTCACCTTCGGCAGGGATAATGGCGGCGGTCATACGTTCGCTGCGACCCCACGAAATACCTGTGAAATACATTAGGGATGTGCCACCCTCAGCCACCAAGGCAGAAATCCCTGCTTGTTGCATCAGCCCTTGTAGTTTTTGGACACGCGCCTGGCGCTCTTCTATAGAAATAGGTTTTAAACCGTCCGTCATCGGCCTTAGGCCCGTGGATGATTGCACAGCAGTCATGGGTTCCACACTGGTTGTGCTAGTACCACCTGCATTTAAGAGGCCAGCACCCATGAAGCCAACACTGGATAAACCAGCCATTTTCAAAAATTGACGTTTGCTAACGGTCATGCGCTTATTCCTTAAAGTTTATTGTTTTTGTGAGAAATGGATCGCCCCTTAGGCCCCAAAATAACCCTTGACCATACGTTTTAATCTTAGGTCAATTGGGTTGGTCAAGAGATCAATGTCTTTTTTGCCACCGGTATCAAATACAACCCAATCACGGGCCGTAAGAACAGCAATGTTTAAAATGAAAACCAATTCTTTTTCGGCACGAATTTCGCGCGGGCAATCAGCACAATCAAATAATTGCTGGGCCACACGACTAACCAGTCGACGCATCACGTCTTGAATATCGGTTGATGTCTGATCAAACTTTTTATGACTGGTGAAGGCATGATGCCACAAATTCAAATAAAGGGCTCTGACCAAACCTTCGCGTTTTTGAAAAAACTCTAAAACATTTTCGACAAATTTATCCAGTTTTTGCTGGAATGATTTGGTCGGTTGATCTGGGTTGAAATAAGGCGCAAAAAGCGCTTCAACATCGTTGGCGACAACCGCGGCCAAACAGTCTAATAAGGTTTCTTTATCCTCAAAACGACCATAAAAAGCCCCAATAGAAACATTGGCTTCGCGGGCAATATCTTGCACAGATATCTCATCCCACGGCATTTGCTTAATCAATCTGAAACTGGCATTTAAGATCGCCTCAAACGACTTGCGACTGCGCGCCTGCTTTGGCACGGTTACCCGTCGCGGCCATTTTTCCGGCAGTTTCTCCGAAAAACTATAGATGTTATCCCCAATTCAATCGCTTTTAGCGATGCCTAAACACCTACACCCCGTCTTATTCAGACCCTTATTTATTTTCTAAGCAGACACTCTATGCGCCGGCAACTCAACAAAAACTGTGGTTCCCTTACCCAGCTCACTTTCAATCCAGAAACGACCTTCATGAAGCTCTGCTAACATTCTGCAGAGCGACAATCCCAAACCAACGCCTTGGTGGGTTTTAGAATAAGAAATGTCCACCTGAACAAACGGCTCAAGCACTGTTTCTAATTTATCTTCTGGAATACCAATACCTGTATCACGCACAGCAATGCGTAAATCACCCTTGTCTGTCATATTGGTTAAAACCGAAATTGATCCGCCATCTGGCGTAAATTTCAAACTGTTTGAAATAAGATTAATCAAAATTTGGTTAAGGCGGGTTTTATCACCCAAAACACTTGTTGCTTTATCGGTCAGTTCAGAATTAAGCGAAATATTGTTGCGACCAGCCAAGACCTTGAACATGTCGAGACACGAGTGAATAAAGTCATCAATCACAATGTTTTCTTCATGCAGTTTCAATTCGCCCGATTCAACTTTAGCCAAATCAAGAATATTACCAAGAAGTTCTGAGAGATGGTTACCAGAGTTCACAATATCTTTTAAATATTGCAGGTATTTTTCATTCTCAATCGGGCCAAACATTTGGTCCGACATAATGGTCGAGAAACCAATAATGGCGTTTAATGGCGTTCGTAATTCGTGGCTCATATTGGCAAGGAAAGCCGTTTTTGCGAGGTTAGCGGCATCAGCCTGCTCTTTCATGCGCAATAATTCTTCTGCTGTTGATTTGTGATCTTCCACCTCTAACCGCAGGGCTGCAGTACGTTCAGCAACGCGTTCTTCTAGCTTATGGTTGGCTTTGGCTAATTCTTCTTGTGCCAAACGGCGTTCACCAATCTCATGCTGTAATTCGCGTGTGCGCTCAAAAACCCGCACTTCTAGTTCATCGCGTGCTTTGGCAAGGCGTTCTTGCGATTGGCGCTGCTGATCCAACAAATTACGAATCGACACCAATAATTTATTGGTTGCACGGGCTACCATGCCTAATTCATCTCGGTCATGCCCGCGCGGAATATTAATGTCAGCCGAAGGCGATTCTGGATTAACCGCTTCCAATTGCTGAACCATGCTTACCAACGGTCTGGCCAGCAAGAAGTGAGCAATACCGAAAAGCAAAAGCGATAGCAGAATACTGGTCGCAATCATCACAAGGAAGGTGATGGTGGCACGATCATACAGTTCGGAGAAGAAAATATCGCTATCAACGACCAATTCCATCGAACCGGGGCGCCCGCCCATGTTATCAGGCACATCCAAGACAACCTTGGTCACAACCATTTCTTCTGAAACACGCGTGGTTAGCCATCGGGTATTGCTTTGCTGACGCTGTTCACGATGGGCCACACCAATTTGATTGCCAAACTCGTCAGAAATTGTCGCCGAGAAAACGAAAGGATATACCATCAAGCCTTGCACCACCTCAGACGCAAGGTCAGGGTCTAGCAATAAAACCGCACGCGAGGCAGATGGCTTAGCCACATCTAAAATTTCTTGAATGGTATCATCACGGTTATTAATTTCGTCAAAAAAGTCAGCATAAACCTGAACCGCGCCCAGCACGATACCCAGCAACATGGCCAAAACAATGGTCATGGTTGCCAAGCGCATCGATATTCTGCTGACCGGAGCCGCTTTCATAATGATCCCTTAAAGATTCTCAAAGACCTAAACAGGACTAATATATCTGGCCCTTTTTGTCATTAAGAAAATAAGTTTCAGAATTCGGTTTCCTGAACAATGAAACAAAAAAAGCCCTCAAACTACCAGTGCCCAACATTAGGCATCGACGCCCATGGTTCTTTGACCTCAAGCGCGGGACCTTTTTGTAGTAATTCAATGGATATATTGTCGGGCGAACGCACAAACGCCATGCGTCCATCTCGGGGTGGGCGATTGATCACAACGCCCTTGTCCATAAGGTGTTGGCAGGTTTTATAGATATCATCCACATGATAGGCTAAATGGCCAAAATTACGCCCTTCGGAATAGCCCGTTTCATTTTCCTCGCCTTCCCAATTATAGGTCAGCTCTACCTGCGCTTCTTCATCCCCCGGTGCCGCTAAAAAAACCAGTGTAAACTTTCCCTCAGGAATATCTTTACGATATTGTTCTTTCAAACCTAAGGCATCGCAATAAAAAGCCAATGATTCATCAAGATTTTTCACCCGTACCATGGTGTGAAGATATTTCATAACCGTCCTCGTTCTGGTCAAACACTCTTATTAAGATTGGTTTTTTTGATAGATTATTTTCAACTTAGACACAAGTTCAGCGCCTTTTGCCCCGCCATCACCATCAATGGCGTTATCAACTATCACTTTCATGGATTGCAAACTGGCATCCATAATATCCATTGATAAATCTTGCGGGTTTTTCAAATTAATCAGATAGGTTGACATCAACTCACCAATCTCGGTCATCAAAGGAAAGCCAAAGCCGGACCCCATTCCTTTAACATTATGGGCAATGCCATAAATGCTTTCTTTTAGAACAGCAGGTTCGCCATTCCCCGCTTTGAAATCAGCCACATATTGGGCCATTTCATCTAAAGAATTACCTGTCCATTCTAAATATTGGTGTTTTAAGTCATCCGTATCGGTCATAGATCGCTATTCCCCTCAATGTTTCCCCCTCAGTGAACACTAATTTTTACCGATAGACAAGGGACAAACATGAGAAAACGCTCAAGCGTCTCAGCCACTCACCGCTTTTCGTATCCAATAAGCGTTAATTTCGTATAATGTCTTATCTAAGCAGCCGTTAAACCAAATAATTTAGCCTAAAATGCTTTTCATTTATCAAAGGCTATACCATAATAACGGCGTTTGAGGGAATTTGATGCTAACTTCTTGGTTGCATAAACACCAAATACAAAGGGGAACAAATGTTTAAATCAGCACTAAAAATCGCCTTGGTTGGGGCCAGCTTTGCCCTGCCATTCACCAATGTTTTAGCCGATGGCCATAAAAAGGATCTCGACAGCATTATCGCTGGCGATCATCGTAGCGAAGCCAACATTGCCCGTGATCAATATCGCAACCCAAAAGGCGTGATCGAGTTTTTTGGCATCACACCCAGCATGAAGGTTGCTGAAATTTGGCCCGGAGGTCGTGGCTATTTCACTGAAATTTTAGGCCCATACTTGGCCCATGACGGCCTTTATGCACCGGTGGTTAGTTCAATCACCACCACGCGTGAGCGTACCCAAGCTGATAACCAAACTCTATACAGCCGCTGGGCCGAAACACCTGAACTTTATGGTTCACCGCTTATTTTGGATATCAATGCCAATGACCCGCACCTGAATGTGGAAGAAGAATTTGATATGATTCTCACCTTCCGCAACCTGCACAATTGGACAGGGGGCAATTATGCTGATGCTTTCATTCAAAGCATGCATAAGGCGCTTAAGTCAGGTGGCCGCGTGGGTGTTGTTGATCACCGTTTAGATGGCAGCCCTAACGCCGATAAAGGCATTTGGGGCGGTTATATGACCGAAGGTTTGGTGACAGAAATTTTCGAACGCAACGGCTTTAAATTGGTTGCTAAGTCTGAGGTTAACGCCAACCCTAAAGACACCAAAGATTATAACGACGGCGTTTGGACCTTGCCGCCGTCTTATCGTTTGGGCGACACCGACCGCGCGAAATATGCTGCCATTGGCGAATCTGATCGAATGACTTTATTATTCGAAAAGGTTGAATAGGCACATTATCTTGCTTTTTTGGGCTAGGGGCTTGTGTTTTTCGCGCAAAGCCCCTATCACCATAGCGAAAATTTCAAACACAATACAGACGACACAGTAATATCCATGGGAGAGTTTAAATGAACCAAAGCGATGTCACACGCTTGCAATCTTACCTGCAAACCACTTTTGGTAATGATGGCATAAAATTGGTTCCCCGTGGCAAACCAACTGATTCGGCTGAAATGATGCTGAATGGCGAATTTCTTGGTGTCGTTTACCGTGATGAAGATGAGGGTGATATTTCTTTTGATCTTCACATGTCCATTTTAGAAATGGACCTTCCTAAGCTTTAAGCGGCAAAAGTCATCGCAAATTGGGCTATTTTGCTCATGACCTATTGACTTAAGCGCTGCAGTTACTTATAGCACTGATCGTCTTCTTATTGAAGATCAGTTGAGGAGCGATTGCCAGATATCATTCTGAGAGGGTGCCAAAGCCCAATGACCAGTTTGAAACGGGGACGATCGCCGAGATAATATGTATGTTGGCAATGCAGATTATCGGGCATGTGGGCTGAATCCCCATGACTGTCACCAAAATTTGGTGGAGAGCATTTGATCGTCTAGGTGTTTTTAACGCATATTTGATTTTGTGGCTCTCCCTAATATTGTTTAAGTTAGGGACACAATGTCGTTTAATGTTTTAAAATTTGGTGGTACCAGCGTGGCGAATTTTGACGCCATGAACCGCTGCGCGCGAATCATAGCCAAAGATACCAATAATAAATTGGTTGTGGTTAGCGCCTCGGCTGGCGTCACAGATTTGCTTAGTCAGTTAGGTAATTGCATCCAAGACGCGGCTGAACGCAGCGCGCATATTGAAAAAATTCGAACCATTGAAGACGCCATATTACGCGAACTTTGTGCTGATAACCAACGCCAAGTGCGCCCAATCATTAACGCGGCCCTTGATAAAATCACTTCTTTGTCTGCAACATTGGCAGAGCATGGTAAGAACCCTATCTTACGAGATAGCCTGCTAGCCACAGGCGAGCAAATGTCCAGCCATTTAATGTGTTATGTTTTACAAGAACAAAACATCAAAGTCGCCTGGTTAGATGCCACCGCCTTTATGCGCACCAACGAAGACTTTGGTAAAGCGGATGTGGACACCGATTTTTTGAAGAACGCCATCGCCAATGCCATGGACTTTTCAAGCGCTGATGTTTTCATTACCCAAGGCTTTATTGGCGGCACTGAAGAAGGTCAAACCACCACCCTTGGCCGTGGCGGATCAGATTATTCAGCGGCCCTGATGGCTGAGGGGTTAAAAGCCAAAACCCTACAAATTTGGACCGATGTACCCGGCCTTTACACCACAGACCCACGGATTGTGCCTGATGCCCGCCCCATTGGGGAAATTAGCTTTCCTGAAGCCGCCGAGATGGCAACCTTTGGGGCCAAAATATTGCACCCCAAAACCTTGTGGCCTGCAGTGCGATCAAACATTCCAGTATTTGTCGGTTCCAGCCGCAACCCTGAACAGGGCGGCACCGAAATTTGCCCCGCGGACCAATGCCGTAATTCAGATGATAATCGCCTAACCGCCATTGCCTTAAGGCAAGATCAAGTGCTTATCACCTTAACTAGCTTGGACATGTTACACAGCTTTGGTTTCTTGGCACGGGCCTTTCAGGTTTTGGCCGATTACAAAGTCAGTGTTGATTTGGTGACCACCAGTGAGGTCAGCGTTGCCCTCACCCTTGATGACCCCGACCGCAAAGGTCACCATATTCCCAAAGGCCTGTTAGAAGATTTGGAAAAATTAGGCGATGTCACAGTAACTCGTGATTTGGCGCTTATTGCCCTCATTGGCAATGGTATTTCCAACGCGGCGGGTGTTTCAGCCAAGGTATTTCAAACCATCGAAGACATTCCCATTCGTCTTATTTGCCAAGGCGCCAGCCAACATAACCTATGTTTTTTGGTTGATCAGCAAAACGCCGCCGCCGCGGTTAAGCGCATCCATGATCAGTTATTCCATGACACAGCCATTGGGGAAAGCGCATGAAAACAGCGATTATAGGAAAAGGCCGCACCGGCGGCGCCTTGTTATCCCTTTTAGACGACAACCAAATTATTGGCCCGTTTGGGCGCAGTAACCCTGCCACGCTTGATGCCTTGAAAAGGGCGGAAGTAGCCATATGCTTTGTCCCGGGTGAGGCGATGCCCGATTTAATGCCTTTGCTCCTCAAAGCAAACTTACCGGTGGTTTGGGGTGTGACGGGCTATCAATGGCCTGAAACCATCAACCAACAACTGGTTGACGCTGGCTTAACATGGGTTAAGGGCCATAATTTCAGCTTGACCATGCCGTTGGTCAAACATGCTTTAAATGCCCTTGGGTTGATCAAAAGCCTTGATCCTAGCAGCGATTTTGCCATTCATGAAATTCATCACACTGGCAAACTAGATGCCCCCAGTGGCACCGCCCTTTCTTGGGGTGAATGGCTGGTTGACCAGCAAGCGGGCTTTGGCCTTGATGATATTAACATCACGTCAGACCGTGTTGGTGATGTGGTGGGCGATCATAAAATCACCATCACCAGTGGCGATGAAACCATCACCCTGCATCATCAAGCCCATGATCGACGTCTTTTTGCCCGTGGGGCCTTATGGGCCGCCGAACAATTATATGCTGCTACAAAGGCAGGCCCGCAAAAATTGGCCGCTGGCATGGTAGATTTTCACACCCTTATTGATGCGCACTTAAGCCTTCAAGTTAAAAATTAAAGAGAAGAACCCTCATGACCGAAACAATTCGTCACTTCCCTGAAACCCCCCTGTGGACCGCGTTGGTAACCCCCATGCTGCCTGATGGCAGCATCGACTATGCCTCACTAGACACCCTTGTTGCCCAACAAAATGAGGCAGGTAATGGTATTTTATTACTTGGCAGTACAGGCGAAGCACTGGCCATTCCCTTAAAGCAACGCAAAGCCTTGATTAATCATGTCTTAGCCAATCGCCCTGACGTGCCCATTATGTCAGGTATTGGCGGTTTCCAACTTCAGGAAGAACTAGCGTGGTTGGATTTTTGCCAACAAGCAGGCGTTAATGCCTTTTTATTAGGCTCTCCCATTTACGCAAAACCTGGACCAGAAGGGCAATATCAGTGGTTTAAAGCGATGTTGGATCGCTCAACCAAGCCCTGCTTGATTTATAATATTCCGGGTCGCAGCGCCTTAAGCCTGTCGCTTGACAGCCTAAAACGCCTTGCTGATCACCCCCATTTTTGGGGCATTAAGGAAGCCAGCGGCGACCTTGATCGGGTGAGAGAAACGCGTTCGGCCCTACCGCATATTAACTTATATTCAGGCGATGATGCCTTGATGCCTGCCATGTCAAAAGAAGGCGCTGTTGGGTTGGTATCTGTTGCTAGCAATGTTTGGCCAAAAGCCACCCATGCCTTTGTTTTAAAAGCAAAAGAGGACCCTAATGCCCCTGATTTGGCTGATATGGAAGGCCCCATGAACACCTTATTTATGGTCAGTAATCCCATTCCAGCAAAATGCTTGTTGGCAGAGCGCGGTGACATCGCCCATAACACCCTATTGGCGCCTTTAACCGCCGATGAAATTAAAGACATCAGCCCCTTATTAAAGGCTGATCAAGAAGCCAAACAGTGGTTTCAAAACCAATCATAAGTGGCAATGAATAACGCCCAAATAAGTAATGACTGATAATCTATAGACCTAAAGGAAAAGATGATAATGAGCTGGCAAGAAACAATCACAGCCTTACAAAAGGGCACCATGCGTGCAGCAACCCCTAATGACGATGGCTCTTGGACCGTTAATGCTGATGTCAAGGAAGCCATTCTTGATGTGTTTCGCAATGGTAACAATGTCGAAATGGCTGGCGGCTTCGTCGATAAACACAATATCCCTGCCCGTGCATTCACGGTTGAAGATGGTGTTCGCATGGTGCCGGGTGGTAGCTCGGTGCGCTCTGGGGCCTATGTGGCGTCGGGTGTGGTGATTATGCCGCCTGCTTATATCAATATTGGTGCCTTTGTGGACAGTGGTACAATGGTAGATAGTAACGCTCTTGTGGGGTCATGCGCGCAAATTGGTAAAAACGTGCATTTATCAGCTGGTGTACAAATTGGCGGCGTACTTGAACCCATTGGTGCCATGCCTGTTATCATTGAGGATGATGCCTTCATTGGCGCAGGCAGCATCGTGGTTGAAGGCATGATCATAAGAAAACGTGCCGTCTTAGCCCCCGGTGTGACCCTATCATCGTCAATTCCTGTTTATGACTGCGTCAACGAAGAATTACGCCCACGCGGCGCTGACATTCCAGAAGGTGCGGTTGTGGTGCCCGGCACCCGCCCTATCGCCAATGATTGGGCCAAAGACCAAGGCCTATCTGTGCAATGCCCTGTGATCATCAAATACCGTGATGAAAACAGTGATCGCTCGCTTGCCCTTGAGGACGCTTTAAGATGACCATATCGGTTGCCCATAAAACCATAGAAAATGCGGCCCATGATTTGCAGGAAAAGTGGCATGCGCCGTTTTTCCTGTATGATCTTGATGCCTTAAAACGCCACCTTGCCAGCATGACTGTGCCTAAGGGGATTAGGCTTTTTTATGCGGTTAAAGCTAATCCCTTGTCGGCGATCTTAAAAGAAATACACCAAGCTGGCCTCAGGTTTGACGTTGCCAGCCTTGGTGAAATGCGCCAAGTTTTGGCTCAAGGCGTTGACGCCAACAACCTGATCAACACAGGTCCCGCCAAATCTGCTAATCAGATTGAACAAATGTTACAGGCAGGTGTGCGCTGTTTTGTGGCCGAAAGCCGCCAACAGCTTAGCCTTTTGAATAAACTAGCTGACGACTTGGCAGTTGGGCAGTTGGACATTTTACTGCGTCTACAAACCCCGGGACCAGACCAAGACTGTGACACCAGTGAGCGCTTTGACCCACTTGCCATGGCCAGTGTTTTTGGACAAACCATCGATGAATGGTCAGCGGAGAATTTAGAGGATTATCCCGCCCTCAAAGTTATCGGTTGTCATTGTTTTCAGTGGAGCAATTTGCTGTCTGTTGATGACTTATTGGCCCACTGGAAGCATATAATTCCGGTTATGAAACAATTATCGCAAAACCTAGACTTTGATCTGAAAGTTGTTGATTTTGGGGGTGGTGTTGGGGTGCCTTATGATAAGGGCCACGCCGCCTTTGATTGGCAAGATTTTTGTGCCCAGCTGGGTACTATCAAAGACACGTTGCCAGGCAGTGAGATATGGATGGAATTAGGCCGTTATGCGGTCGCCAATTGCGGCGCTTATTATAATCCTGTTATCGAGCGCAAATCCAATTGGGGCCAAACCCAGCTGGTGATGGCTGGCGGCGTTAATCACTTGATGCGCCCGCCCCTTTCAGGGCAAGCCTTTCCTGCGACCATGGTCCAAGAAAGCTTTGAAAGACCGTCTGAGTTTGAGGAAATGGATGTTTATGGCCCGCTATGTACTGGCCTTGATAAGTTAGGGCGTTTTAGCCTGCCACGCACCATCAAGACAGGTGATTGGTTAAGGTTTGATATGGTTGGGGCTTATGGCTTTACCGAGGGGATGCCTTTTTTCCTATGCCACACCTTGCCCGGTGAAGCGGTCTACCAAAATCAACAATGCACCCCTTTACGACACCCAGAAGAAGCGGATAGCTGGCTTAAGTAACGCTATAAGTGACTGAATTTGAGAGAAAAACGATGAACAAAACCACCATGACTGTTGGCGAAACTGTAACGGGACAGGCCCTAGAAGTGCCCGTTTACACCATTGGTTGTGACGATGACCAGACGCCAAAATGCTATATCCAAGCCAGCATTCATGGTGCTGAAGTTCAAGGCAACTTGGTTATTCACCACCTTATGAAAGCGTTGAAGACCTTAGAGCAAGCTGGGCACCTTAAAGCCCACATTACCATGGTGCCATTTGCAAATCCCATCGGCATGAATAATAAAAATGTAGATTACACTAGTGGTCGTTTCGATCCCGTAACGGGGGATAATTGGAATCGTTTATATTTTGATCACAGGTTTGATTATGATGCCTTAGCCAAGCAATATCAGGGTCAAAGCACCAATGACATAAAAGTAGACTTTCGGGCTAAAATTCTGGCTAATCTGACAGCGAAACGTCAGCAACCACAAGGCTTACCAACGGGTCAGCACATGACATTGGCCTTACAAAATTTGGCTCACACAGCTGATTATATCTTGGACCTACACACTGGTCCACAATCCTGCCGTCACCTCTATGCTGCAAGCTATGCCCTTGAAAGCGCTAAGAAATTACCGATTCGTCATATTTTATCCATACCTAATGCTTTTGACGGCGCGCTTGATGAGGCCAGCTTTGTGCCATGGTGGTCGCTAAGCGAGGCATTGGCAAAATTGGGCGAAGCCCATGATTTTGGTATTGAGGCCTTCACCCTTGAACTGGGATCACAAGAGCGCCTCAATAGCGCAGACGCCATCGCAGACTGCCACGGCATTTTAGCATGGATGGAGCATAAAGGCCTGATCACCAAAAGATTAGATAGCCAGCAAAATGTGGGCGAGGAAGGCCGCGCCGAGAGCATCATCCATGACTTAAGCGATTACATCACCCTTTATAGCCCAATCGGTGGACTGGTAGAGTTTTTCGTTAAGCCTGGTGACGCAATCAAAAAAGATCAACATATCGCCACAATCCTAAACCCAAATGCCCTTGGTCAAGAGGAAGCAGAATATAAGATTTTAACGCCCTCTAACGGCTATTTAATTCTACATTTTGATAGCGCCAGCCTATTCAAAGGGGCAGAGCTTTATAAAATGGTAAAATGCTAGTTTTGTAATTATATTAATAATTTGTTAAGATTATTGTATCATTATATTAAAAATAAGATTAAAAAAAATATAAAATGTCACTTGACAGATTGTCAAAAGAAGATCATGTTAAAAATAAGCGTTGTGACTCTACCCAGAGAATGGGAGTTGCAATTGCCCAGATCAAGAAATTGATCGACCAACATTAATCGGGCCAAAGAAAAGGATATCGCCCACACCGCCAACTTGTAAGGATGGCACTTTTTAGGAATAAGATGATGAAACTTTCTATGACCACAATTCAAAAACGAATTCGCATTGCACATTCACTGTGTGTGCGCATTGCGTTTATGTGGATTGTGCATAAGAGGGGCTTCGTCGCTTAACCTGACCAAAACATTGGTAGATTAAAAAGGCCCCTCAGGAAATTTCCGAGGGGCTTTTTTGTTGCCAAATCACTTAACCCAAACTGTAACCAAACTAACTTTCACCATATCAACATACTAACATTAACCATTGAACCAAATGAAAAGGAAATCACGATGAAACAAACTGCAACCCCTCAAACCTCATCGCCTATGTCTTATGCCATGGCAAAGATGACCGAAGTAGCTAGAAATGTCTATGAACGATGTCAATCCGTCTTTAGTCAGAACCCGTTCGAGATGCATTTTTGGCGCCAAGAAAACGCCCTGATTCCGCTGATTATTAGTCCGAAACGGACCGCCTATAGCCCTGAACATAGACCCGATTTACACGAGTTAGAACCATGACCAAGCAATTGAATGAAAAAGATTTTTACCAAAATGACGTTTACAGCGTCGCTTTACCGGAAAGCCACCTAGAGGTGAGTTTTGATCTAGCCCCCTTATTAGCAACCTCGCTATTAACACAACAACCAACACAAAATTCTTATGCTTTAAAATATCCACACCGCGCAGCCAATTTAACGGCCAATAAGGCGCGGGTATCATTTGAGGCATCGCACCAAGCCCATTCCCCTAAAAGGGTGGAGCTAAAAGGCCCCAAACTTGGCTGGTGCACCAAAACTGGTACGACATTACCGCTGTTGACCAAGACCCAAGCCGCAGAATTACAAGCCCTTTATGATTATGTCGGAGCTAGCATTAAAGCTTTTAAATTGGCCACCAATGATCGCTTGGATCATGTGCCTGACCCAGCCCACTATGGCTTAGTGTTAGCGGCTTATAAAACCATGCTGAATTATCCTTTGGATACAGCAGCTTTACCGCTTAAAGGCAAAGCATTGGTGCAACATTTGATCAATCATAACGAGGCCAATGCCGGGCACGCTTGCGATGATTGCGGCGTCCATTTAAGCAGCCCCAACGCCACCATGTGTGGTGCCTGTGGCACGGTTCACCATAAGGAGTAACGCCTTTAAAACGTGAATGTTTACGACATATTTCCCCCCAAAGCGCATGATGCGCTCTCCCTAACTGGGTCGTTGATTTTTGCCCCTAACTTATAATCAGCGACCCACCTCTCTTTTTCTCACAGGATGAAAAATTTTCATTGTTGTCTAGGCCAATTAGTGGTTAGGCTATTAGCTATGGTATCCGTGCAAAAAATAGAAACCGAGTTTGGCTATAATAAACCGCAAATCTTAACGTTTTTGATCCTTGCGGGGCTGGGATCGTTTTTGGCCTTAATCACCAGTGTTGTTAGCGCTGAAAATTATCAAACGCTTTCAGGCATCAGCTTTTTAACAGCCATACTGTTGGGGCTTTTGGCATGGCTTTTATGGGCAGAATATAACCGCACCGACCCAATTATTTCT
>CAKZLM010000040.1 GCA_937126915.1 uncultured Alphaproteobacteria bacterium
TGGATCGTGGCAGAGGTGATGCAAACCGTTGAGCGCGAAACAAAAGCCTTGGATGCCTTTAAGTTTAATGAAAGTGCTGACGCCATTTATCACTTTGCATGGGGTACGTATTGCGATTGGTATCTTGAGCTTATCAAGCCCATCATGCACGGCGATGATGAGGCTGCGAAGGCTGAAACCCGTAAAACGGCCGCTTGGGTGTTGGATCAAATTTTGATCCTGCTTCACCCGTTCATGCCTTTCATTACCGAAGAAATTTGGCACGCCTTTGTTAAACGCGATTGTGATCTTATTCATGCCTCGTGGCCAGAGTTTGACCAGGGCTTGGTTGATCAATCTGCCGCTGATGAAATGGCATGGGTAATTAAGTTTGTGACCGAGGTACGCTCAGCAAGGGCTGAAGTGAACATTCCAGCGGGTGCCAAAATCCCCACCATCATTCGTGATGCCAATGAGGAAACACTGCGCCGTTTAAGCGTTCATAATGACCTATTATGTCGTTTGGCGCGTATTGAGGCCATTGATACCAACGCTGAGGCCCCTTCAAAAGGCGCTGTTCAAGTTGTGGTGGATGAGGCAACCGTGGTCATCCCATTAGCAGGCGTTATTGACATTGACGCTGAAAAAGCGCGCCTATCGAAGGCCATTGAAAAAGCCAGCAAAGAAAGAAAATCCATCGCTGGTCGCCTAAACAATGAAGGCTTTGTTGCTAAGGCCCCAGCCGAAGTTATCGAGAAAAACCGAGCCGACCTAGCTGACCTAGAAAGCACCCTAGAAAAGCTTCAAACAGCCCTTTCTAGACTAGGGTAATCCAGCCAAGAATAATGCAAAAACACCAAAAGGGGAGGCCAACGCTTCCCCTTTTTTTATGATCAGAGGATTTTCCATAAAATTGAACCGAGTGCAAATATTGATATTAGAGCTGGGAGGGTAATATCTATGTGATCAACTTTTTGCAAGCGATCTAAATAAAGCTCTGTTTCTTTTTCAATATTTGCGAGTGATTTAATTAGTGATTGATGAGATTGTAATAAATATTTTGTGTTTTTAAAGGAACCGTTGTTAAGAAAGCTCTCATTACCAATAGCTATATTATTAGCTATTTCTTCGATAAGTTTAAGTGTGGTTTCATCTCTTGCTTCATTTGCGATTGAGTGTAAAAAAACACTCCATTTTCTTTTTTTTGTTTCCTGTGAAGAGTTTTCATTAATATCCGTTATAATGAAGTCTATATATGTCATATATGTTTCAACATCCGTTTTAAGGTTTAGAAGGTAAGGTGCGGTATGTTGATCTGTGTAATTTCTTTCCATTGAGAATTGAAGTGAGTCTATAAAAGATAGAATAATGTTTCTTTTTTTAGTATCTGGAATGTTGAACTTATCTTCCAGACCATTTTTACTAAAGAGAACGTTTTTTCGTAATATAAAATTTGTGAATAAGTAGAATGTCATCAAAAATAGTCCCCATTCAAAATATTGAGGTTTGTCAATGATGTCTCTCAATACTGGGGCGGCTGGAATGTAGATGATCCCAAAACTATGAGATATTGCCAAGGTTGAGACAAACAGCAGGTTTCGTTTGGTGTTGACGTAGGTTTGGTCGAATATTTCTGGTGTCATGATGGTGCCCCCAAGTTAATAATTACCCCAATTAGCAACTATAGAGAGTATAATTTATCTCATTGCACACCACAAGATTAAGTTTTTGGTCAGAAGGCACGATCAAAGTGTGTTTGGGTTGGTTGTTAGTAAGCTATGCAGTCCATTTGGCCTGTTAGTCGATGAAGTGGGGCGGCGAACTTATCTTGAAAGACAATATCAATCATCGCCTCTAAGCCACCCATTTGCGCCATCCAAGGTTTGTCTTCGGTGGGAAGGTGCATGGGGATGATGTTTTTATAATCAAAGCTTTCCGTGATTAAGGGCATCCCAGTTGGGTCTAGCATATGCCAGAAAGGCAATAATAAATAATCGACAGGTAATTTGTTAAGGCCAGCTTCGGTTAATTGTTCGCGGGTTGTGCTCATGTCGCCGGGGTGGAAAAAGGTTTTGCCGCCAATAGTGATGTGATAGCCAACATTTTCAATAGGATAGCTGGCACCGTGATCAATGCCATAGGCATCAACCGTGATGCCACCAACGGTGAAGCTGTGCTTTGATGATTGGGTAATCTCCTCATTCAAAATACGGCTTTTATCAGCGCCATCAGATAGTTCTTCCTGCGCCTGAACGGGGATAAGATATTTGGTTTCAGGGTTATGCGCCATGTGGTTTGAGACTGCATTGCCCATATAATGATCATCATGAAAATGGGTTGCCAGAACCAAATCAACACTTTCAAACCTGTCGGTGCCTTCTTCAATTTGTAAATTGGTTTCGGCTGTTGGAGCTTCATAGCCCTTTAGCCCCGTTCCCATAACCGCATCAAGCAATAGGCTATTGCCTTTGCCATCAGTAATGAAAAACCCAGCGTTAGCCACATGGCAAATCTCAGCCTGTTGGGCGATGGTGGGCTTGGGGGTAACCAGAAAAGATGTTGATGCTAAGGCGATTAAAGTGGCTGTCGTAATGCTTTTTTTCATGAAGTTTTCTCCTTCTTTATCCAACTATTGTTATTGAAAAACGCACATTTGTCAAAATCACCCAAAACCGGCACCATCGGCACCCAATAAGGCGCGATTAATCAGAAACTAGGCACCATCAATCTGTCAGCAGGCGCGATAGGATGGATTGGGTCAGTGTATATGCCTGAAAACTGCTATATGTTTCCTGTCGGTGCCTCTAATAAGACAAATAGGCGCGATCAAACTTAGATAGGCACCATCAGACTTATCAAAGTCATAAGGATCCGCATGAGTTGTTGCTATATGATGTGGGGGGAGATTGCTGGTATTAAGAAATGTCCGTGGTTGTTGCCTCATTGTGGGATTAAAGGCTTTCGTGGACTGATATGCAGTCTTTTTGTAGTTCAAACACATAGGACCCGTCGTCTGAGATGAGGTAAATGCGCTCGAAAAAAGTAAGGGCTTCGTCTAGGTTTGGGTAATGCTGCATTTCGTGAAGGTAATCGGCAATGTCGTCATCGTCGTCAATATCGCTGATGGTGAAGCTGATCATGAGCCAGCAGGGTTTGTTGCTTAGTTTGTCTTTGGCAGACTTAAAGCGGTTTATTTTGCGATTTAGGGCGCGGATGAGATTGGCGTGTACCTGTTCAAAGCTGAACTCAATGGCGGGTTGGCTACTGTGGCGATCATATTTCAGCGTGTCTTTAACGGTTGTGCGGTCAACATTGGCACCGGTTATTTGAAAATTAGCAACAAAATGATTTTCAGCTAATATAACACCATCATAATAGGGGCGGTTTTCTTCAAATAATTTAAATTGGTAACGCTGTTTGTGGCTATAAAGCTGGCGGCAAAAACGGGCGAGGGGATAATATTCTTCACAGAGCGATTTTTTGAGGCGTTTTTTGAGGCGCCTAACCTCATCTTTAGTGGTTAGGCAAAAATGGTGCATTTGGCGTGCGGTGCGGGGCCGCATTAAATCATCGTATGAAAGCCGCATGATATTCCCCAATACATGGTTCAACGATTGGCTTTAACATAGCATAAATCTTGGTTTTCATCAATTGACGGTTTGATGACGATTTAGAAACGGGATAACATTTTTGTTAAAATGAAAAACAATCACGACAAGGTCGCCATAATCGGCTAAAAAGGGCATGAGGAAAGATCATAAAAGGGAACATCTACCATGACGCGGTCAAAGACAGAAATGTCGACAGAAAACATGACCTTCAAATATTTTGACTTTTTCATTGTTGCTTTCGTGGCAATTTTAATTTTGTCAAATCTGATGGCATCAAAAGCGGCGGCATTGCAGCTTAATTTTTGGCCCTTTGATGGTTATGTGTTTGAATATGGCGCGGCGGTGATCTTTTTCCCCGTTTCTTATATTATTGGTGACATTTTGACTGAGGTTTATGGCTATGCCCGTGCGCGCCGTGTTGTTTGGATGGGCTTTGGGGCGATGATCTTTATGGCGGTATCGACCCAAATTGTGTTGGCAATGCCGCCCGCTGATCGTTGGGATGGTCAAGCGCAATATGACTATGTCTTTGGGGCCACGCCGCGCATTGTTTTTGCCTCAATCACCGCCTTTTGGTTAGGGGAAATTGCCAATGCCTATGTGATGGCAAAAATGAAAGTGTGGAGCAAGGGTAAACATCTGTGGCAGCGCACCATTGGCAGCACTATTGTGGGCCAAGGCATTGATAGTGCTATCTTTTATCCAATTGCCTTTTACGGCATGTGGGAAACTGAAATGTTGATCAATATTGCCATATTCGCATGGGTGACAAAGGTGTTGTGGGAAGCCTTTCTAACGCCTGTGACCTATTTAGTGATTAACCGCCTGAAAAAAGCTGAAGGCGTGGATATTTATGATACAAAAACAGACTTTACGCCCTTTAGTGTTAAGCGTTAAGATAGGTGTCTTGTTTTTCTGGGGAGTAAAATAAAATGAGCGAAGCCTTATCGTTAAATCATATTGTTATCTATGGTGAGTTTTTAGAGCGCAGCATGGCCTTTTACAGCGTTGTGTTGGGTGAATTTGGCTTTGTTAAAAAGAATGCTAATAGCTTTGCTGGTCAGCATTTAACAATAGAAATTCGCCAAGCCAGTGATATGGAAGAAATTCGCTCTGCCCATGGGCCAGGCTGTGATCACATCGGCTTTCGTGCCCCTGATCGTGATTTTGTCCAGCAGGTTATGATGACTGTTGAAATGGCAGGCTATAAAGGGGGGCGCATTATTCAGTTTGATGATGGCCGTTATTCAGGTTTTATCCCTGACCCCGATGGTTTCCGCATTGAAATTAGCCACAAACCGAAAGATTAATCAGCTTTATGATCCAGCTTAATCCAAACAGGGGTGTGGTCAGAGGCTTTTTCTTTGGCCCGTTGGGCACGATCAACCTGACAATCAACTAAGATATCTGCAGCTTCTGGTGATAGTAGGAAGTGATCAATGCGCAGGCCATTATCTTTTTGCCATGCGCCGCGCTGATAATCCCAAAAAGTGTATTGCGGCCCTGCTGGGTGAATTTGTCTAAGGGCATCGGTAAAGCCTAAATTCATCATTTCCCGAAAACGACGACGGCTATCAATATAAACCGCCGCATCATCCGCCCATCCTACGGGGTCGTAGACATCAATATCTTCAGGGATGATATTATAATCTCCCGCCATCACCAGCTTTTCTTCCCATTTAATAAGCTCTGCCGCGCGGGCTGTTAAGCGGTCCATCCAGCGCAATTTATAATCATATTTTGGACCGGGGCGGGGGTTGCCATTAGGTAAATATATGCTGGCAACACGTAAACCTGCGGTAAAACACTCAATATAGCGCGCTTGATTTGGCAGGTCTTCATCGGCGAAATCTTCACCATCCAAGCCCTTAACAACATCTTCAATAGGGTGTTTAGATAAGATCGCCACGCCATTATAGGTTTTTTGACCATGGACAGCGCAATTATATCCTAGCTCCTCAATTTCAATTGTCGGGAAAGATTCATCAACGCACTTTAATTCTTGTAAGCAAGCAATGTCAGGTTGTTCTTCTTTTAACCATTCCAACACACGGGGCAAGCGCGCCTTCATTGAGTTAACGTTAAAGGTCGCTATTTTCATAAATCCGGTATCCTTTGGAAGTGGCTGGCAAGAAGGTTAAATGGCGAATGACGATCCGCACCCACAAGAGCTTTGGGCGTTAGGGTTGCTAATTTTAAAGGCAGAGCCAACCATTTCTTCAACAAAGTCAAGCTCAGCCCCCAAAACATAAAGCAAAGACATGTTGTCCAAAAGCACGGTTACTCCGTCTTTTTCCACGACCACATCATCAGCTTCTTGGTTTTCATCAAACTCAAAGTTATACTGAAAGCCACTGCAACCTCCACCTGACACTGAAATACGCAGTTTTAGATTTGGGTTACCTTCCATCTCAATAAGCTTGGCAATGCGCTTGGCGGCATTGTCCGTTACATTCATTGCTATTGGTTGGCTGCTCATAAAAGTCTCGCTTGAAAAGGTGATGTTTCTAATGCTTTCTATATGGGAGTTTAGCACATTCTGTCAACCGCATCATAAAAAGATCGCTGTCTTGATAGCTTTTCTTGAAATAGATATTGGCTTATCAAGAAAGGCGCGATAATCTATTGGAAATTAAGCGGGAAATCACCTTGATGTATGATTATTTAGCCAAATATGCTTCCATTCCGGGGCAAGAGCGCGGACGCCAACATAAAGAGGCAAGCCCTGTAACACGCAGTTGTTATCAGCGAGATCGTGACCGTATTATCCATTGCAGCAGTTTTCGTCGCCTCAAACATAAAACCCAAGTGTTTGTGTATCATGAGGGCGATTATTACCGAACACGCTTAACTCATTCCATTGAGGTGGCGCAAATTGCCCGCAGTATTGCCCGCGCCATGCAGTTAAATGAAGAACTAGCAGAAGCACTGGCTTTGTCGCATGATTTTGGTCATACGGCCTTTGGTCACTCAGGCGAAGATGCTTTGGATGAGGTGATGCAACCCTTCGGCGGCTTTGATCATAACGCGCAAAGCCTACGTTTGGTAACGAAGTTAGAGCGCCGTTATGCTGACTTTGATGGCTTAAACCTAACATGGGATACGTTGGAGGGTATTGCTAAACATAATGGCCCGTTGGTTGATGGTGCTATTGATCCTAAAAATGCCCCCAAACACTTGCCTTGGGCCTTAAGAGAGTTTTTGGCAGAGTATGATCTTGAAATTCATACCTTTGCCAGTGCAGAGGCACAAGTTGCAGCGGTGTCTGATGATATTGCTTATAACAATCACGATGTGGAAGATGGCTTAAGAGCAGGGCTGTTTACCCTAGAAGAATTAAGCAGCCATTGTCCTTTAGTTACTAGTGTGTTGGATGAAATTAATCAAAAGCATCGAAACCTTGATCAACAGGTCTTGATTCATGAAATGGTGCGTCGTCTTATTAATCGTATGGTGAATGATATTTTGATCTCAACATCGCTTAAAATACAAAGACTTAAGCCGCAATCTGTTAATGATGTGCGCTTAGCGGGTGAGGCCTTGGTCACCTTTAGCGATGATATGATGGTGGATGTGAAAAAGATGAAAGACTTTTTGATGTCTCGCATGTATAAACATCACCGCATTATTCGTATGATGAACAAAGGAAAAAGGGTAGTCAAAGAGCTTTTCAATCTGTATATCGAAGAGCCGCGATGCCTGCCAAAGGATTGGTATGAGAGCACCGACGGGGCACATACGAAGAAAACAGCGCGAACGGTCGCCGATTTTATCGCCGGAATGACTGATCGCTATGCACTGAGACAATATAAAAAACAATTTGATGTAACGGCCATAGACATATGAATATCTTTAACTATTTCAGCGACATTATCGAAAATGTCGTTAGCACATTAAGCCAATCAGGCGATTTGCCTGAGGGTATGGACCTTAGTAAAATGTCGGTTGAAGCGCCGCGTGATAAATCACATGGCGATATCGCTGCTAATACGGCGATGGTGTTAACCAAGCAAGCGCGCCGTAACCCGCGCGAAATTGCCCAGTTGATCACTGATATGCTGTCCGAACATGAAGATGTTGAAAGCGTTGAAATTGCGGGACCTGGCTTCATTAACATGCGCCTAAGCGATGGTTTTTGGCAGCGTCGTGTGCTTGAGATTTTAGCTGCAGGCACCGACTATGGTTCATCTACTATGGGTGATAATCAAAAGGTTAATGTTGAATATGTCTCTGCCAACCCAACGGGGCCTTTACATGTTGGTCACGTTCGTGGCGCGGTTTTTGGTGATGCCTTGGCAAATTTGCTTGCAAAAGCAGGTTATGATGTAACCAAAGAATATTATATCAATGATGCAGGATCGCAAATTGATACCTTGGCGCGTTCTGCCCACCTTCGTTATCAAGAAGCGCACGGCCGCGACATTGGTGAAATTCCTGAAGGTCTTTATCCAGGTGATTATTTGATCAGCGTGGGGCAATATTTAAAAGAAACCTATGGCGATCAATATCTTGATAAAGATGAGGCTGAATGGTTGGCCTTGTTTAAGGATGAAGCCAGCAGCAAAATGATGGATTTGGTGCGTGAGGATCTTGCAGCGCTTGGCATTAAGCAAGATGTTTATTTCTCAGAAAAGTCGCTTCATGACACTGGTCGTATCAATGAGTGTATTGAAGAATTAACCGAAGCAGGTTTGATATATCAAGGTGTTTTAGAGCCGCCTAAAGGTAAAACCCCCGAAGACTGGGAACCGCGCCCTCAAACCCTTTTTAAAGCCACTGATTTTGGTGATGATATTGACCGAGCCTTGGTTAAAAGTGATGGGTCATACACCTATTTCGCAGCTGATATTGCTTATCACTTTGATAAGGTAAAGCGCGGCTTTATGCAGCAAATTGATGTGTTGGGTGCTGATCATGGTGGTTATGTAAAACGCTTGCAGGCGGCGGTTAAGGCCACATCCAACAATCAAGCATCGTTAGATGTGCGTTTGTGTCAAATGGTACGCTTGTTCCGTAATGGTGAACCTTTGAAAATGTCAAAACGTGCTGGTAACTTTGTCACCTTACGTGATTTGATCACAGAAGTTGGCCGTGATGTAACGCGCTTCATTATGTTAACGCGTAAAAATGATGCCTCTTTGGATTTTGACTTTACCAAGGTGCAAGAACAATCAAAAGATAACCCAGTGTTTTATGTGCAATATGCCCACGCTCGCGTTCATTCTGTTATGAAAAAGGCTGTGGTGGCATTTCCATCGCTTGATACCAGCGATGCGGCCTTGCAATCAGCGGATATTTCCTTGTTAACTGACCCGTCTGAGTTGGACATGATCAAAAACATGGCCTCATGGCCACGTCTATTAGAGGCTGCTGCTGAGGCCCATGAGCCACATCGCATTGCCTTCTATCTTTATGATTTAGCGTCAGAATTGCACAGTCTTTGGAATAAGGGCAATGATCAGGTTGATTTACGCTTCATTATTGAAGATAATGAAGACATCACTAAAGCGCGTATGGCTTTGATTCGCTCGGTTGCTTTAGTGATTGCGTCTGGTTTATCAATTCTGGGCGTTGAACCCGTTGAGGAGATGCATTAATGGTTGGCCAAGATCGCCAAGATAATAGCACTGCAGACGAGGGAAATGCCCCTTGGTTGCAAGAGGTTCCTGAGGAAACCGATGTGTTGCTACAATCGGGCGGTCGTCCTATTGGAACCATTTTTATCAGCTTGATATTTTTGGGGGTTTTTACAGGGCTAATCTACTGGCTGTACAATAAAGCCAATGATGGCGCCCTTAGCGATGATGCCATTCAGGTGGCCATTGTCAGCCCGCCAGATACACCGATAAAGGTAGAGCCTGAAGATCGTGGCGGCTTGCGAGTGCCAGACCGTGATAAGCTAATTTTTGACGGCATTAGCGGCAAAAACGACAACCAAGTTGAAAATATTCAGCCAGTACCTGAACAACCCGTTGCGCGTCCTGTAGCGCAGGGTGAGCAAATCACCACCAATGCTGATGAAGGGACAAAAGAGGCGGAAAGCCAACCAGCGCCTAATACTCCAACCGTTGAAGATATGGTTGCTGAAATTAATGAGGGGTCAAGGGCGGAAAGTCCTGCATCGACAGCGACAAATCAAGCCCCTGCGGCAGATAATAACACCCAGCCTGTAGCAACATCGCCAACATCTAGCCCGCCTGTTGCGGCAAAGGTTGTTGAAGAAGAAGTGCTGCCGGCAACTGAGCCAACGGTAGCGTTACCTGCCATTCCTGAAGGTAGCTTCCTTATTCAACTTGGAGCATTTGGGAAAAAAGAAAGTGCTGAAGCAGCATGGATGAATTTTCAAGAGCGTTTCCCTGTGGCGTTACGTAATTTAAGCACCAATATCAGTGGGGTAAATATTGGCCGTAGCAATCAGTTGTATCGCCTACAGGCGGGGCCATTTGCCACTCGTTCATCGGCTGATCGAACATGTCGTACCATTAAAGACCAAAAGCAAGCGTGTATTGTCATCGCGCCAAAATAATAATCAAACACTAATCAGGGGCGGGGAAACGTGACATCAATTCAATCTGCGATTTATGGCTGTGCCTCAACAAGCTTAAGCGATGCTGAAAAATCATTCTTCAAAGAGAGCAACCCTGTTGGTCTAATACTGTTTGCGCGAAACATTGATAATCCCAATCAATTGAAGATGTTAGTTGATGAATTTAAAGTAACTATTAGCCATGATCACCCCTTAATTTTGGTTGACCAAGAAGGCGGTCGTGTTCAACGTATGACCAGCCCTCATTGGCGTAAAGCTCCTGCTTTGGGGTTGTTTTCTGATCAAGATGCTGATTATGAAGCCATGGCGAAAAAGGCGCTTGATCACAATATTCGTTTATTAGCCCGTGATTTGGTTGAGGTGGGCATCAATGTAGATTGCTTGCCTTTGCTTGATGTTATTATGGATGGTGCTGATAATATTATTGGTGACCGCGCCTTTGGCTCAAATCCTGACATTGTTAGCAAATATGGCAAAGTGGTGATTGATGCTTTGTTGGATGAGGGGGTTTTGCCGATCATAAAACACATTCCAGGGCACGGCCGTGCTATGGTTGATAGTCACCTTGATTTGCCGGTTGTGGCAGCCACTTTGGAAGACCTTGTGGAAACTGATTTTAAGCCTTTTAAAGCACTATCAGATGCCCCTTTAGCAATGACCGCGCATATTATTTATCAGGCCATTGATCCCGATAACTGCGCTACTCAGTCCTCTGCGGTTATTCAAGAGATTATCCGTGATCATATAGGCTTTTCGGGGCTTTTAATGTCAGATGATTTGAGCATGAAAGCTTTAAAAGGGTCCATGGCTGAGCGATCATTGCGTTCTTTAGAGGCGGGTATTGATCTATTGCTTCATTGTAATGGTGATATGGCTGAAATGCAGGATATCGCTAGTGTTGCAAGGCCGCTTAGTATTGAGCAAGTTGAAAAGCTTATTGCCATGCATAACCAAACCAATTCAGGCAGTGATCAATCCACGGACATTTTGTTGAATGATTATCATTCATTGGCAGAAACCCTTGGTATCGAGCCGCAATAGCGCTTAAAAGTTAGGTTAACCATGTTAGAGCAAATGATACAATCATTATTGGTTTGGGTGTTACCAGCCTTTTTAGTGGCAACGTCGCGCGAAGCTTTTCGCAATCAAGTGATATATTGGATGGGGGATAATACCCCAAAAGCAGAAGATCGCCTTGGTTTTGCCCTCACCAAACAAATTGATCCAATGGGCACCATCGCGGCCCCCGTAATTATGTCTTTGTCAAGTGGGCCACCGCTTGCGTGGGGACTAAAAACACCTATTAAACCTAGCAATTATAAAGGTAATAAAAAATTAGCGGCTATATTAGTAGCTCTTTCTGGATCAGCTTTTTGTTTGGTGGTGGCTTTTTTGACTATGCTCATTTTACCGCTGTTTGCTGATCTTATTCCTAACTTTATGGCTGACTGGTTGCTGAACAACATCAGTAATTTTATTTTTCTTAATTGTGTGTTGGCGATCTTCCATTTGTGGCCGATTTTACCGCTTGATGGCGGTTGGATTGTGTCTGCGCTTCTGCCGCATAATATGGCGGCTAAATATCAGCAAATTGAAGAGTATGGCATTTTAATTTTGGTGGTCATCATTATGATTTTGCCAGTTATGCGCCAATATATAGGTGTAAATATTCCACTAGATCAATGGCTTTTATGGCAACCCGCTTATGATTTATTTAATCTATTGCGTTCTGTGGCGCTATAAGGGAAACTAGCCATTATGACGCAATCCAATGAAACATTAAATTTTGAAGATCCGGTTCGCACCGCGCCTGAACTTGATGATCCTCATAAATTGGTCTTGAACCTTGAAGGTTTTGAAGGTCCGTTGGATGTGTTATTAACCCTAGCTCGTGCGCAAAAGGTTGATTTGTCACAAATCTCGATGGTGGAACTGGTTGAGCAATATTTGGTGTTTGTGGCTGAGGCTAAAAGATTACGCCTAGAATTAGCGGCTGATTATTTGGTGATGGCTGCATGGCTTGCTTATCTTAAATCACGACTATTAATTCCGCGCGATGAAGAGGAAGAAGGCCCAAGTGCTGAAGAATTGGCCCTTAGACTACAGCTTCGTCTTCAACGCCTTGAAGCCATGCGTGAGGCGGGGGCGCGCCTGATGTCACGCAATGTACTAGGGCGTGATGTGTTTAAGCGTGGGGACCCACAAAATGTGGTTGTTTTAAAAACCGCCGCTTATGACGTGACCCTATATGAACTGTTAAAAGCCTATGCAGAACAACGGGTTAAAACCAGTGTTAGCAGCTTAAAAATTGCCATCCGCCCTGTGATGCCACTGGAAGATGCCCTAAATCGTTTATCCCACTTATTGGGAACAAAGGTTGATTGGTGCAGCTTGGAAGATTTTTTACCAAAAGATAAGACAGACAATCAATATCGCAAATCAGCACTTGCCAGTATGTTTGCTGCTAGTTTAGAACTAGCACGGCAGGGAAAAGCTGATATCAGTCAAAACAAAACCTATGGCCCCTTGTTTTTAAAACCAAAAGCAGGCCGCGATGATGACATTGACTAATCTGTGGTAAATATGGGGACTAATCTGAGGAAAATATGGGTATGAGTGATCAACAAACAGAAGAAGAGGGTATTGTAAATGCCCCTGAATCAGAAAGGCCTTATGACGAAAGTGCGATTGAGCATCGTCGTATGATAGAGGCTTTGTTGTTTGCCTCATCCGAACCCTTATCCGTTGGTCAAATTGCCTCGCGTTTACCTGAGGATGCTGATATTGAGGCGCATATAACAGACTTGGTTGAGGATTTTGCCAATCGTGGAGTACAATTGGTGGAAGTTGGGGGGAAATGGCAATTTAGAACCGCCCCGGATTTGTCCTTTCTTTTGCGTCGTGAAATGGAGGAACAACGTAAATTATCCCGTGCGGGCGTTGAGACACTGGCCATTATTGCGTATCATCAGCCGGTAACTCGTGCGGAAATTGAAGAAATACGTGGTGTTAGCATATCCAAGGGCACTATGGATGTTTTAATTGAGGCTGGCTGGATGCGCCCCATGGGCCGCCGACGCACTCCCGGGCGCCCAATGACTTATGGCACCACCGAAGAATTTTTGGTGCATTTTGGCCTAAGTGATATCAAGGACTTACCTGGTATTGAAGAGCTGAAAGCCGCTGGATTATTAGACAGTGTTGATATTGCGCTTGATAAAATGGGCGATGATATTCTTGATGTCGCCCGTGATGATAGCCAAATGGATTTAGAAGAGGCCATCGCGGCAAAATTAAAAGAGAAAACTGAGGAATTGGTGGGGGGTGATATTTTTGACCCCGCAACCGATCAAGAAGTGGGGGATGATGATCCACTTTATTAAATAAAGCTGGATTATGATAGAATTAGCGCTTGGTGTTTTGGGAAATATTAGATAATCTCGCCCAAACACCATCAAGCATTTGATAATTTTGGGAGAAACATAATGGGTTTAAGCTTACCACAAATTTTAATCGTTGTGGCTTTATTGATCTTGCTTTTTGGTCGTGGCAAAATTTCCGCTCTGATGGGTGATGTTGCTAAGGGTATAAACGCCTTTAAATCTGGCCTTAAAGATGGTGGTGATGAAAAAGCTGATGATGACAAGGAAGAACCTAAGGTTATTTCTGCCCAAAAGTCAGAAACAGTTTCTTCTGAAAAAGAAAAATCAAAAGCCGACTAAGTTTCTCACCCTTTAAAACGGAATCTTTTTCATGTTTGATATTGGTTGGTCAGAAATGTTGGTGCTGGCTGCCCTGACAATCATTGTTGTGGGGCCAAAAGACCTGCCAAAAGTGATGCGCACTGTTGCAGGTTTTATTCGTAAAATTAGGAGTTTTTCCAACAGCTTTATGGGCAGCATTGACCAAATGGCCCGTGACGCTGAATTGGAAGAGTTGCGCAAGAACGCCACCATTAACGCTAAAACCCCTGAACAAATTATGAAAGAAGCTGTTGACCCTGACGAGGAAATGGCTGATGCCTTCAGTGATTACAAGAATAATACCAAGGCTGACAATTTGATGCAGCAAATGGTTGATGATGACTTGAAGCCGTTGGAAAGTAAAGAAGCAGGCACCGACAAGGGGGAAGGTAGCACTAAGAAGGCAACCTCGAATGCTGGTTCAAATAAAAAAACGTCAACACCTAAAAAGACGGCAGCAAAGAATACGACAAAGGTGACGTCAACAAAGAAGAGTGCTGCTAAAGCCAAAACGAAGGCGCCATCAAATTCAGGTAAAAGTGCTGTGACTAAGTCTAGATCAAAAAAAACACCTGCGACTAGGGCATCAACGAAGTCATCTAAAGGTACAAAAGGGGATAAAGCATGAGCCTTACCCCAGAAGATGATAAAGCGCCCTTGATTGAGCATTTAATTGAATTGCGTGGTCGTTTGTTAAAAGCTGCGTTGGCTATCATCATTGCTTTTGCTGGTTGTTTATATGTGGCCGATAATATTTATGCCTTTTTGGTTAAGCCCTATGCCAATGCGGTTGCAGGGCAGGCTGATAAACGCATGATATACACCGCCATGCATGAGGCCTTTGTGGTTGAATTAAAAGTGGCTTTTTTTGCAGCTATGATGTTGACCTTTCCTGTTATAGCCGTACAAATTTATAAATTTGTGGCACCAGGCCTTTATAAAAATGAACGCCGCGCCTTTTTACCGTTTTTGGTTGCCACGCCTGTGTTGTTCGCAACCGGCGCCGCGTTGGTCTATTATATGGTTATTCCAATGGCGTGGCAGTTTTTCTTGGGTTTTGAAACCACAGGCGGGGACAGCGCCTTACCCATTGTCCTAGAAGCAAAAGTAGGGGAATATCTTTCACTGGTAATGACCTTGATTTTTGCCTTCGGTTTAAGTTTCCAGTTGCCCGTTATTTTGGTTCTTTTGGCCCGCGTTGGCTTTGTCACATCACAAGGCCTTAAAGAAAAACGCAAGTATGCCATCGTCTTAACCTTTGCTGCTGCGGCCTTTTTAACCCCGCCTGACGTTATTAGCCAAGTGGCCTTGGGTATTCCTATTTTAATCTTGTATGAATTATCAATCCTCGCTATTCGTATGGTCGAGAATAAACGTAAGGCGGAAGAAGAAGCCGTCTAGCCTGAAAAATAAAGAAAAGAATGGTTCAGTATCATGTTTGATTTAAAAGCAATTCGTGAAAATCCAGCCGCCTTTGATGCTGGTTTGGCTCGTCGAGGTCTTGAGGGGCAGTCGTCTGAAATTCTAGCCTTAGACGAAAAACGTCGTGAATTGATGACGGTAGCTCAAGAAAAACAAGCGCGCCGCAATGAGGCCTCGCGCGAAATTGGCAAGATTAAATCGCAAGGCGGTGATGCTGATGCTATAATGAAAGAAGTTGCTGGCCTAAAGAACGAATTAGCTGACCTTGAGGTGGAAGAAAAACGCCTTGGGGAAGAGATAAATGATATTCTTTGCCGCATACCAAATATTCCACATTCAGAAGTGCCAGAGGGTAAAGATGAAAGTGATAATGTGGAAGTTCGCACCCATGGTGACATTCCATCATTTGATTTTGAGCCAAAACGCCATTTTGACATTGGTGAAGGTTTAGGTTTGATGGATTTCGAAACGGCCGCTGAAATATCTGGCTCTCGTTTCGTTATATTGAAAGATAAATTGGCAAGGCTCTCACGTGCTTTGGGTCAGTTTATGCTTGATTTACATACTGACACTCATGGCTACCGTGAAATGCAAACACCATGCTTGGTGAAGTCAGACGCCCTTTTCGGTACAGGTCAATTACCTAAGTTTGAAGATGATTTGTTTAAAACGACAGCTGATCATTGGTTGATCCCAACTGCCGAGGTTACCTTAACCAATCTTGGACGTGGTCAAATTATACCAACTGAAGATTTACCCCTGCGTTATACCGCTTTGACTCAATGTTTTCGTGCTGAAGCAGGGGCAGCAGGTCGTGATACCCGTGGTATGATCCGTCAGCATCAGTTTGATAAGGTTGAATTGGTAACGGTTACAACAGAAGACAAGGCCTTAGCAGAACTTGATTATATGACTAATGCGGCAGAGGAAGTGCTTAAACGCCTTGGCTTATCATATCGCGTGGTAATGCTTTGCACAGGTGACATGGGCTTTTCAGCACAAAAAACCTTTGATATTGAAGTTTGGTTACCAGGTGAAAACCAATATCGCGAAATATCATCTTGTTCGGTTTGTGGCGATTTCCAAGCGCGCCGCATGAACATGCGTCACCGCCCTAAGGGTGAGAAGAAAACAGAATTTGCCACCACTCTTAATGGCTCTGGCGTTGCTGTGGGCCGGGCTTTGGTGGCTGTCTTAGAAAACTATCAACAAGCGGATGGCTCTGTCATTATTCCAGAAGCACTACGTCCTTATATGAATGGATTAGAGGTTTTAACGAAATAACATGACCGATTGGCACAAACCCACCTTTGAGCGCATTTTAGTGACCAACGATGATGGCATTAGTGCGGACGGCATCCAACATTTGGTGAAAATAGCCAAAGAATTATCAGATGATGTCTGGGTTGTGGCACCTTTGTCTGAGCAAAGCGGGTCATCACATTCGCTGACTCTAACCAAACCGATGCGTATTTTGGAACGTGGTGAGCAAATCTTTGCGGTTAAAGGGACACCTACTGATTGTGTTATGTTGGGCGTGAATTACCTGCTGAAAGATAAAAAGCCTACGTTGGTTTTGTCAGGGGTAAATCGTGGCGCTAATTTGGGTGAAGACGTCACCTATTCAGGCACTGTCGCGGGGGCCATCGAGGGGGTGCTGGCGGGCATTCCAGCCATTGCCATTAGTCAATGTTTAGTGCCCGGTGATCGTAAAGGCAATTGGGACTTGGTTCACGAATATTTACCAAGCTTGATTAAACGTGTGGTCGAAAAAGGCTGGCCAAAAGATGTGTTTCTTAACATTAATATTCCCGCTGTTGAGGTGGGACAGGTAAAAGGCGTTCGCGTTACCCATCAAGGACAGCGTGATTTTGGTGGCTTGAAGATAGAAAAACGCGAAGACATGCGAGGGTTTCCTTATTATTGGTTTGGGTTGAAACGTAAGCAACAAGACTATGATAAAGGCACTGACCTGCATACTGTGTCGCATGATTATATTAGTATCACGCCGATGCATGTGGACCTCACGCACTTTGAAACCCATGCGCGCTTAAAGGATGATCTTGATTGCGCTTTTGAATAATCCTTAAAACAACCGTTGTAGAGGCCATTTTTACTTTGATTATGCCACTAAGAACCATATAGTTTCTGCAATGCTTATGTTTGATCGCCTTAAACAATCTAAATTGCTACTAGCTACCTTGATGTTTGTCTTATTATCAGGGTGCTCAAACAGTTTTGTTCAACCTAACGGCTTTGTGTTTAAAGGCATTTTTCAAACTCCAAGCAAATCTGCGGGGAATGGAGGGCTGCAAGCCTCTATGCGTCCACAGATAAAGCCCACGAGAACCAGCCCAGAGCGTGGCTTTGCCGCGCATGTTACTGTTAGGCGAGGGGATACCCTGTATTCCTTATCAAAATTGGCCAATGTCCCCATTAACGAGTTAATCTCAGCTAATGGTCTGCGCGCCCCCTATCAATTGAAAGCGGGGCAAACCATCAACGTGCCTTTTGCTAGAACTCATAAGGTGAAACGCGGTGATACGCTTTCATCTTTAGCTACCCAATATGGGGTTAGTTTAAATACACTGGCTAAGGTTAATAATATTGCCCAACCTTATCGCATATCTGTCAATGATGAGTTGCTTATTCCGGGCCGTTATTTGGCAAACAAACAGGGTTCAACAAAGCCTACCACAGGCAACAGGCAGCGCTCGGTTGTCCGTTCTACTCCTGCACAACAAAGACAAACCCAGCAATTAAGACGTAATTCATCCTCAAGGGTGGCGATACCAGCTCGCCAATCGGGCAAGTTCTTATGGCCTGTAAAGGGGCGTGTTATATCCAATTTTGGTGTTAAAGGCGGCGGCATTCAAAATGATGGCATTGATATTGCGGCGAGCGAAGGTGATGATGTTCGTGCCGCTGAGGCAGGTGTGGTAGCTTATGTAGATAATAATTTTGGTCTGTGGGGCCAATTAATTCTTATTAAGCATGCCGATAATTGGGTAAGCACCTATGCCCATTCATCGCGCATTTTGGTCAATATTGGCGACAGGGTAAAACGCGGACAGGTCATTGCGAAGGCTGGCAGTACGGGTGTTGCCAATCAGACAAAAGTTCATTTTGAACTGCGCCGAAATAAAAGAATCGTTAATCCAACGCGCTATCTTGAATAGGTTGATTTGCGGCTTTGAAACAATAAATTATCGAAAGCCCTTTTAACTTTACAAAGATTGCTTATATTGACCAAAGAGGCGGATTTCTGCGGGATTAATTGCATTTTTCCCATGAGGGGTTATAGTCCGAGCCAATTGACCTAAATGATTTACAAGAAGGAACAGGGTATGTTTATTTCTGAAGCAATGGCACAGGCCGCTGGGGGTGCAGCAGGTGCTGGAGGCGGAAGCCTCATTGGTGGTTTAATGCCATTGATCATTATTTTCATTATCTTCTATTTTTTATTGATTCGGCCACAAAACAAACGCATGAAGCAACACCGTGAAATGATCGCGGCCGTTAAACGTGGTGACACCATTGTCACTTCTGGTGGTATTGTTGGTAAAGTTGTTCGTGTTCATGATGAAGAAAATGAAGTTAGCGCTGAAATTGCTGAAGGTGTAAAAGTTCGCATTGTGCGTAACACCATTGCTGACGTTCGTGTTAAAGGCGAACCACAAAAAGAAAACGACTAAATATCAAGAGAGACAACAGCACCCAATTGCGGTGCTGATGTTTTTTTAAGTTATAAGTTTCGTGGGCAATTTAATTGTTTTTTGATTGTCCCACCCGTCTGGGGAAAGACGCATGTTAAAATTTTCTAAATGGAAAACGACGCTAACCTTATTATTTTGCCTGTTTGGCATTTTAGGCTCGTTTCCAAACTTTTTGACTGAAGGGGAACGCGAAGACCTGCCTTCATGGATGCCTAACAGTGCTGTAACACTGGGTCTTGATCTTCAAGGTGGTGCACATCTATTGCTAGAAGTTGATGCTGAAAGCGTGGTGGCAGAGCGCGTTGAGAACCTGCTAGATGATGTTCGCAGAACCCTTCGTCAAGCCAGCCCAACGATTATGTATAGCAATTTAGAAGCTGAAGGTATGGCGGTTAAATTTAAACTGCGTGACCCCAATGATGAAGATCGCGCCATTGTTTTGCTGCGTCAACTGGCACAGCCATTGGCGTCTAACAATATTATGGCTGTCGGGCGTTTGGATTTGGATGTTGATACAGGCGATGAAGACGGTGAAATCGTTGTTGCCCTCACTGAAGATGGCATTGAAGAGCGTCGTGTCAGTGCGGTTAGCCAAACGCTGGAGGTTATTCGTAACCGTATTGACCAGATGGGCACCAAAGAGCCAAGCATTCAACGCCAAGGCGATAGCCGCATTGTTGTGCAAGTGCCTGGTGTTCAAGACACAGCTCAAATTAAAAACATTCTACAAACCACTGCAAAAATGAGTTTTCATTTGGTTGATATGACCGCAACACCTGAGGATATTAACTCTGGCCGCGTTGCCCCAGGCTCAATTGTGCGGGAAATGGCTGATGGTACAGGTAAAATTGCCATTCGTCGCCGCGCTGAATTAACCGGAGAAAACTTGGTTGATGCCCAAGGTACCTTTGATCAGCAAAATGGACGCCCCGTTGTGTCATTCCGTTTTGACAGCCGTGGTGCCCGCATCTTTGGTAAAATTACGACCGAAAATGTCAACAGACGTTTTGCCATTGTATTGGACGATAAAGTTATCAGCGCGCCAAATATAAACAGTCCGATCTTAGGTGGTTCTGGCATTATTTATGGCGGTTTTACCATTGAAACTGCTAATGACTTAGCGGTTCTGTTGCGTGCTGGTGCGTTACCCGCTGAAATTACCATTGAAGAAGAACGAAGTGTTGGTCCTGACCTTGGGGCCGATTCAATCGCGGCCGGTGAGCTTGCCGCCATTGTTGGTATGTTGGGAGTTCTGGTTTATATGGTTCTTTCTTACGGTGTTGTTGGGTTGCTGGCTGATGTAGCGTTGATATTCAATATTGCGCTTATTTTGGCGCTCTTATCCACCCTTGGCGCCACCCTAACATTGCCGGGTATCGCGGGTATTGTGCTAACCATTGGTATGGCGGTGGATGCCAACGTGCTGGTGTTTGAGCGGGTCAGGGAAGAGCTTGGCAATGGCATGAAAGCCTATAAAGCCATTGAAACTGGATACCAGCAAGCATTAAGCACAATTTTGGATGCCAACATCACCACGCTTATTGCGGCGATCATTCTGTTCCAGTTTGGTTCTGGTCCGATTAAGGGTTTCGCTGTGACACTGGCCATCGGTATTTTCACATCTGTCTTTACGGCTGTTGTGCTTACCCGACTGTTTATCAGTTGGTGGATCACAAAGCGTAAATCAGACACAATCACATTATAAAGGGGAGAAGGATTATGTTGTTAAAACTGGTTCCTGATAATACCACCATTCCTTTTCTCAACGGAAAGAAAATTGCCGCAATCTTTTCAACTTTGATGATTATTGCGTCATTGGGAATATTTTTTAGTAAGGGCCTTAATTTAGGGATTGATTTTAAAGGCGGTATTACCCTTGAAATTGGCACCCAAACTGAGGCTGATGTGGCTTTATTCCGCTCAACCATTGAGCCTTTGGGGCTTGGTGAGGTTGCCATACAAGAGTTTGGTGATAGCGGTCGTGAGGTTTTGATTAAAATCGAGTCTCAACCAGCTGATGAAGAAGCGGGTATTAACGCTGCCCAAGCGCAACAAATTGCTATTGAAAAAGTGCAAGGCGCTTTGGCAGAGGTTATGGATGGCCTAAGCTATCGCCGTGTTAACTTTGTTGGACCGAAAGTGAGTGGGGAACTAATCGTTGATGGCTTAAATTCCGTTCTATTCGCTATTGGCGCGGTCCTTTTGTATATTTGGGTACGGTTTGAGTGGCAATTTGGCTTGGGCGCTGTGATTGCCTTGGTTCACGATGTTATTTTAACAGTGGGATTTTTCTCAATCACCCAGCTTGAATTTAACCTTTCCATTATCGCGGCAATCCTAACCATTGTGGGTTATTCCTTGAACGATACCGTGGTTGTTTATGACCGTGTACGCGAAAACTTGCGCAAATTTACTCAAATGGAGTTGGGTGATCTATTAAACATGTCCTTAAACAGCACCTTAAACCGGACTGTCATGACATCTTTAACCACTCTTTTGGCACTAATAGCGCTTTATTTCCTTGGAGGCCCTGTTATCCAAGGCTTTACAGCGGCCATGATCTGGGGCGTTTTTGTGGGTACTTATTCATCTGTTTTCATCGCGGTTCCAGCGCTTGAGTTTATGAATTTAGAGCGCACCGTCTTTGAAGAGGTTGAAGATGAAATGCCATAATCTGGTTGAAAGGCATATTTTATGCAATTTCGCGAAGAATTAACCGATAAAACGAAATACACCATAACAGCATACGGTGATGGGGGATTTCGTATTCAAGATCGTCGTGTTGAGGGGGCTATTGCGCTTTCAGCTCATGAGCTTATTCAGGTTGATGGAGATAGTCTGGAAAGCCTTGATCAAAAGGCTTTATCGGAATTTTTAGCAAAAATTGCTGACAACATTGATGTCTTTCTCATTGGCTGTGGCGCGCAAATAACGGTTGTTCCTGTTGTTCTGCAAAACCTACTGATGAAATATAAGCTTAGCTTTGATCAAATGGATAGCGGTGCGGCGTGTAGAACCTATAATGTTTTACAGCAAGAAGAGCGCCGCGTGGCTGCCATTATCTTGCCTGTGAATTAAACAATTAAATGACAAGCATGGATAATGCTTGAATTTTTAGTGAAAATGCTTAAAAGCAGAACCTAAATTTAATACAGTTTTTTACCTATTACCATATGAGGAAACCTAATGACTGATAATACCCCTATGGAACGTGTCCTTACTCTTGAAATCGTTCGTGCTTGTGAGCAAGCTGCTATTGCCGCAGCTGATTGGATTGGTCGTGGCGACAACAAAGCGGCTGATGCTGCGGCTGTTGAAGCCATGCGTAACGCTTTCAATAAAATTGACATGGATGGTACAGTTGTTATCGGTGAGGGCGAACGCGATGAAGCGCCAATGCTTTACATCGGTGAAAAAGTTGGAACCGGCAAAGGCGAGGCGATTGATATTGCCCTTGACCCGCTTGAAGGTACAACAATCACCGCTAAGGGTTCTACCGATGCCCTTGCCGTTGTAGCGTTTGCCCGTAAAGGCAACTTATTAAACGCGCCTGATACGTACATGGAAAAAATTGCTGTTGGCCCTGGTTTGCCAGAAGGTATTATTGATCTTGATAAAACATCTGCTGAAAATGCGCAGGCTATTGCTGATGCAAAAGGTGTTGATATTAAAGATATCACTTGTTGTGTTCTTGATCGCCCACGTCACAGCCAAATCATTGATGATCTACGTGCGGCTGGTTGTCGTGTGAAATTGATCCCTGATGGTGATGTTGCAGGCGCAATGCAGTCTGCCATGCCGGGTACTGGTGTTGATTTCTACATGGGTACTGGTGGTGCGCCTGAGGGCGTTTTGGCGGCTGCTGGTCTGCGTTGTTTGGGAGGTCAATTCCAAGGTCGTTTGGTTTTCCGTAATGATGACGAACGCGCCCGCGCGGCTAAATGGGGCATCACTGACCTTAATCGCAAATATAACCGTGATGATCTTGCCAGTGGTGATGTTATTTTCGCCGCAACTGGTGTTACCAACGGTGTTTGGGTTCGTGGCGTAGAGAAAAGCGAGTTTGGGGGGCTACGCACAGAAACCTTGGTAATGCGTTCTCACACCAAAACAATTCGTCGTATTGCCACTGATCATTCAGCGGAATAGTCTATGACAGGAAACACCGATCAAGCTGACTTTTTGTTTGGTGTTGAAAACTCATTAATGGGGCGTGCCTGGATGGTGCGCCCTTTTGATATGCGCGAGGCATTGGCTATTAGTCAGCGCTTTGACCTACCTGAAATTGTTGGGCGATTATTAGCTGCCCGCGGTCAAACGATTGATACCACAGAAACTTTTCTTAACCCAAGTATAAAAGAATGCATGCCTGACCCTTCTGTTATGCGGGATATGGATAAGGCTGCAGATATATTATCTGATGCCGTTCTTAATGATCAAACAATCGCGATTTTTGGCGATTATGACGTTGACGGGGCAACATCAACTAGCCTTTTGATAACTTATTTAGGGCATCTTGGCGTTAAAACGCTGTATTATATCCCTGATCGGCAAAAAGAAGGCTATGGCCCAAATAGTGCGGCCTTTCAGTCATTAAAACAACAAGGGGCTGATGTCATTATTACGGTTGATTGTGGGATCATGTCTTTCGAGCCCGTTCAAACCGCTAAAGATTTGGGCTTAAAGGTTATCATTGTTGATCACCATAAAGCTGAAACAGATTTGCCTGTGGCTGATGCCATCGTAAACCCCAATCGATTGGATGATAACAGTGGTCTTGGTATGTTGGCGGCGGTTGGTGTTACCTTTATGTTAATCGTGGCACTAAACCGTAGTTTGCGGCAAAAAGATCGCTTTAATAAAAATACGCAAGCTCCTAATATTCTTAGGTTATTAGATGTTGTGGCATTAGGAACCGTTTGTGATATTGTGCCATTAATGGGTTTAAACAGGGTTTTTGTTAAACAGGGATTGAAGCAATTGGCCCTTCGACAAAATATTGGTTTAACGGCGCTTTCGGATCAAGCTGGGTTAGATCAAAAGCCAACGCCCTATCATTTAGGGTTTGTTTTGGGGCCAAGAATAAACGCTGGTGGGCGTGTTGGGAAAGCCAGCATGGGGACGGATTTATTGGTTAATAATCAGCCTGAAACGGCCATGCAACTGGCTGTTCAGTTAGCAAACTTCAATGATGAGCGAAAAGAAATTGAAGCAGGAGTCGAAAATGATGCTTTATCATCTATTTTTGATGAGGTTGGTATGGGCAATGCACCATGGCCAGCGGTGATGATCTTAGGTGAGGGGTGGCACAGTGGGGTAATAGGCATTGTTGCCAGCCGTTTAAAAGACCGCTTTAACCGCCCAACGCTGGTATGCAGCGAAGACCAAGAAGGGGTGATTAAAGGGTCTGCTAGATCAATAACAGGGGTTGATATTGGTGCCATCATCTTAGAAGCACGTCACAAAGGCTTAATCGAGGCTGGTGGCGGACATGCCATGGCAGCAGGTGTTACCTTAAACAGGCAGCAATATGAGGGCTTTAAAGCCTTTTTTATGACAAAGATTGAAGATGCTGTTGCTTTGGCATTGAAAGAGCAAGTAACCCATGTTGATGGTTTGTTGACTATATCAGGTATTACGGGTGAGTTAATCGACCAAATTGATGAATTAGAACCTTTTGGGGTCGGTAATCCGGGGCCTAAATTTGCGATTGCCAATTGCAAGGTGTCAAAGGCGGATATTATTGGTGGTAATCATGTTAGGGTTTTCCTAGAGGGGCCGGAGGGTGGTCGCATAAAAGCAATGGCGTTTCGTTCGGCTGATTCTGATCTTGGCTCTACACTTTTGGCAAATCAGGGTAAAAAGTTTCATGTCATTGGCAAAATAAAACGCGATACTTGGATGGGCCGCGATGGCGTTGAAATGACCATTGATGACGCCGTTTTACTAAGCTAATCCAAGGTGGTGGCGGCTTATGGCAAGGGTATGATGCCCTTAATTGTTACAAAAAAAACCCCGAAATAAAATTAATTGCTAAAAATATGAAAAAAGTCATTGACGCTATCACATTCTGCCGCTAAAACGCCCCTCGCAAACGGTGCTCAACGCCGCTTGCAACTGGTGATGGCCCCTTCGTCTAGTGGCCTAGGACGCGGCCCTTTCACGGCTGAAACACGGGTTCGAGTCCCGTAGGGGTCACCAAACCATCTTTCAAGAAACCCAGCTTTTTATAGCTGGGTTTTTTTGTGTCTAATTTTCTTACTCTCAAATAGACTTAAACACTTGTAAATCAGTGATAAAACGAGTTTACTATTGTTAATTAATAGTAAGGTTATGTTGATTAAGTGAGGGTAAGGGTATGGAAAATAACTTTCCAGTATCATTTCAAGACGTGAAAGAGGCCAGCGAGCGCAATTTTGGACAGGTAACGAGAACACCTTTGTTGCGATCTGTTGAACTAGACAGGGAAACTGGCGGTCAAATTTATGTTAAGGCAGAGTGTACGCAACTTTCAGGTTCCTTTAAATTCCGCGGTGCCTATAATCGCATTAGCCAATTAAGCGATGACGAAAAACAGGCAGGCGTGGTTGCTTGGTCATCGGGTAACCATGGACAAGGTGTGGCTCTAGCGGCCCATTTTGCTGGCGTTAAAGCCACCATTGTTATGCCCAAGGATGCCCCGCAAATTAAAATTGATAAAACCAAGTCCCATGGCGCTGATATTATTTTCTTTGATAGACGCGCAGAGTCACGCGAAGACATAGCCAAAGCATTTGCCGCCGAAACAGGGGCGGTGATCGTACCATCTTATGATGACCCTTATATCATTGCTGGGCAAGGAACATCTGGCTATGAAGCCTGTCTTCAAATGAAAGAGTTAGGCGTTAAGCCTGATGCTTATATTATTTGTTGTGGGGGTGGTGGCTTAACCGCTGGGTCAGCCTTAGCGGTGAATCATTTCTTTCCTGATGCAAAAATCTATACCGCTGAACCTGAATTTTATGATGATCACGCTAAATCTTTCGAAACGGGTACTATTGAAAGGGTCCTATCTGACGCCCCTGATAGCCTGTGTGATGCGCTGTTATCGCCAGCGCCAGGGGATATGACCTTTGCCATTAATCAAAAGCTGGTGTCGGGTGGCTTAGTTGTCAGTGATGCAGAAGCCCTTAGAGCCATGCGATTTGCGTTTGAGAATCTTAAAATTGTGGCAGAGCCGGGGGGTGCCGTTGCTCTTGCATCGATTCTATCAAAACGGTTAGACTGCAAAGATAAAACAGTATGTGTTGTTGTATCCGGTGGTAATGTTGATCCGCAGTTGTTTATGGACTGTCTTGCTGTAACAAAATAAAAAAATGGCCAGATGAACACATGTTAAAAGCCAAAAGCGCAGAACACCTAATAAAGGCGATAGAAAATCATGAGATCATCTATCCTGCGCCTTTATGTCTGATTGAGGGGGATCGTCTTTATCCGACGGATGTCTATGTTGAGTATTTTCTTGCTGCAGGTAAGGCTGATGATGGTCTTGCTATAAATGACCTTGTCGCCGCTGAAAACGCTGCCTTTTTGGCACCGCTTTATGAGCCGTCAGACCGCAGTCTTGAGCTTGAAATGAGCTATTTAGAAAACACCCCAAATGCGGTGTTATCGTACGAGCTTATTTTTATTCCTTTAGAGGGGCGCTCACAAATTATGGTGCTGTTAAATGGTATCCATTTGATGAGCAATTATCAAACAACCATAAAAAACTTCAATCGCGCAGAATATTTTGAAGATGATATTTGGGTATTAACAGCTGCAGATGAAATGGTTTTAAACTATAGCATAAACTTTAAAACCAGCTTTGCTGACGTTAAGCAGCAGGGCCAAATCATCGCGGGTAATATGGATATTACCCAAATTGAAGAAACCGATGACCCAAGGGTGCATTTTTGGCATCACAAAGTTCATGATAAGTTGCTCGTCCAAAGGGCAAATTTGCTTAATCACCCAGAAGTGACCAAATTGTTTTTTTTGCGTGAAGCTATAAACAACTTATCTACCATCAATGTTATACGGTCTCTTGCCAAAACAGTGATGTCACATCACGACCCCATTTTATTTACAGATGAAAATGGTTTTGTACATGAATGCAATAACAATGCCGCCAATCTTTTAAATTCTGCGAAACATACTTTATTAGGTCAAAATATTTTTGACATCTTTTCATTCATATCATCGGGTAACGAGACTCTGATGAATAAGGATATTGTTTCTGAGGGGCTAAAGGGTAACCACTTTTTTCAAACCCAACTAAGTGTTAATCGCGAATTTGATAGTCGCCTTTATGAAATTACGGTCATTGCAGATCAGGGGTCTTACTTTATCAACAACGCTTGTTATTCTTGGCATTTAAGGGACATCACTACCAAGCAAAGAGATCTGGAAACTATTCGTAAAAACAGCTTTATCCTAAATCAAATTAAAGAAGCTGTTTTTGTGATAAATTTTGATGATAAAATTACTGAATGTAATGAAGCTGCTTTAATGCTTTGTCAAAAGCAAAGAGGCCAAATCATTAATAAACCTATCTCAGAGGCCTTAAGCATTGTTGATGAAAGCTTTATTGCTGGTAAGTCCATCAAAGAAACTGTGAAGAAAAATGATCACTGGCAAGGCAGGCTGATCAGTATGGTAGAAGAGGGGCGTGATCGATATATTGATTTAACGTTGCAGCGCTATATCAACCCCTTAGGCGAGGCAGAGGGCTATATTTGCATTGCCCGTGATATCACCTCGAAAGAGCTTAAAGCGCAGACTTATCGCCGCCACGCCCAAATTATCGACGAAATTTCCGATGCGGTTATCATGACCAACAATGACAATATCATCATTGATTGTAATCCTTCTGCTATTAAGATGTTTGATGGTCTGAAATCCCTAAACTTGCATAAAGACGTAGCAGCGCCTCACATTTCTGAGTTGTTCGAGGATCTAGGGCACAACATTCTGCAAAAACTAGAAGAATTATGGCAAACCAAGTCATCTTGGAGTACGGAATTTCTATATCGTGGCCACTGGATTGAGTTATCTGCACAATTTATCAATCATGAAGAAGCTGAATATCAAGGAGCGATTTATTTTCTACGTGATATTCAAGAGCGCATTGAACAACAAGATGAGCTAAACCAACGTGAAGAAATGCTCAATATGCGTATTCTTGAGTTGGAAGATGTTCAAAAGCGCCTTGAAACCCAATCTGAAGAATTGGTGGTTTTAGCTGATGAATTGGCCATTGCTAGAGATGATGCCCAACAGGCAGATAGGGCCAAATCAGACTTTATGGCCATTATGAGCCATGAAATTCGAACCCCAGTTAATGGCGTGGTTGGTATGGCTGATTTATTGTTAGACAGCCCTCTTGATAATGAACAGCGTCATTATTGTGAATCGCTTAAGGAATCAGCAGTTTCATTGGTAAGCTTGATCAATGATATTCTTGACTTTTCTAAAATGGAAGCGGGTAGGTTAGAGCTTGAAGCCATTCCCTTTAATATTTCTAAACTAGTTGAAAATGTGGTCGATTTATTTGCCCCAACCGCCCATGCCAAAGGCATTAATATTGTAACTTGTATTAATCCAGAGACCCCAGAAACTTTAATAGGTGATCCATCTCGTATCAGACAGGTTCTGCAAAATCTTGTCAGTAATGCGGTTAAATTTACCAACAAAGGTGGGGTGGCTATTCATTTGGATTATGAAAGTTTAAATAATGAGACCGCTTCTATAGCAGTTCAGGTTCATGATACTGGAATAGGCATTAAAAGCGATGTTGTGCCAAAATTATTCCAGAAGTTCTCGCAAGCTGATTCTTCGATGAATAGAAAATATGGTGGCACCGGGCTTGGACTATCTATTTGTAAACAGCTTGTTCAATTAATGGGTGGCGACATAGGTGTTGAAAGCGTAGAGCAAAAAGGCAGTAATTTTTATTTCTCTTTTGCCCTTGATATGAAAGATATCAAACCTGCCGAACAATATTTTGATTTGAAAAAGCAATTGCAGCAAACAGAAATCGCACTCATTAATCAAGAGAAAATTGTCAGCAATGCCATTGCAAAGCAAATCATGCTATGGGGTGGCGATTGCATGATTTTTGATGATTTTGATATTTTGATGAACTGGGCTGAAGAAGCAAGTTTAAACACCAAAATCATTCTCATTGATGATCATTTAATTGGCTTTGGTGCCAATCAATTTGTCCAACAATTGAAAACCAATGCTAAAACACAAACACATAAAGTCGTGTTCTTAAAAGATCTTAGAAATAATATCCTTATATCTGAACAATATTATGATCTGATGATTAGAAAACCGCTAACCAGCAGCCATTTAGCGCGTCGTCTGTTAGATGCCTTATATTCTGAAATTGTTGATAATAAAGTCGATGAAGAAGTTGACCATACAGCGGTATTAAAACCAGATCGTGAGATAAATATACTTGTTGTCGATGATAACCCTGTTAACCAGTTGCTGGCCGTTAAAACGTTAGAGCGTGTAGGTTATCATGTTGATCTTGCTTATAATGGCTTAGAAGCCATTGAAGCTGCAGAGAGTGGTCTATACGACATCATTTTAATGGATGTTCAAATGCCGATTATGGACGGCATGGAGGCCACTAAAAAGATTCGCCAAAGCAGTTCACCAAAAGTGCGCTCTGTGCCTATCATCGCGCTCACTGCCAATGCGATGACGGGCGACCGTGAAAAATATCTCAATTGTGGCATGAATGATTATGTTAGCAAGCCCATTGAACGGGATGACCTTTATCAAAAGATTAAGTCTAACCTAAGCCTAACCAATGAGGATGCGTTCATCACTAAAAATGAGTCTGATCAAGGGGCAGTCGATCATCAAGATGAGGCAGATAACGATATAACTATTTCAGAACAGCCTATCATGTCGGACAAGGATATGGTATTGGCAAACCTAATTAGCGATCTAAATCGTTATATACATTAGTTTTTAAGCCAGCGAGACCGAGTTTTGTTTCCCATTAAAGATGAAAACCCAACCAAGAACCCGCCCATAATGACTATCATTTTAATGATTGTTATGGTTCTTTGTTTCTTGGGCTTTGAAGGCACTGAGGCCTTATTTCGTGGCTATGGTGTTATCCCAAGTGAGATAAAAATGCCAGAGCAGGGCCTAATTTCTCTTTTATTTTCTGAACGGTTTCATACGATTTTTACATCTATGTTTTTGCATGCAGGGTATCAGCATCTAGTGATGAATATTCTGTTTCTATGGATTTTTGGAAATAATATCGAAGATGAGCTTGGGCCCGTATTGTTTTTGGTCTTTTTTATTGTCTCTGGTTTTCTTGCTGCCATTTTACAAATATTTACAAACCCCATAAGTACCATACCCATGGTTGGCAGCAGCGGTGCAATTTCAGGCATAATGGGGGCCTATATCCTTCTTTTTCCAAGGGCAAAGGTTATCACCTTTTTTATCCTTACCATCGTTCGCTGGCCTGCTATGGTCTATATTGGCCTATGGTTTGGCTACCAAGCCTTGCAAGTGGTTTATTTTGTGCCAGAAGACACCACAGTGGCGTGGTGGGCGCACATTGGGGGATTTATCACTGGCATGGTTCTGATTAATTTTATGAATAAAAAGAAACGCTATGGATTTAGACCTGGTGGTAGAAAACGTGGTAAACTTCCCAATAAATAGTTTTCATAAAAAATGCCCCACCTAATGCAATAGGTGAGGCATTAAAATTTTAATCATCAAATAAAATTTTATTGATCATCTGGTTCCATTAGGCGGTGTAGATGAACAACGGCATATTTACGCATGGCGTCATCAACATGGGCTTGGCTTGTGGCGCGCCATGCTGCTTCTGCTTTTGCATAGTTTGGATAGACACCGACGATCTCAATTTCATCAAGATTTTCAAATTCTAAACCTTGAGGGTCCTTAACGCGACCACCCAAAACAAGATGCAAAAGCTGTTTATCTGCCATGAGATTACTTCCAATTTTTGTGTTAATTCAAAACTGCTAAAAATTACTTAGCACGCAAATACTTATAAATTTGTTAAATTTCAACCATTTTATTCAATTGGCGTCGCTGACCTAAGTTTTTCTAGCAAGCCTTCAAACCCTTCACGCGGGATAATGGATGAGAATTGTTTCTTTTGGTTAATCACTTGCGACATGCCAGCGACCACAATATCAACGATTTTCATTTCCCCGTTCACATTACGAACACGCCAGCTTGCACCAATGGGTGCCCCTTGAGGGCGGGTAATGTTGCTGTTAACTATGACATCACGCTTGCCAGATGGCAGGGCGTCAGTAACCGTAAATTTTTCATCCCCAAACTCAGTCAATCGTTGGGCATAAAGGCGGATGATATATTCAGGGAAAATGCGATTATATTCTTCACGCTGTTCTTCAGTGGCGCGTTGATAATGATGACCTAAAACCAAACGGCGAATATAGGTGATATAAAAACCTTCCTCTAATAAACGGCGAAACTCCACTTCACGGTCATCTTGTGAAAGGCTGGTGTCATTTAAAACATCCATGGCTTTGCCAGCCAAATCCTCAATGAATAAGCGGGCCTGCTCAGGGTCAGTTCCTTCTTGCGCATTGGCGGGAGAGGTGATGCTGGCAGTCAGTGAAATAAATCCTGTAACAAATAGGGCTACAAACAGTTTTTTAAACATGGTTATTCTCCAACATGCTTTTAATTTGTCTGATCTTGTACTTGACGCAAATAAGCAATGAGATTTTGTCTGTCTTCTTCACTGCGGATACCTGCAAAAGCCATTTTATTGCCGGGCATAAAGCTGCGCGGTTTGGTTAAATATTCAGCCACAGATTTTTCTGTCCAAATAATAGCAGCATCTTTCATTGCTTTTGAATAAAGCTGATAGCTATCAGAGGTGCCAGAAACACGACCAAACAACTGATAAAGATTTGGTCCAGCCTTTGGCCTGCGGTCATCGGTTAGTTGATGACATGCACGGCAGCGAATAAACACTTTACGTCCTTCTGACGCATCGCCCTTCGATGAAATTGATCGATCTTCAGGGTCTTGATCATTAGCAAAGCCATTAACTGAAACCGCTAGAGAAGATATGGAAAAGGCAACAAACAGCGCGCCCATATGAAATTTCATCTTATCGTTCCTCATTAAAAGGCATCTTAAACAGCCATCTACTTAACCAATAACTTATCAGCTAAAAGATGACTGTAAGATGAACAGTTCCCCAATTATTTACCCTGATATGGTTTAATTTCACCTGACTTCAAGCGATCAAAATAAGAATCGAGCATGGCTTTTACTTTTGGTGCCATAATGTATAGGCCAACCAAGTTTGGAATAGCCATAGCCAAAAGCATCGCATCGGCAAAATCAATAACTGGACCTAAAGACATGCTAGCGCCAACAATAATGCTGAACATATAAATAATTTTATACATCATATCAATTGATGGCTTTTCCCCCAGTAAATAGAAGAAGCTTCTTTGGCCATAATAGAACCATGTAATTGAGGTTGAAAAGGCAAACAGCACGATTGCAAAGGACAAGAGGTATGGGAACCAACTCACAACAGATGCAAAAGCATTTGATGTAAGGGTCACACCATTGGCATTGCCAGGATTGATGTGTGAATCTGTTACCAAAATAACCAGGGCCGTAATGGTACAAACAACCACAGTATCAACAAATGGCTCCATCAAGGCAACCAAACCTTCTGCCACTGGTTCTTTGGTTTTAGCTGATGCGTGCGCAATGGCGGCTGAACCAAGTCCTGCTTCGTTAGAGAAGGTGCCCCGGCGCATGCCTTGGATCAAAACCCCAATAAAGCCACCTGCAACACCCTCAGGCGAGAAAGCACCTGCAAAAATCGCGGCAAAAGCTGAAGGAATTTGATCAATATTGATAAAAATAACAACCAGCGCACAAGCCACATATAAAATAGCCATGAAAGGCACCAGTTTTTCGGTCACATGGGTAATTTTTTTAATACCCCCAACAATAACCATGGCAACAAGAGAGGCTAAAACAACGCCTACAAGCCAACCATAGCCAGCAAGACTGCCTTGGTTCATGCCCACAAAGCGTTCAGATATGTCGGTGATCGTTTGTGACGCTTGGTTCATCTGAAACAAGGCACCTGAACCAATGGCGCCACCAATGCATAAAATAGCAGATGCTGCGGCCATATATTTACCCAAACGCGCCCAGCCCATTTCAGCCAAACCAGCGGATAAATAATACATCGGGCCGCCAGAAACTTCGCCTTTTTCGTTAAACTGGCGATATTTCACACCAAGGGTACATTCAACAAATTTCGAGGTCATCCCCATGAAACCAATGATGATCATCCAAAAAGTGGCGCCAGGGCCGCCTAGGGTAATGGCAATGGCAACACCAGCAATGTTACCTAAACCAACGGTGCCTGATAAGGCCGCTGTTAAGGCCTGA
>CAKZLM010000041.1 GCA_937126915.1 uncultured Alphaproteobacteria bacterium
GAGCATGTTGGTGCCCTCGACATGTCTGAGCCAGGTGCAGGTTCTGACGTTGTTTCCATGCGCCTTAAGGCCGAGAAAAAAGACGGATATTACGTGTTAAATGGCAATAAAATGTGGATCACCAACGGACCAGACGCAGACACCCTGATCGTTTATGCCAAAACCGACATGGAAGCAGGCCCGCACGGTATCACCGCCTTCATCATTGAAAAAGGGTTCAAAGGCTTTAGCACTGCCCAAAAACTAGATAAGCTTGGTATGCGTGGTTCAAACACTTGTGAATTGGTGTTTGGAGATTGTGAAGTGCCTGCGGAAAACATTCTTGGCCAAGAAAATAAAGGCGTTGCGGTTTTGATGTCCGGCTTGGACTTTGAACGCGTTGTTTTATCGGGTGGCTCACTTGGTATTATGGCCGCCTGTATGGATGTGGTTGTGCCTTATGTACACGAGCGTAAACAATTTGATAAACCCATTGGAACCTTCCAATTGATGCAGGGTAAAATTGCTGACATGTACACCACGTTTAATGCTGCGCGCGCTTATTCCTATGCTGTTGCGGCAGCCTGTGACCGTGGTGAAACAACCCGTAAAGATGCTGCTGGCTGTATTCTTTATGCTGCTGAAAAAGCCACTTGGATGGCGCTAGAAGCGATCCAAACTTTGGGCGGTAATGGTTATATCAATGAATACCCTACAGGCCGTTTGTTGCGCGATGCCAAACTTTATGAAATTGGTGCAGGTACATCAGAAATTCGCCGCATGCTTATTGGCCGCGAATTATTCAATGAAACCAAGTAGACCGATCTGTATAATTGAATTAACGAGTGACGGTTAAAAACATTAAAACGCTTTAGGGCCGGTGGTTTTAAGTCATCACCCTAGGGCGTTTTTTTATACTATATTCATTAAGCATTGTATTTTATCCACTTTTTGCCTTTTTTTGCCCTGAGACACCAACAAAAAAAGTAGACTACTCTGTATGATTTTCATAGTGTTTCGACATAATAAATCTTTGACTTGGTCCTTATGGCTAACGTGATTCTTTCCTGAAAAACCTTAAAGACTCGGCAAAATACCGCCTGTTTTCTATGAATATTACCAAGGTCTGAAATAAAGTAACAAAACAAAACGCAATACCTGCTTTTTATTGCTTTTACATAGCAAAGAAAGAAAGCCAATTTCCAATCTTTTATGTCATATTATGCAAGAATTTAGTGGTGATTATAAGCGATTAACCCTTTTACACCACACAGAAACACAGCAGCTAACTTACCTGCTGAAATTGCAACCTTGCTTTCATTATATGTAAGGAAAAACCAATGACTTTATTTTCAAATACCTCATTTGATAACCACGAACAAGTTATGTTCGTCAGTGACCCTGAAACTGGCCTAAAAGCCATTATTGCTGTTCACTCAACAGCCTTAGGCCCTGCCGTTGGTGGTTGTCGTATGTGGGATTATAAATCTGATGAAGAAGCCATTCGCGACGTTCTTCGTTTATCACGCGGTATGTCTTACAAAAACGCCATGGCTGATCTTGGTATTGGCGGTGGTAAGTCCGTTATCATTGGCGATGCTAAAACCCAAAAAACACCCGAGTTGATGCGCTCTTTCGGTCGTTATATCGATTCAATCGGTGGTCGTTACATCACCGCTGAAGATGTTGGCATTTCTGTTGCTGACATGGAAGAAGTGCGCAAAACCACGCCTTATGTTGCTGGCCTAGAAAGTGGCGACATGGCAACTGGCGATCCGTCACCTTACACGGCACACGGTGTGTTCATGGGTATTAAAGCGGCAGTTCAACACCGTCTTGGCCAAGACAACCTTAATGGCCTCACTGTTTCAGTTCAAGGTGTTGGCCATGTGGGTTATTACCTATGTAAAGAACTAAAAGAAGCGGGTGCCAACCTTATTGTTGCTGACATTAACGAGCAAAACATCAAAAATGTTGTTGATGCAACGGGCGCCAAAGTGGTTGATACTAACGACATTATTTCTCAAGAAGTTGATGTGTTTGCGCCATGTGCTTTGGGTGCCATTATCAATGATGAGACCATCCCAACCTTGAAAACAAATGTGATCGCTGGTGCAGCTAACAACCAATTACAAGAAGTACGTCACGGCGAAATTCTTCGTCAAAAAGGTATTCTTTATGCTCCTGATTATGTGATCAATGCTGGTGGTATCATGAACGTGGCGAACGAAGTTCACCGTCGTCCAATTACCCCTGAACAAGGCATGAAAAATGTTGAGCGTATCTTCCACACATTGATGGAAGTGTTTGAAAAAGCACAAAAAGAAGATCGCCCAACTGGTATCGTTGCTGACGAGATTGCCGAAGCACGTATCGCTGCAGCCCGTCGAGCCAAAGCTGCTTAAATAAGCAAACCTATGAAAATTTTAAAGGGCGGTTCTTCGTGGGCCTCCTTTTTTTGTGCTTTGCCCCAAAAAAACCGTTTGAGGCACCGACAACTCTATCTTAAAAACTCTTTGAGCATATTGGCATCGTCGATAAGGCATCGTCGATAAGGTTACTGGGCATGTTTTATGCCGATAAAAAAGGGGACCATTAGATTTATCTGAGGCCCCTATTAAGATGCCACCCTTTTGTCTTATGCCCCAAAAAAAAGGGGACCGTTAATAAGCCCCCTCTCCCTAAAAATTGTTTGGTTATCTTAGCTTGACCCTAAGAACACATGGCCATCAAGGGCGCGGTGCGCGCAGTAAGAAAGCGAACCTTTATGCATGATCATATCATCTGAATAGCCTGCCACATCAATCGGGCTGTATCTAAAAGTATCACGATCAGCAAATTGGTCAGACACTTGATAGAGGTTTTTCTCTAAATCCATCAAGGATGCATCCAACTCGTCCAAACTTTTAAGAACATGATAGGTTGATTGGAAACAGTTGATGAAATAGTCTGTGTCCATCAAACGATCACGATCAAAATACACACGGTTCGGGCTGTCGCTTTCAAGGGCAAAGCGGGTTTCCCCCTCTGATGAGGCAATGCCCGCACCATAAACCCTAAGGCCTTTGTCGGTTTCAATCAAACCAAACTCAACCGTATACCAATAAAGCGCGCCTAGTCGCTTGTTGCCCACCATATGGAACGGTGCCCTCATGGCTAGTTTGCCGTAAAGTTCCAAAAACTTGGTGTAGCGCTTATCAGCCAACATCGGAACATGACCAAACAGATCATGGACTAGATCTGGTGCTTGGATATAGCTAGCACCCGCAGTTGGGCGTAAAAAACGCGTTACTGGAAATTGTTTTTGTGCCAAATGACGGAAGAAAATACCATCAGTTACAAGGCCATGCACAGGCACAATCTTCCATCCGGTTTTTTCCATGAAATGCTCGTTCATGGCTTCAATGGGGGGAAT
>CAKZLM010000042.1 GCA_937126915.1 uncultured Alphaproteobacteria bacterium
ATTTTTTTTCTTCATGCCTAAAATCACACCGATTTTCATTGAAGTCCATGAGCGGATTGTGCAAAATTCTGTCAAACACGAAAATATGAGGAATAACTTGTGAATAAAACCGTTTTTAAATCCCTAGCCATAGTTCTTAGTCTTGGACTGACCGTGCCGTCACTTGCCCAAGAGGCCCCCAAAACAAAAACCTTTCCTGATCAGCCTGAATTTTCTGAATGGTTGGTGGATCTAAAAAAAGAGGCATTAGCACAAGGCATTCCCGAAACACTTTTTGATCAAGCCTTTGACGGCATCAGCTTGAACAAAACCGTTATTGAGTTGGATAAGAAACAACCAGAATTTACCGTTACATTTCAAGATTATATCGAAAAACGGCTTTCCAATACGCGTATCGATCGCGGCCTAGCAAAACTAGCCAGCCACAAAGATAGACTTGATGCTGTTGCCGAAAAATATGGTGTCCAGAAACGTTTTATAACCGCTATTTGGGGCCTTGAAACAAATTATGGTGGCTTTACTGGTGGCATGAATGTGGTGCGCTCGCTGGCTACTTTAGCGTATGATCCAAGGCGGTCTGCTTATTTTAGAAAAGAATTATTGATGGCTTTACAAATCCTTAACGAAGGCCATATTGACCTTGCTGATTTTAAAGGCAGTTGGGCAGGGGCCATGGGCCAAAGCCAGTTTATGCCAACCAGTTTTAAGGCCTATGCGCAAGACTTTGACCAAGATGGCCGCCGTGACATTTGGACCACCGATGTTGATGCCTTAGCCTCCATCGCGAATTATCTTAAGCGCTATAAATGGCGTAATGATATGACATGGGGCCGCCAAGTCACATTACCAGAAAACTTTGATCAATATGAAGAAGACATCAAACAAAAGGGCAAACCTCGGGGATGTCGGGCTGAACGCCAACACAGCGATTGGTTCACCCTAGACGATTGGCAAAAAATGGGTGTGCGCCGCCTTAATGGTGATGATTTACCGGCAGTGAACTTTAAAGCATCGCTAATCAGACCAGCTGGTAAAGACGGCCCCGCTTTTTTAACCTACAGCAATTATCGCGCAATCTTACGCTATAACTGCTCTAACCTATATGCCTTGTCCGTTAGCCTTTTATCCGACAAATTTAAATAATTAAGACACATCAAAACCATGGTCACAAACATCCCCTTGTCGCCCTATAAAAACTTTTTAAAGGTTATGGGCTTAAGTGTTCTTGCAACGGCCTGTAGCTCGGGCTTGCCGACCAACACGGAAATGGCAAATGAAACACCGCCACCAAGCGAAAACGAACCTGTCAAAGTAGGCACACCATATCAAATAAATGGACAATGGTACTATCCCAGCATTCAACCAAACTATGACGAGGTTGGGATGGCCTCATGGTATGGACCACAGTTCCACGGCAACAAAACCGCCAATGGCGAAATTTTTGATATGAACAAATTAACCGCCGCCCATAAGACCCTGCCACTGCCTAGTTATGTGCGCGTGACAAACCTATCCAACGGGCGCAATATGGTGATTAGGGTGAATGATCGCGGCCCTTATGCGCCAAATCGCATCATTGATTTATCGCGGCGTGCAGCACAATTGTTAGGTTTTCACGACAAGGGAATTGAACGTGTGCGGGTACAACTGGTTAATTATGATGGTTCTCCCATCGTTGCTGAAAATAAAGATGTTAGCAGTGATGCTACCTTAGACACAGCCCCCGCAACAATGGGCTTTTACGTGCAATTGGGCAGTTTTTCAGACCGCAACAATGCGACAGCCATCGCCAAAGACGCTCAAGAACTGGGTGACACAATTGTACAATCGGTTGATTGGCAGGGTAAAACATTATATCGCGTCCGTTTGGGGCCTTATAAGTCAGAATTAAACGCGAGAAGGGTTTTAATCATCGTCAAAGAAAAAGGCTTTGAGCAAGCTGCGGTGTTTTTAGAAAAGCCAGAATCATAAAAAAGTGCCCTAATTGCCATGATTAAACCATAAACAGTCGCTTGAATTATCTTCAATCAGTGCTAAAAACAGTGGTTAAGAGGAATCAGGTTTAACCAAACATTTTGGAAACAGTAGGGGAAAACAAATGAGCTTGAGCATGACAATGCTTAAAAACAGCGCCCGCTTATTAGTATCAGTGGTTTTATTGGCCGTGCTACCAATGCAACAAGCAACAGCACAAATGATGGACACCAAAGCGCCAAGTGCCATTTTATTGGATGCCAGCACGGGTGCTGTCCTGTTTGAAAAAAATGCCGATGAACCATTTGAGCCTGCCTCAATGTCAAAACTAATGACGGTATATCTTGCTTTTGAAGCCATCAAACAAGGTGCTTATACCTTAGACAGTGAAGCCATCGTTAGTGACAATGTGTGGCGCCAATTTGTTCGCGATACAAGTTCCTCAAAGATGATGCTAAATGCTGGTGATGTGGTCACCATGGAACAATTGCTTAAGGGCATCATTGTGTCATCTGGTAACGATGCCACGGTTGCCTTGGCTGAATTTATGGCTGGTTCGGAACAAACATTTGTTGAATGGATGAACATTAAAGCTGAAGAATTAGGCATGAAAAACAGCCACTTTAAAAACACCCATGGCTTACCCGCCGAGGGACATTTGATGAGTGCGCGTGATTTATCAATCCTTGCCCTACATTTGGTAAATGATTTCCCTGAACTGTATAGCTTTTTTAAAGAAACAGAATTCACTTATGGCATTGATATCAACACAGGCTTACCCATCACCCAAAAGAACCGCTTGCCCGTTCTATACAATCTTGAAGGTGCTGATGGCCTTAAAACTGGCCACACAAATGCCTCAGGCTATGCTTTAACGGCCTCTGCTGTTCGTGATGGTCGTCGCCTTGTTTTGGTCTTTACAGGCCTTTCCAGTGCCCGTGAGCGCGCCTCAGAAGCGGCCCGTTTATTAGAGTATGGTTTCCGAAACTTCCAAACCTACAAGCTTTTTTCAGCCGGTGAAAAAGTTGAAGAAGCCAATGTTTGGTTGGGTGAAAATAGTAAAATTAACCTAATTGCCGCTGAAGACGTTGTTATGACCCTGTCACGAGCTGAGCGCGCTAGAATGGATGTTATAGTGAAATATAACAGCCCCATTCCAGCCCCCATTGCCGCAGGTCAATCCCTTGCCACAGCCAATATCATGATCCCCAATCGCGAAGCTGTTGTGGTACCTTTAGTGGCAGAAAAAGCGGTTGAAGATATTGGTGGCTTTGCCAAATTGGGCGCTGCCTTTAAATATATCCTTTTTGGTTCTAGTTAGAAAATCTCATTCATGAGTATTGGGAAATTCATATCTTTAGAAGGCGGTGAGGGGTCTGGTAAAAGTACCCAGATCCGCCTTTTAAAGTCTAAACTTGAAGAACAAGGTCTAGATGTCATCATGACCCGCGAACCAGGCGGAACGCCTGTGGCTGAGGCCTTACGCGAGATCATCTTAAAAGGTGACCCTGATAGCATGGACGCCAAAACCGAAGCCCTCATCCTATATGCCGCCAGACGAAACCATGTTGAAAAATTAATCAAACCCGCTTTAGCTGAAGGTAAATGGGTGATCAGTGATCGTTTTTTTGACAGCAGCATGGCCTATCAGGGCATTGCCGGGGGTGTTGGCGAAACCGCAATTAGTGAATTATCTCAGTGGTCTTTGGGTGACTTCGCGCCTGATTTAACCCTGTTGTTGGATATTGATGTGACGGTGGGCCTTGCCCGTGCAGGTAAGCGAATGGCTGGTGAGGCAGAAGCCGAAGACCGCTTTGAACAATTTGGATTAAGCTTTCATCAAACCATGCGTGATGCTTTTTTACGGTTACAAAAACAATCATCAAATCGCATAAAATTGATCAATGCCGACCAATCACTAGAAGATGTTGCAAAAAATATTTGGCAAACAGTTGGGAATCACTTTACCCTTTAAAGCTGACCAAGAAATTTATCAAAAGGCCCTTTCATGAGCGACGATCTACAGCCCTTAGATCCCCATCACCCACGCCAAACCTTTGGCATGGTGGGCCATGAAAAGGCGCAACAACTACTTTTAGAGCGCTTTAATGATAAAAAGCTGCATCATGCGTGGCTTATCAGTGGTCCGCGCGGCATTGGCAAAGCCACCTTGGCGTATCATTTTGCTCGGTTTCTTTTGGCCCAACCACCAGAGGATGAGGGTGCCAGCTTGTTTGGTGATGCGTTACCCGCCGAAGCGCCTAGCACCATAGAGATATCACCTGATCACCCCGTGGCACAGCGTATTACGGCGGGTGGGCACGGCAATTTACGCACCTTGGAACGCCAAGTTGATGATAAAGGCAAAATGAAAAACGACATTGGTATTGATGCTGTTCGTGAATTGATTAGCTTTTTCTCACAAACGGCGGCTGAGGGTGGCTGGCGTGTAGCCATTATTGACAGCATCGATCACCTCAACCGTAATGCGTCAAACGCACTTCTTAAGCTGCTTGAAGAGCCACCTAAGAAATCTATACTCTTGTTGGTATCACATTCACCGGGGGGCTTATTACCAACTATTAAATCACGCTGTCAGGCCCTTCCTTTACAAGGGCTGAGGCCTGAACAGGTAACAAATGTTATTAACCAACACCTTCATGAAGCGGATCAAGGAGACCTGCAGGCACTTTCAGATATGGCAAAAGGCGCGCCTGGCATTGCGGTAGAGCTGGCGCAAAATGACGGCCTTGATCTTTATAAACAACTGATGCATTTGATGCTGCAATTACCGCGCATTGGCACAGAAGATATTCATAACCTA
>CAKZLM010000043.1 GCA_937126915.1 uncultured Alphaproteobacteria bacterium
TCAGGCGTGCCTGTTACCGACATCATGCCGCCCATGCCTCGGATCATAAAGTCATAACCTGCTTGATGGGCGCGCGGTCCTGTTTGCCCAAAACCCGTGATAGAGCAATAAATAAGTTTGGGGTTCAGGTCTTTAATGCTGTCATAATCAAGGCGGTATTTTTTTAAGCCCCCCACTTTAAAGTTTTCGATGACAATGTCGGCGTCTTTAATCAAGGCGCGAATAAGGTCAGCGCCCTCATTACTTGCCATATCAACTGCCAAGGATTTTTTACCACGATTTGCGGCAAAGAAATAAGCCGCATCTGTGGTGTCTTCACCACCGCCATCTTTTAAATAGGGCGGTCCCCACTGGCGGGTATCATCACCGCTTATGGGGCGTTCAATTTTAATCACATCAGCCCCTAAATCTGCCAATGTTTGACCACACCAAGGCCCTGCTAAAACCCTTGATAAATCAACAACCTTAATGCCTGCTAATGGTGCTGCCATAAAACCCCTTTCAAATTTGTTGGTTTAAACCTATATCAGGGTTCTAAGAGATGCAATCTACTTGAACATTTTTTCAATCCGTGATTAATGGTGCCCATGACCGATCCAACTGAAACACAAAAGACGCCGCCCATACAACCGCTTAAAATGTTTAAAGCGGCGATTCTTCAAACTTGGCAAAACTTGCAGGTAATTATCCTATTAGCGGCCTTTTTTGCGTTAATAGATATTGCCCTTGGCTTGCCTATTCTTGATGAAATGGTTGAAGACAGGGCCAACGGCAGCGACATTGTTATTATGGATGAAAGCGCGCCCACTGCCCCCAATGACAGCCTTGAAAGCGATGACGGCAATATAACTGACGATGATTATTTCGGCGCGTATCGACCTTATATGATCATCGCCAATTTTATCATTAGCCCAATCTTATTGATGCTTCTTGCGCGTCTTGCCATGGTTGGTCAGCAATACTTATTTTCTGGTGGGTGGGGCGATGGCTTTAGACGCTATACCCATGTGTTTTGGGTTCAAATATTGGTGGTTTTATGGTTGCTGTTGGTGTTGTTTTTCATCAACCTATTCCTAACAGTTTTAGGCATCCCTACAATCATCAGTTTGGCCATCTTATCCGTGGCGGCCTTACATGTTCTATTGTTTGGTGGCCTAAGCATTTCTTATGCCGCACAAGACCGTGTTCTGCCTGTAAGTAAGGCCTTTAAAGCACTAAAATCTCATATCTTCCAATTGTTTCCTTTGGCGGTTTTTCCTGGGCTATTGCTGGCCTTAGCAACGTTGTTGGTTTATTTCACGGGTCAATCACTATTGCTTGATAGCGAGGGTAATATCTTCATTTATGCCTTAAACGGTTTAATGTTGGGCATTGTGAACAGCCTTGGTATCTTCTTTTGGTATGCCATTATGCGCCAATTATCCTTGCATTTTGCCGATGACATCGAGCAACAAATTGATGGCGATCCACGAAACACGCCATGGGACAACCCAAATTCCAAATGATGGCACCAACACCTATCGGCGATAACCGTTGACCATCAACCATCAATGCATAAAAATTGTCGGTGCTAATTTAAACTTTGGGCCTATTTAAACTTTGGCTTTCGCTTTTCACGAAACGCAGCAGCACCCTCTGCAAAATCGGCGCTACGATAAGCCGCGTTGAAAATCTCTGCACTAATAGCATCTTCTTCACGTTGACCACGATTGATCAATCTGATCACCTCTTTCATGCCGCGAATACTGGCTTGGGCATTATTAGCAATCATGTTTGTGATGCTATCCACTTGACTGCCTAATTGATCTGCGGTGAATAACTGATTGACCAAGCCAATATGTTGCGCTTCATCGGCGCGCACAGTGCGACCTGTAAACAAAAGTTCTTTGGCCATGGCAGGGCCTGCCAAATCAAGAATACGGGCGGTTTCTTGCAAGGGATAAATTAACCCCAGTTTGGCGGGTGGAAAAGCAAAAGAGGTTGTGTAATCACCATAACGCATATCACAGGACAGCGCCAAGGCTGCCCCACCACCATAAGCGCCCCCTTGAATAACCGCGATAGATGGTTTTGACGATTCCCGCAATAACCGACAGGCTTCTGATATGCTTAATCGGCTTTTTTCACGAAACTCTGTGTCATGGGCGGTTTGCTCAAATTCTTCAATATCAGCGCCTGCGGTGAATATTTCTGGTGAAGTACTGCGAATTTGGACAACCCTAATTTGATCATCCGTTTCGATATCTTGCATCAGGTTGGCAAATTTGATCCACATATCATAACTGATCGCGTTTTTGCGATCAGGTCTGTTTAAATATATAACGCCAACGGCATCTTGTTTTTTTAAATATAATTGGTCGTTAGACATTGTGTCACCCTTATAAAATTAGGGCCGCGACCATCTCTGGTCACGACCCTAATCATCTTAATTTATGTTTCTATTCTTTGCTATATTTTTTAAACCAAGCAAGAATATTTTCTACCTTAGCAATTAAGCGCGACGGACGCCCCGCAATGCCATGCGGTGAACCCGGCACACGAACCATCATGGTATCAACACGCTTTAATTTAAGCGCTTGGTAGAATTGTTCTGTTTCAGACATTGGCGTACGACGGTCAGCCTCACCTGTGATAAGCAAGGTTGGTGTTACAACATTGCCAACCAATGAAATGGGCGAACGTTTCCAATAATGCTCTAGGTGATCCCAAGGCATGCCCGGGAATTGGTTTGGAATTTGGCCTAAATAACTGTCAGCCGTTAACACTTTTGACACCCAGTTAATCACTGGCTTAGCAACTGCAGCCGCACGGTAACGATCGGTCAATCCAATCGCATAGGCACTGGCAATACCGCCTGCTGAACCGCCTGTGATATACAGATGTTCAGGATCAATAAAGCCTTTATCAATCATCGCGTTAACACCACTGTCATGATCAGCATAATCTTCTTCTGATGAATATTTATACTGCAACTTCAAGGCAAACTCTTTGCCATATGAGGTTGAACCACGGTGGTTGTCATAAAACACCACATAACCCTCAGCGGCCATGCGTTGCATCTCAGCCGAAAAATGCGGGCCGTATGAAGAATGTGGACCACCATGAATTTCAAGAATTAACGGATACTTCTTTGATGGATCAAAATCAGGTGGGGTTAAATACCAACCCTGGATTGGTGTGCCATCAAACGATGAGGTGTAATTAATTTCATGCAATTCAGCCATTTTCTTATGACCCAGCACATCGCTGTTTAAGTCAGTGATCACGCGATTGTTACGACCACTTAAGACAGCAATGTCCGCAGGCTTTTGTGGTGTGCCAACGGTATAAGAAACAACGCCGTTCGCCATATGATAGGTGCCACTTGAGTATGGACGACCCAATGATGTGCCACCAAGGGCAATATCTAGGGTTTCAAGGTCATCACCATCGGCATCAACCCTGGCTACGCGGCCTACACCGCGGTTGGTGTAACCAAAATAGATAGTATTATTACCATTCCAAAGAACATTACCAACACTGCGGTCCAAATCAGGGGTTAAGAACTCTGAGTCAGAGCCATCAATATCCATCACATATAGGCCACGCGTAACATAGGCAAGCTTATCGTTACTGCCATGAATATAAGCGATTTTCTTCCCGTCAGGCGATACTTTAGGGCTGCTTTCAGTACCCGGCATATTAGTGATTTGTTCAATATTACCAGACATTACATCAACCGAGAAAATATCACTTTCACGGGTGGCATATTCCCAATCATCTTTACGATATGCAGAGAATAGAATTTTCTGACTGTCTGGCGTAAAGCTCAAAGAGCCACGATGATGAAAATCACCACTGGTTACTTGACGCGGCGTGCCACCATCAGCAGGGATGACAAAAATGTGAGTGTAAAACGGGTCAAAAATGCCGCGACCATCGGCCTGATAACGGGCCTTATCAACATATTTTACCGGCGGCGACCATTTGGCACCCGCTGGTTTTTTTGGCATTTTTACATTGAGGCCCGGTTTTTTAGCAGGCACGGCACTTGTAAAGGCCAAAGACTTGCCATCCGGCGACCATGTTAGAGAGCCTGCGCCCTGCTGCATTGAACTGATCATCGCAGTTTGGCCTGTATCCATCCAGCGCACATAAATTTGCGTGCGACCTTCTTTATTACTGGTGAAAGCAATGCGCGACCCATCAGGTGACCAACGTGGGTTTGAGGCATTGAAGGCACCGCTTTCAAGTGGGCGATTATTGCTGCCATCAACATTGGCAATCCAAAGATTTGAACGCGTGCTGTCGGTCATAATATCGTTTGACCGACGCACATAAACCACCTGTTTGCCATCAGGTGATACACGTGGATCAGCGCCATATTCCAAATTAAACACATCTTCCGATTGGAAGGTATTTGATTTAACATGATCATGTGCTTGTGCTGTGGTTAGCCCCAAAGATGATGTTGCCATCATCAAGGCCAAACCAAATGTGTGATATGATTTGGTCATCACTTTCCCCCTATTGTTGTTTTTACTCAGCAAAACTTTAGGAAAAGCTGGCGCGCTTGGCAAGGTTTTTGTTATAGTATAACGCCTCTCATCACTCCATCTGCCACCAATAGCATGAATAGTATGAATAGAATGAAAACCTATTTTGACTATGAAGGTAAACGTGATGGTGCCCGGTATCAGCCATAACCCTATAGGCCAAATGCTGCATGATAAGTGACGGTGCCTTCGGGAAAGGATATAGCCTTGATTAGGCGCGCCATAAAAAACTCTTGCGGCACATTTTTAAGGCGTAAGCCTGTCTCAGATTCAAATCCAAAACGGCGGTAATAATCAGGCTCACCTAATAAAGCACAGCCCATGGCACCATCTTTTTCAAGCAGGGACAAGCCTTCCTTTATAAGCGCACTTCCAACCCCTTGGTTCTGATTTGTGGGAACCACCGATACCGGGGCCAACCCGAACCAGCCTTGATCCTCACCATCTATAAGTACCTTTGAAAAGGCAATGTGCCCAATGATAGCGCCTGTTGTATCTTCTGCCACTAAACTGAGGCTTAAGCCGCCCTTCTCACGAAGGCAATGCACCAAAACAGGCTCTGATTGATCAGAGTGCAGTACATCTTTGAAAGCAGCTGAAATCACTTGATGAATAGCGTCATGGTCAGCGGCACCTTCAGGGCGAATAATCATAAAACCAGCCTTAAACCGTGGTCATGGCGTCATGATTGCCCGCCAAAAAATTATGAATATTGGACATGACAATTTTAACCATATCCATCCGGCATTCAACCGTTGCACTGCCCAAATGCGGCAACACGGTTACATTATCAAGGGCCAACAATTCTTCCGGCACATGAGGTTCATTTTCAAAAACGTCCAACCCCGCCGCGGCAACAGGGGCCGCTTTTTTCAACACCTCTATCAAGGCTTTTTCATCAACTAACGGGCCACGACCTGTGTTCACCAAAACGCTGCCAGCCTTCATGGCTTTTAGTCGGTCAGCGTTTATAATTTGGTGGGTGCTAGGGGTAAGTGGGCAATTCAACGAGACAATATCCGCCACCTTCAACATTTCAACAAGATCAGCATAATAAGTGGCGTCGATGGTTTTCTCAGCCTCGTGTTTTCGATTGGGGCCATGATAAACCACTTTCATATCAAACCCAAGGGCGCGCTTTGCCACTTGCTGGCCAATGGAACCAAAACCCACAATTCCCAATGTTTTATGATGAACAGCCGAGCCGATGGCACCAAGGATATTTTCGTCATCCCAACCGCCTGTGCGGACAAATTTTTCATTAAAGGTAGCCCGTCTTGCAGCAGCCAATATCAGATAAAAGGTCAAATCAGCGGTGTCTTCAACGCCTGTTGGGGTGTTAGTCACCAAAATGCCGCGTTGCTTGGCTGCCTCTACATCAATATTATTGGTGCCAATGCCAAAATTGGCGATTAACCCCACACTATCAGGTAGGGCCATGATCATATCACGATCCAGTTTTTCCAATGCTGTCGAGACAATTATTGTGGCCCCATCGAAGACTGACATATCGCCTTGAAAGCAATCTATTTGCATTTTCTCGCCATTGAATTCTATCGGGGGTAAAGGCAACATTCTTGTCGTAACCAGCTTCATAGCGGAATAATCCCTCATATAAATCTTTGTAATAAACAGTGATATTTCATTACCCAAAACTTTAATGACCAGATCACATAAGAACAAGAAAAATATTAGTTTTCAAAGCCTTCCTATCGGTGTATAGCCGCCTCAATCATTGTGCTAACCATCCCCATTAATAAAAATAAGGAGCATTCAAATGCACAAAGGGACACGCCTGCTACTCTCTCTATCAACCGCACTATTAACCACGTGTTTGTCTCATCAAACGGCGTTTGCAAATGATGCCAATGATCAAATCGCGCTTGAAGAAGTGGTGGTGTATGGCACCAAACGATCCGTGACCGCCACTGCCCAACAGGTGCCCACCCAAATTGCCGCTTTTGGTAAAGATGCCTTGGATGCCAAACAGGTTGTTACCCTCAGCGACTTATCTTTTGCCAGCGCCAACATCAGCCTTGATGATTTAGGCACTGCGCCCGGCATTGCCAACTTCAGCATTCGCGGGCAAGGCATTAACAGCTCGATCCCCTCGGTTGATCCGACCGTGGGCATTTTTATGAACGGGGTTTATTTTGGCGTATCGCACGGCATTGTCACCGACATGTTTGATATGGAATCGGTTGAGATTCACAAAGGCCCGCAAGGGGTTCTTTTTGGTCGCAATGTGACAGGTGGCGCGGTTCTATTGCGTACCGCCCGCCCCGGCAGTGACACACAAGTTTCAGCCCGAGTTGGGTTTGAGACCGACAAACAATTTACCTATGACGCGGCCATTGAAGGGGCCTTGAACGACAAAACCAATGCCAAACTAGCCTTTTATCACAATGACGATAATGGCTATTTTGACAACCCCACCCTTGGCCGTAAGGTTGGCAAGCGCGAAACATACATTGTACGACCAACGTTGGTTTTCACACCAACATCCACCATTGAAAATACCCTCATTATTGAACATGGTGAAACCATAGGCGATGGTGCCGTTTCACAAAATTCAGCTAATCAAAACCCATCATCCCCTTCAAAAGAAATAGAGACCGTTTCTGACCACGCTGGCATGATTAACATTAACTGGGACCAATGGAGCAACGAGACCATTATCGATTTAGGCACCGCTGGCACCATCACCAATGTGTTAGGCGCGCGCTCGCTTCGTCACAGTTCAAAAAGCGATATTGACACCAGTGCCTTGGATATTTTCCACGCAGGCATGGAACTTTCGCAAAAACAATGGTCCAATGAATTACGCTTTAATGGCCAGCTATCTGAGCGTTTAGAAATGCTATCAGGCCTTTATTATTATCAGGCTGACCTGACTTATTTTGAGTTCCGCCGTTTGTTTGGTGATTTTATCAATCTTGGCATCAACCAAGCACCAGTTAGATTAGGCGGTGGTGGTCAGCAAGACCATAAAACCATCGGCTCGTTTTTTAACTTTTATTATGCCATGTCTGAGGATGTGACCCTGCAGGCAGGACTTCGCTATTCATCAGAAGAAAAAGATGTGGTGATCAATCCCAATGGCACCTGTGACGACTATAAAGATTGCCAACCGGGTAATGATGCCAGCAACCAATGGACCTTTTGGTCTGGTAAGGTGGGTGCTGAATGGCGCTATGATGACGATGTGATATTCTACGCCCATTGGGCCCGCAGCCATCGTGCGGGCGGCTTTAATTTCCGCACCAGCGAAACCACCCCAAGCCCCTTTGACCCTGAACGCGTTGATAGTTTTGAGCTTGGCTTTAAAAGCGACCTTCTTAATCAGCGTCTGCGCTTTAACGGTGCCGCCTTTGTCAATAATATCAACGACATACAACGAGAGGTCAGCTTGCCATCGCCAACAGGTGGCTTGTTGCAAGACATTACCAACACTGGCGACACCCGCATAAAGGGCCTTGAGATGGATGTGATTGCGGTGATCAATGACACTTTCTCGCTCAATGCCTCCATGGGGCTTTTGGATGGTGACTACACAAACCTTAGCCAATCTTTGATTAATAATCCTGCCAACCCAGATGATGATTTGGTGGTGGACGAAGCTGATTACGCCCTTGAAATTCCGCGTCTTTCAAAGTTTACCCTAAGCATTGGCGGGGTTTATGACATTGACCTAGAAAGCGGTAATTTCAGCGCCAGACTAGATTATGCCTTTAGATCAAAAGCACCTTATTCTGATAATAATGTCGGCTATTTCAATGCCTATAAAATGCTTAACGCTGGCATCACATATCGCCCAAACACGGTACCGTGGATCTTTGATCTATATGCCAAAAATCTGACCAACACAGCGGTCCTTGGCGGTGTCACCGTCTTACCCTTTGGCAGCTTTGGCAGCAACTATCTAGCCCCCTTAAGCAAAGGCCGCCGATTTGGTGCAAACATAAGATTTGAGTTTTAAACCTATTAATCAGAGCAAAAACAAAAGGCCCTCTCCACCAAGGACAGGGCCTTTTTTTCAGGCGAAAAATTTCCGGCATTGCAGTTGGCGTTTTGACGTGAAGTCTAGGTCATTGGCGCTGCCTTCGTTCCATTCTGCGATGGATTTCACATATTTATGGATAATGTTGCAGGCCGCGTTTGGTACCTTGCCCTTAGGTAATAGCGTCGCCGTTGCGTTATCAACAAATTGATCATAATTAATCACCAGTGTGGTGGCAAAGCGACCATCTTGGGTGATGTTGTCGTTGGAAGAGGATAGGGTTAAATCAAACTCTTTTTGGATTTTATCCATCAAACGAACCAAGCCCGTGACCTCATCATCTGGAAACGGGGCTTTTCGTTTAGTTTGGGTTAAAGCATTAAACCCCGGGTATGGCCCAGATCAAAGAAGCCCGAGACCGCAACAGGTTGTAGGTTGAAACGTTACAAAAAACTAAAAAAGGGCGATTTCTCGCCCTTTTTATTTCCTGCATCTCAATAAGCTTTTTATCAATTTGCTAACCTTATTATTCATACTCTCATCATTTTTATTTTTGTATTTTATGACCGATTGCAACATTTTCTTCGTATTTAAGAGGTGTTAATTTTCCGTTATTTTTGACTTGGAAAATTATAAAGCTCCTTAAATATGTTAGTGCTGATTCACTGTTTTCTATAAGCTTGAAGAATGAAAATTTTATGATGCTATCTGATTCACTCTCATCAGGAATAAGCTCTATGTAGTTTAAGTTTTCAAACAAAGGTAAATGCCCATCAATTTGCGCCGCTTTAAATTCTTGGTCAATGGCTTCATCACGCAACCATTCTTCGGTTTTGTCCAACATATATATCAAGAATTTATCATTAAAGTGAACGGTTCCCATGCCATGCCAATCCATTTCTTCTTGGCAAGTGCCTAGGGCAAAATAATACCCCATGAATTCATGAGAGGTTACTTTATTTCCGCCATCAATATTCGTAAATATTCTAAATTTTGATCGTCGACAAACAGCCTGACTAGATTGAAAATATTTTGTGAAATAATTAAGTGTTATTCTACCTCCAGACTGGCTTGTGTAATATTCGCTAATATCATCAATAGAAAGGCCTGTGATTTCCTCTAGTACAGAATTTGCCTTTTCTTCACTAACACCTTTTTCCTGACCAAAGGCTTTTGATAACCCGACAAAGATCAAAAAAATTACCATTACGCAATATGATACTTTTTTATACATTTAATTATCCAAATATAAATTCTACATAGCTGTCAACATTCTCGATTGCAATTTCTACAGATACATTTTTTAAACTGTTAGGGCTCTCTATTGCGTGCTCTTTATTAAGACTACTGTTCAACACAGCATGCATATATTCATGGCACATTACTTTATAAGCTAATACATTAGACCTGTGATAAAGTTCTTTGAAATTACTTTCATTAATGTAAATTATTCCGTCTAAATAGAATGCATAATAGTTATTAGGAGAGTCTCCTTTACTCCGCATTTGGTCTTTATCATAGTCTGTCATAAACTCCATATATTTATATGTTCTTCTTGATGAGCTAACAATAAAGTTTAGCGCTGTTTTCATATTGGTCAAAGCCTTAATAAAATGTTCTGCTTTTGCACGGTAGAAAAACAGTAAAAACAAATCTTTTATTTCCTTATTTTCTGCTTCTAAGCCTCTAATCTTATGTCTGATTAAAGGTAAGATAGTGTTGATACAATTTTCTATTATTTCATACATATCATCCTGCATAGTTGCAGGGTTTATCACATCAACCATCTTTCGATCTTCTTTAAGTTTCATCTTACTAGACGTTTGACTATCCACTCTAGCTAGCGCCTGCTTCACAGTTGCGAATTCATGCCTTTCATTAATTGTAATACTGATGGTATCAATATTCTCAGCGCCATGTATTAATTTTTTTGCACATGTATCCATAGGCATGGGGATGCCAATTTCTTTTAGGTAGGCCGCACTTGGTCGCTTGGCGTTCTTTAGGCATTGCAGTTGGCGTTTTGACGTGAAGTCTAGGTCATTGGCGCTGCCTTCGTTCCATTCTGCGATGGATTTCACATATTTATGGATAAT
>CAKZLM010000044.1 GCA_937126915.1 uncultured Alphaproteobacteria bacterium
AGAATGGAATGAAGGCAGCGCCAATGACCTAGACTTCACGTCAAAACGTCAATTGCAATGCCTAAAGAACGCCAAGCAACCCAGTGCGGCATATCTAAAAGAAATTGGCTGTCCTATGCCAACAGACCCGATGCACAAGCAGTTGGTTGCTGCAGCAGAAAATGTAGGCGCCATTAAAAATCCAACACAAGCAGGTAAAGACCTAGCGGTTATCAAAGAGGCCGCAACTGGAGCAAATGACCAAGTCGCCAAAAAAGTGAAAATTAGTACTGCAATAGCACCACCGGCTAATGATAATGATCAATATATTTTATATTTGGTGGCAAGAACACCCGGATCAATTGATAGTGAAAATATTGAAAGTATTTTTGGCCACGTTTTCATAGGCGGGCAACCCCCAAGCGGGCCAACAAAAGCGAGGGGCTTTTACCCAAAACCAAAAGATCCATTGTGGCAGTCTTGGGACTTAGCAGATTATCCTGACGAAGTTTCTGGCGAAGTTAGAGACCACTTACCAAGCTTAACATCTGCTTTGGAAGGGGAACGTTCTTTCGCATACTATTCAATGATTGTTACAAAAACACAATATGATTCAACCTTTAGTTTTATACGCAATTATGCTAACAATAACGATTATGCGCTGCTAAAGAACAATTGTATTGATGCAGCCTTTGCTGCATTGAGGGCTGCGGGTGTAAAAATACCATTTGCTGACGTCCAGTTAAACACGCCTAAGATATTATATCGCAGTATTTTAACAAGGAACCACCAAGAAAAGTTAAAGTAAGCTTAAGAGAGGATACTATGCTTAAAAAACCTTTAATCATTAAAGTTACATTATTACTCTCCTTAGGTGTTGTTTGGTTTTGGGAAGCCAATCAAACTTACCGCCATAAAGAGCTAAGATGCTTATTTAAAGATGGATCAGGTACATACACCTTGCTAGGACGGACTTACCAAGATGGTCCTGCTTTAACTTTATATAGTGATGCCGCCTTTAGCTTTAGTAAAGGGTTTGGGATAAATCATGGAGGAGTGACTTATACACGTTTTCCGTTAAACTACGCGGGTAAAATTCCAGATCTGGTGGCTATGAACTTTTTGTATGACCGTGAAAAGGGTTTAGGCCGCGTGGCTTTAATGCATGCTTTTTCTTCAGGGAGCATGAACATTGATCAATATGGTTGGTTTAGCACAGAATGCTGGCAAAAAGTGGCGGCGTTTCGCGATATTGCTCTGCCGCATGTAAGGTTATTAACTCGCAATTGGCCAAAAGACCTTGAACCGATCCCGATGTGGAAAGACGGTATAGAGCCTTTTGATATTCCGGTGCATGATCAAGAGCATCTCCTGATAAAAGACCCAGAACTTTTTGAATAAATTAATGAAACTAAAAGAAAGGCCCCGTTTCCAGATGATGAGGTCACTGGGCTGGTTCGTTTGATGGATAAAATCCAAAAGGAGTTTGATTTAACCTTAACTTGTTCCAACGACACCATCACGCAAGATGGACGCTTTGCCACCACACTGGTGATCAATTATGATCAATTTATTGATAACGCAACGGCGACACTCTTGCCCAAAGGCAAAGTACCAAACGCGGCCTGCAACATTATCCATAAATATGTGAAATCCATCGCAGAATGGAATGAAGGCAGCGCCAATGATCTAAACGTCACCTCAAGACGTCAACTGCAAAGTTTAAAGAACGCAAAGCAAGCAAGGGCGTGAAGACTGGCTTATTTGTTTTATTGTTTAGCCTTTATCCTCATTTCGTGTCTTGACGTTTTTCTTTGGGCGGCGGTCTATGGTTAGTTCAAAAATGTCGGGGCGGGAATAATGGCCGTTCACATCCAGCGCCATTTGTCCTTCACGAACCTGATCAATATCTAGATCAGCCATTAAGATAGCCGCTTTTTCATGGACAGGTTCAACCACAAAACTGGTATCTGGTGCGATGATGGCACTACCCCCATTTTTAAGCCATGTATCATCATCCCCTGCCATGGTTTCCAGCAAGGCAATGGCATCCTTTTCATCAGGATAGCGGCGTTTCACATCTGCAATCGCTTGGCCCTTTTGCAAGATCATGCCAGATGCCAAAACAAATGTACGCCCCTCAAAGGCATATTGGCGTGAGGCAATCATATGTGGTTCACTAACCGCAGGCCATTGCGCCACATGCACCACCTCTGATTGGTCATGCATAGCCGCACGAAGTAGTGGCAACCAATGCTCCCAACAAATAAGTGCGCCCAATGGCCCCCACGGGGTTTGTTGCACATCCAACATGCTGCCATCACCCACACCCCATAAAAGCTTTTCAGTATAGGTAGGGGTTAGCTTGCGGTGCCTTAAGGGCTGGCCGCCGTTGGGGGCAAAGTTGAAAATGGTGTTATAAAGGGTTTTTCCTTCGCGTTCATTGGCACCGATGACTAAAAAGCAACCATGTTTATCTGCGGCCTGCTGAAAACGTTGGATCGTGTCATCCATCATTTCAACACTGTTTTCATAAAGCAGGCGATAAAGCGCCTTAGCACCAGCATGATCCCACATACCCATGGCGGGGGCCTCATCCAACCAAACTGGGTAACCGGGAAACCATGTTTCAGGCAGGGCAATGATTTGGGCACCATCAGCACAGGCCTTTTCCATCAACGACAAGGCTTTATCGGTGCTGGCTTTTAAATCCATAAACACAGGACTATCTTGAATGATCGCTACTTTAACCGTGTTTGCCATAAAGCACCCCCAAATAAAAAAACAGCCACCCTACATGCATTAGGATGGCTGCTTCATCAATTCATGATTATTTTTCTAGGTTTAAATCAGGCGCATCTTCGGACTTCATCCCCATGATGTTATAACCTGCATCAACATAATGAATTTCACCCGTTACACCCGACGACAAATCAGACAATAGATAAAGGCCAGACTTGCCAACATCTTCATTAGTGATGTTGCGCTTTAAAGGGGAATTATATTCATTCCATTTCAAAATATAACGGAAATCACCCACGCCTGACGCTGCCAATGTCTTAACAGGGCCTGCAGAAATGCAGTTTACGCGAATGCCATCAGGACCCAAATCACGGGCCATATAGCGTACAGATGCCTCTAACGCTGCCTTGGCAACGCCCATCACATTATAATGCGGTAAAACCTTTTCAGCGCCGTAATAACTAAGGGTTAAAAGCGATCCCCCTTCTGACATCATTGCCGCTGCTTCTTTGGCGACTGCTGTGAAAGAAAAGGCTGAAATATTCATCGTCTTCAAAAAGTTATCTAAGCTGGTATCAACATAACGCCCGCGCAGCTCGTTTTTATCGGAATAACCAATGGCATGAACAACAAAGTCAATTTCATCCCATTGCTTCTTAAGTTCTGCGAATAAATTAGCGATAGACGCTTGGTCAGACACATCGCATTCCAAAACCAAGTTAGAACCCAACTGCTCTGCCAAAGGCTTCACGCGCTTTTCTAGGGCTTCACCCATGTATGAAAAAGCCAATTCCGCACCTTGGGCTGAAACCGCCTGCGCAATACCCCACGCCAAAGATTTTTGATTGGCAACACCCATGATCAGGCCTTTTTTGCCTGCCATTAAACCTACGTTAGATGTCATTGATAGTCCTCTTTTAGTTATTATTGCCTTATTGGATCAATAGTTTAGGCCTGTTTTTCTTTGTAATCAATCTCAAAACTTTCAGGGAAATCATCATTTGGGCGCAAACCCGCTTTTACCCTTGCATATGCGGCGTTTAATTCTGCCCCTAAAATGAACCCCATCGACACAATGAATAAGAAAATTTGAGTAATAACAATGCCTGCCAAACTGCCATAGGTCACATCATAGGTGTTCATATATTTCAGGTATGTAGAAAAACCAACGGCGGTGCCAATCCAAAACACCAATCCCAGTAATGTGCCTGGCAGGCGATAAGTATGGCGGCGGGCATAAGGGTTTAGCACCATGTGCAAACCATAAAGCGCTAAAAACAAGCCTAAAGGTGATAAGAAATAGCGAATAAGATTAAAAATTTTACTGATCTCATCAGCAAAGGGTAGCCAAGCATTCGCGGCCTTCACCAAAGCAGGACCAAGGATCAAACCCATCATGCCCATAATCGCCAAACTGGCCGCTCCAATAACAATGGCAAAATTTTGCAAATAGCGCATCCAAATCTTTTTATTTCTATAGCGGCCATGAGCCTGCACAACGGCGGTCCGCGCGGCCTCAATGCCAGACCCCGCAGTCCATACTGCTGCAAGAATTGAAAAAGTCATAATGTCACCGCGGGTATTTTCAATGATGCTGGAAATAGGGCCCATAATCGCCACTTGAGCATCGGGCGGCAGGTTGGAAAGAATGATGTTAATCACCTCTTCCCCTGCTTGGGTTTGGCCCAAAAAGCCTGATAAGGCAACGGTAAAAATAATAAACGGAATGAGGGACAACATCCCCAAAAACGCCATATTACCCGCTAAAATAAATCCTTGGTCTTCAACAAAATGGCCAAAGGCCGCTTTGAAAACGCTCCAATGATGATTTAATTTCACACGGTAATCCAAGCCTTACCCCCTTAAAGTACTTGCCTTTATGGCGACCCCTAACTTTTACCATTTCTGGGACGGTAGAAGCTTTTTGCTCGCCAATTTTTAATGGCCTTTTCCAACTCAGGGTCTTCTTTTTCAGGCCATACAATTTTTAGGATCACATACTGATCACCATTTTTAACGCCTTTTCCGCGCAAGCGCAATTTTTTACCGCTGTCGGTATAGGCAGGGATGTTTAAATTCACATCTCCATGAACGGTTGGCACGCTAATCTTTCCCCCCAGCAAGGCCTCATCAATGGATAGTGGTACCTCGATGGTGATGTCATCACCGTCGCGCTTAAAAAATGGGTGCTTTTCAATGTGTACTTCTAAAAAGGCATCACCGCGATTACCAGTAAAGCCACGCTTGCCCTGACCTGCAAGGCGAATTTTCTGCCCCTCGCGCACTCCAGCGGGGATGGTGACTTTTAATTTTTTGTCATCGTCTAAGGTAATTTGTCGCTTGGTACCCTGCACCGCTTCCATAAAAGGAATGGTAATTTTATAATCTTGATCTGTGCCGCTGGCAAAGCCACTTGATTTAGATTGCTTGGCTTTGGCAGAACTACTACGCCCTGCACGACCAAAGCCGCCAAAAAGGTCAGCAAAGGGATCATCGCTTGGGCCTGAGGATTGACGACCACCACCCGTGGTGCCACCAGCACCACCACCACCGAACTGACGGAAAATATCTTCAAAGCTGGCACCACCGCCGCCACCAAAACCACCGTGCGATTGCGAACGACCAGCACCTGCGCCACCGCCAAAACCACCACCAGCAAAGGGATTCGTTGGTTGGCCGTTGTCATCAATTTGACCATTGTCATATTTGGCGCGTTTTTCTTTATCTCCTAAGATAGCATAAGCCGCCGACACCTCTTTAAAGCGTCTTTCAGCGGCCTCGTTACCTTTATTATGATCAGGGTGTAACTCTTTCGCCAGCTTACGAAAAGCTGACTTAATCTCAGCATCCGTCGCTGATCGAGATACACCCAATATGGAATACAAATTTGCCATTTACTCTTAACGCTCCATAAAAAATCATAAAAGAACATCTTTTGAGGTTACTATTTCGTATCCGAAACAGATGCCCCATAGGTGTTTTTTATATAGTGTCAGATAATCATGCAAAAGACAAAAGTAAAGATTTTTGCCCCCTTATTTTAAAAAAGTCATTGGCGTGAGAGCAAAAGATACTTAACTTAACGATAAACAAAATTGAGGACATGAGCGATGAGCAACACCTGCGACTTTCAAGAACCATTTGATTTGTTTGCTAACTGGCTGGAAAAGGCCAAAGAATTGGAACCGCGTGACCATAATGCCATGACCGTGGCAACCACCACAACCGATGGCAAACCATCAGCGCGCATGGTGCTATTGAAAGATTGGGATCAAGACGGTTTTGTGTTTTACACCAATTTTGATAGTCGCAAAGGACAGCAATTGCAAAACAACATGCAAGCAGCGCTGTTGTTTCATTGGAAAAGCATGAACCGCCAAATTCGTATTGAAGGCCCGGTTGAGGTGGTTAGCGATGAGTTGGCTGATGATTATTTTAACTCTCGCCCCCGTGACAGCCGCATTGGGGCATGGGCTTCACAACAATCACGCCCGATGGAGGGACGGTGGGTGTTTGAAAAGGAAATAGCCAAATATGCCGCTAAATACGCCGTTGGTGATATTCCGCGCCCGCCGCACTGGTCAGGTTTTAGGGTCAAACCCCACTTTATGGAATTTTGGCAAGATCGCAAATTCCGCCTTCATGATCGTCATATTTATCTATTGAACGACGAAAAAAACGGTTGGACAAAAGAAGTTTGGTTCCCATAAACAGCGACTATTAGGTACCGTAATTATGGATAATGACACTAACAGCAAACCACAATCAACGATGGCAAACAGCCATTCTCACGCCCATTCTCATTCGCATGGTGCAGAAGCGTTTTTGGGTCAAAGCCAAACACCCGAAGCAAGATTGATGCGGATGGCTGCACTGGCATCGGTTTCGGTTGCCAGTATCTTAATCATTTTAAAAGCGGTTGCGTGGTGGTTTTCAGGTTCCATTTCACTGTTGGGGTCGCTAACAGATAGCTCGCTTGATTTGATGGCCAGCGTGGTCAATTTTATTGCCATTCGAACTGCCCTGCAGCCCCCAGATGAGGATCACCGATTTGGTCATGGTAAGGCGGAGGCCATCTCAGGTTTAATGCAAGCCATGCTGATTATGGCGGCGGCGGCGTTTCTATTATGGGAATCAATTTGGCGCGTATCGTCCCCCTCTCCCATCGAACGAAGCGACCTTGCCATTGGCGTATCCGTAATTGCCATTATTTTAACCCTGGGGCTTGTCATCTTCCAAAAACATGTCATCGCACGGTCCAACAGCGTTGCCATTGCCGCCGATAATTTGCACTATATGGGCGACTTACTGATGAATGTGGCCGTTATCGCAGCCATTGTTTTTGCCACTACATTTGACACCCCATGGGCTGATGGCGCCTTTGGCATTGCCATCGCCCTTTATATTGCCAAGGCCGCGTCGGAAATTGGCCGTTCATCCATTGATATGTTGATGGATAAAGAATTTGATCAAGAAAAACGTGACCTCATCATCAACACCGCCATGGAAACCCCCATGGTAATGGGCATTCACGACCTTAAAACCCGCCAATCAGGGCTTGATAGTTTCATTCAGTTTCACATTGAATTACCCCCTGACATGACCTTGAAAGAAGCGCATTTTATTAGCGATGATGTGGAATCACATATTGGCGAAAAATTCCCCAATGCCGAGATCATCATTCATTTGGACCCCGTCGGCATAGAAGGTCCCAACAAAACCATAAAAGAAGTTGTTTAGCAGATACTACAGAAAATTTTCTGTACTGATCATTATTTTCTCGTTACCCTACCCCTTATCAATCATTTAATTGAGGGGAGGAAAATTAATGTTGATCCGTAAAATAAAAATTATGTTTGCCGTTGCTGTTGGCATTTGGGGCCTTTGGGGCGGCATTGGCAATCTTTTAGGTTATGAGGGTGGTTACGGTGCCGTAAAAGCCGTGCTTTCCATGTCGACACTGTCAGAACCAGCGGCCTATGCCATCACAAATTCATTTCTTATCCATCTTGGCTTTGCCTTTATCTGGCTTACAAAATTAACAGGCGGCACCCTCTGTTTATTAGGGGCCAAAAACATGTGGGCCGATTTAGAAACCCCGCGCGATGACTTTCAGCGAGCAAAATCTTTTGCTATAGCGGGCTGTGCCATCATACTGTTTATGCTGTTCTTTGGCTTTAATTTCATCGCCGCAAATGTCTTTATGCTTTATCAAAGCCCCATGATTAGCGCCGTCGAATTAAGTTGGATTTTTGCCGGCGAGATCGGTTTAATCTTGATTTTCCTTAACATGAGGGATTAAAACGGGGGCATCAAAATCATGCCTCTAAACCACAAAGGAAAAGCACCAAAATGATCAAAATTTATGGTATTAAAAATTGTGACACCATCAAAAAAGCCCTGAAATGGCTTCATGACCAGGGCTTAGACTATAGCTATCACGACTATCGAAAAGATGGTATCGATGCTGCCATGATGGATCGTTTTGAGGCTGCCTTGGGGTATGAGGCCCTGCTAAACACCCGCGGCACCACATGGCGTAAATTACCCGAAGATCAGCGCGAGAACATCAACGCAGAAACGGCTAAAAAACTGATGAGTGAGCATGAGGCCATGATTAAGCGGCCCTTATGGCAAAACAGCAAGGGTGATTATTTGCTTGGTTTTGCCCCTAAAGATCGTGAGGCACTTATCACCTTTTTGAAAGCATGATGCACCTTATGCAGTTGGGTAAACAAGCCGTTACGCAGCTGCACTAGTGCTTAGAACGTAACGCCAACCTCAAGGCGCAAACCGATCACAAAAGCATCCTCAACTAAAGGATCGTAGCCTGGGTGCAAGACATATTGAAAGTTTGGCTGCAAAGCAAGCCAGTCATTAACTTGCAGTCTCCATGTTAGTTCTAAATTGGTTTCTGACACACCTTCAGGTACACTTTTTCCGGGATTAGCGCGAGCTAGTGCAAAACCTAATTGGTCATTTTCACGACCCAAAAAGTTATTATGGACCAAACCTGCACCAAAATAGTTAGATACCTCGTTAATACTATCTTTATTAACAAGGCCATAACGAGCCCAACCGTTAATGCTGTCGTTTAATTGCCCCTCTAACATAAAATAACCGCCCCAGTTCCCGCCTTCTTCTTGAAGGGGGTCCTCCAAACGGGGGAATTTGTCAGTATAGTTCCAAACACCAACACCAAACCGTAATCCATTGTGAAAATATTTATTAACTTCAGCGGCAAGTAGTGCACCTTCATTGAGGGAAAATTTGTGATGCTTCGGACGGTCTGGGTCATTAGGAACAGCATCAAATATTCCAACACGAATATCGAAATTATCTTCTTCCGTATGAATATATCGCACTGCTAGCGAGGTATTAGGATAAATGGAAGGTCCATTTTCACCTGTTTGCGAAAAGTCAGGACCAATTCCGTGGGAGCTATTAATAAACAGACCTGCTGTATCAATGGCATCAAATTCTGCATTCAAGTCTAAAAGTCCAACTTTTAGGCTACCTTTTCCATCTACAAGCGGTAAATCATACCATACCTCATAAAGACGAACCATCTTGCTATTATCAATATTAGAGATAGTTTGGCTGTCACCCACATGGGTTTCAGATAATGTATTGCCATTGTTATATAACGCATAAGCAAAGAAAGTGCCTGACCCTATGTTTCTTTCAAAACTGAAATCTAAATTATCGAGATAAACCAAATCATCATCAAGCCCCCCTTTTTCTACCTTCCAAACCTCACTGGTATAATCCAAGCTAAAACCATAACCTTCATCCTCTTGTGCAACACTAGCTTGACACACTAGAAGTGCAGGCAACGTAAACCAAAATAGCTTTTTCATGATAAATCTTCTATGTTTGGGGCATTAAAAGGTAATAATGAAACATGCGAGACTGAGAACAGCCCCACATGTTTTTTTTCATTACTTACGGATGTGCTCAATGAACTTGAGGGCTTGATTCCGTACTTCTTGTGTCAAGTTGCTAACCGCTTCAAGATTTGAGATAACCTCTGTTGCTGCAGCGCCTGTGGTTGAAGCTCCTTCATTAACAAGTGAGATATTGGTTGTCACTTCCGTGGTGCCGTGTGACACATCTTGTGCACTACGAGCAATTTCTTGTGTCGATACATTTTGTTGCGTAATTGCACTCGACATATTGGCAATGATACCATTCACTTCCTCAATAGCTTTCTGCACGGCATCCATACCACCACGCGCTTTACCCGCAACTTCCTGCATACTGTTCACTTGCTTAGCAATGTCTTCGGTTGCTTGTGCTGTTTGCGAGGCCAAAGATTTCACCTCAGAGGCCACCACAGCAAAACCCCGACCTGCTTCACCAGCACGCGCTGCTTCGATGGTTGCGTTTAGGGCAAGCAAATTTGTTTGCTCGGCAATGTCATTAATCAAACTAACTACATTAGAAATTTGACTTGACGACTCTACCAAGCTTTCCACATCTGCACCTGCGGTAGTTGTTCTGCTTACAGCTGAATTAGACACGCCATTAGCGCTTTCTGCTTGCTGTGCTAGCTCATTAATAGATGACGACAATTCTTCTGACGCAGAGGCCACCATACTCACATTGTTAGAGGCTTGTTCTGCCACTTCCGTCACATTTCTCGAACGCTCAGAGGTCTGTTCAGCAATTTTACTCATCTCCGTGGCCGCTTGGCTCATTTCATTTACAGAGTTTGCCACTTCATCAACCACACCAAGTACAGCAGATTCAAACTGGTCAGCCAAATCAAGCATTTCTTGACGACGTTTTTCTTGTGCTTCACGCTCACGCTCAGCCTCTTCTTGTTGGCGCGTTTGTTCCGCAATACGTGCTTTTTCTTCTCGTTCACGCTCAGCTTGCTCATTGGCTTTTTGCTCTTCTTGCAGCTTCTCGCGTTCAATAGCATTGTTTTTAAAGACCTCCACAGCTGAAGCCATATCACCAATTTCATCTTCACGACCCAAAGCTGGAATTGTAATTGACGTGTCACCATCAGCCAAAAGGCGCATGGCATTATTCATATCAAGAATTGGGGCCGATACCTGATTACGGATAACCCATATAACTAAAAACGCAATGGCTACAAGAATTAGAATAAAAACAATAGTAATAATTTGAGCCGTTAATACTTGCGCAGCAGCGGCTTCATCAGCACCATCGCTTATGGCATCTGCTTTATCAACCACAACATTCAAAGCAGCTGCAACATTATCAGCATCTCCTTCAAATGTTTCAGTAAATTCATCAGCGGCAAATTCAGCCGTTAACATATCTTTGTGGGTATCAAATAAACGTTCATCATCATCGGCTGTTGAATACCAATTTTCAAAAGCAGCTTCTAAATTTGCGGCATCTTCTTTGTCTTCATCTGACTCAGCCAAGCGTTGTAGAGTTTCTAGATGCGGTCTTACTTGTTCTGCTAACTTACCAAATTCATCAACAATTCCTGGCAACTCTTCTAACGTTTCAGCTGCTAAATACTCACCTGCAGTATCTTGCATTTCAATGACCAAACGCTGCATTTTAAGAGCGGCTTCAACAACCGGATAATCAGTGTCAAATAAATCGCCCAAAATCGCATTAACTTGAGCTGCAGTTGCTCTTCCAGATGCCTCTAATCGATCACCTTCATCTTCAGCTCGCTGCATTTCCACTTCATTTTCGTCGGCAAATTCATTCAACATGGTAATTAATTGACCACCAATCTGGTCAAATTCTTCCAATTGCTGATCAGCTGCAATTTCTTTCTCTAATTCTGTGATATGAGCCTCAATCATTTGAGCGGAATGTTCGATAAACTCATTATGCTCAGAAAGAACATTTTTCATCTCATCTAACAAGTCTGGATCAACAACCAACTCTTCAAGTTCTTTATAATAACCTTTGAAAGCTTCATTTAACTGACCTAATTCAACAGCAAGCTCTCTCACTTCACTTAATTCTTCATCGGCAATAATTTCTTCAGCAACCTTTGTTGCTTCCCAAATATTAGCCACCAAATCACTCGCTGTTTCTACCGTTGGAGCAGCACTATCAGTGATTTCGTTCAAAACCCTATCAATAGAATTAATGGAAAACAGACCGACAATGCCTATGATTGCACCAAGCAATGAGATCGTAACAACACCTGCCATCATCTTCATAGACAATGACAAGCTATTCAGGAAATTTTTCATTAGGACGGTTCCTTCAACAAAGGTAACAAATTGTTAAACCCAAAAACACCACTATTACAAAAACACAAACAGCACTAATATAAATGTGCATCTATAGGAAATAGATTAAAAATATATTAAATTCATAAATTTTATTTTAACCTAAAGTTTTAAGTCCTCCTAAAGCAGGTTTCCGAGGTGCTATCTTCTATAGAAAGATGCACCCTTTAGCATTCTCATTACCATTTCAGAAAAACTGAATGAAACACCCTAAATAACGGAACCAATAAACGCCATTTTATCGACAATTCCCTGTCCTTTAGTCACAGCCTTTCTAACCCCTTCCGTCATTTGGTTTACACTCAAACCAAAGCCTTTTGATGAAGCTGAGGCCTGATTGGTATGTGACTAAGCCTTATCGACCACAGCAGCATAGCCCTCAGACTTGCTCATACAATGATAAGCCTACAGGCCATCAACACACCCAGAAGATGATGCTTATTTATTATTTTCTTTTAAATTTGCTTTTAAAGATTATTATCTTCATAAATCGTAATACAGCGTAAAAAATTCAGAAAATGTCAGTAATCCTATGAATCGTAAAAAACATCAATGTTTAGCCTTTTTTCAAGTGGATGCCTTTACCAATGAACTTTATCGAGGTAACCCTGCAGCTGTTGTCCCCATGCAAGATGATTGGTTAAGCGATGGACAATTGCTGACCATTGCCAAAGAAAATAACCTTTCGGAAACGGCCTTTATCAAAGTAACCGATGCCGATAGCGACCATGATTATGAATTACGCTGGTTCACACCAGGGTTAGAGGTTGATTTATGCGGCCACGCAACCCTTGCTGCGGCCTATGTTATTTTTAATGAAGTTGACCCTAGTCTTGAATACATTCGTTTTCAAACACGGTTTGCTGGAACCCTAACGGTTTACCGTGATGGCGACAAATTACAACTGGATTTTCCTGAGCGCCCGCCACAAGAAGTTTCGCGCAATGAAGACATGATCAAGCTGATTGGTGGAAACCCCATCGCTCATTTAAAAGGTGAACGTGATAATTTGTTTGTCTATGAAACAGAAGAAGAAGTTTTATCTCTTAGCCCCGATTATGCTGGCCTTAAAAAATTTGGCCCAGAAGGCTATATCGCCACGGCTATTGGGCAAAAACATGAAACACAAACAGAAGCACCATCTAGCAACCAAGAAAAAAAATTCAGCTTAAAAGATGATTTTACTCAAGATGAAGCAACCCAAAACCCTGTGCCTGACTTTATTTCGCGTTGTTTTTTCCCAGGACACGGCATTGAAGAAGACCCTGTCACAGGGTCAGCCCACTGTACCAGCGCCAGTTATTGGGCAACAACCCTTGAAAAAACGGACCTTTACGCGATCCAACGATCTGCTCGTGAGGGTCATTTATGGATTAAAGTAGAAGAAGGCCGCGTAAAAATGTCAGGTCATGGGAAATTAGTCATTGAAGGTAAAATTTACATCTAAAATGATTTCTTCACATAACTATCGCGTTCCAAGTCTTTCACTTCAACACTTATGTTGGCAATGTGGGGCATAAGTGGTTTTAATTTTGACAAAACCAATTGTGACAAACTGTTTTTCTGTTGCGCCGTTCGCCCTGCTAAAATTCTTAGTGTGACATGGCATTGTCCATGATCACCAGACCCACAAAAAAAATCATCATAACCCTTTGCCCGAACTTTGATATGGCTTTGATCGAACAAGTCAGAAGCCATGGCACCATCAAAAACTGCTTTTATGAGATCATCGACATTTGCTGTTTTTAAGCAGTCTTTGGTATATTCGATTACACAATGCGGCATAATTTCCCCCCTATCCCGCTATTTACTAAAAACTGTCACTAATTCTATATGGCTTGACCATAAAAACTGCCCAATGGGCTGAACGGCTGTCATTTTATATCCCTTATCAAGCAGCATTTTTGCATCCCTTGCAAAGGTATTAGGATTACATGAAATAGCAATGATTAAGGGCACCGATGAAATTGCTAATTGCTCCATCTGTGCCTCTGCCCCCGAGCGCGGTGGATCAATAACCGCCACATCAAACGCTTCAAGCTCGTGCTTAAACATTGGCCTTCTAAACAAGTCGCGGTGAATGGCATCAATGGGCTTTATCTTATTGCCCATTTGATTTGCAGCATATTTAAGGGCGTTAATGGCATCCAATGCCCCTTCTGCGGCTGTCACATTCAGTCGTTGTGCAAGTGCAAAGCTAAAGGTACCAACCCCTGCAAACAAATCAATCGCCTTGGCTTTTTTGGGTAATTTAGATGGCAAAGCTTCCATCACTGCCTTAATCATACTAGCCTCACCTTCTTCCGTGGCTTGTAAAAAGGCGGCGGGAGGAATAGCCACACCAACGCCCGCAATATTAACGGTTGGCGGGCGGCGTTCAATTACCACTTCTTGCAGGCCATCAACAATAAGCGATATTGCAGAAACATCATGGGTGTTGGCAAAGTCGGTTAAGGTTAAGCGGGTTTCTAAACCCGGTTCTTTGGGCATCGACAGCATTATTTCAACACCATTGCTCACCTTGGTCAAATAAACCTCAGACTGCTGGCGATTATCCAAAACCTTGGCCAAACACTCTCTCAACGGTGCAATTAAGGCCACCAAACTTGGATGTGCAACGGGGCATTCTTTCAAGTCAACTAATTGATGGCTTTGACGTTGATGGTAGCCTAAAACAACCTTATCTTTAATGCGCAGCGCCTTTAAATTAATGCGTCTGCGGCTTTGAGCAGGCGACATAATAGCAGGTAAAACCGTGACATCGTCAATCCCTTGTTGCGAAAACACCTTTCTTAAGCGTTCCTGCATCCATTGCTGATAATAATCATCTGCCACATGCTGCAAGGAACACCCGCCACATTTGCCAAAATGCTGGCAAGGTGGTGTTTGACGGCGATCGCTTTCTTTTAACAACTTAATGGATGATGCCTTCAATCCTTGCTTACCAGCGGGCCACAAATTGGTCTCGATTACATCACCGGGAACAGTGCCCTCAGCATAAACAGGTTTGCCATCAAATTGCCCAATGCCATCGCCCCGCGCGCCTAATTCTGTTATCTCAATTTGTTGACGGCTCATGCGGATAGATCCTTCATTTTTTGGGCACCAATTAAAAATTCAATATTGCCTTCTGGGCCTTTGATCGGGCTTTCAACAATGCCATAAACCTGCCAGTCGTCCTGACCATTTAACCAGTCTTCAATGTCATCACAAACAGCCTTGTGTAATTCTGGGTCACGCACCACGCCCTTTTTACCAACATTTTCACGCCCCACCTCAAACTGTGGTTTAATCAGCGCGATCATCCACCCACCCTTTTTCACCAGCGACATACCCGCAGGCAACACAGTTTTAAGGGATATAAAGCTGGCATCACAAACCAATAAATCAATTGGGTCAGAAATAATGTCAGCATCCAAATAACGGGCATTTTGTTTTTCCAACACCACAACCCGATCATCGGTGCGTAACTTCCACGCAATTTGCCCGTGCCCCACATCAACCGCATAAACTTTCTCGGCCCCATAATGAAGCGACACATCAGTAAATCCACCTGTTGAGGCACCAACATCTAAAACGATAAAATTTTCGATGGCGAGATCAAAATGCTTCAGGCCTTTATCAAGCTTCATACCGCCACGGGACACCCATGGGTGTTCTTTAGTAATGACCCGAAGATTAGCATCTTCCGGTAAGGGCTGCCCGGCTTTTTGTACTTTTGCCTCACCATGCATCACCGCCCCCGCCATAATTAAGGCTTGTGCCTTAGCACGGCTTTCTACAAGCCCGCGATCAACCAGCAACACATCGGCACGAATTTTCTTTGGTTTACTCATTATGATATTCCGACCAACCCAAAAGGCAGGCACATTTTTCAAAAGTCGCGATGCACGACAAACTTTGCAAGACCCTGCAACAAAATGGCACGCTCGCCAAAGTCTTTAAGGTGCGATACCGCTTGATCAGCCAGCATATTGGCCTGTTGCTGCGCCCGCTCTGCCCCCATCAAAGACACGAACGTGGCCTTGCCTTGCTCGGCATCTTTTCCGACCGCCTTGCCAACAACGTCCGGATCACCTTGATGATCTAAAAGGTCATCTGCAATTTGAAAGGCCAGTCCCAAATCACGGGCATAGGCCAATAATTGGCTACGGCGATGGTCATCAGCCTTGCCTAAAATCGCCCCCGCTTCAGCAGAAAAACATATCAAGGCACCTGTTTTTAATTGCTGAAGACGCGACACTCCGCCCATATCAAGATCCATATGGTCCGCTTCAATATCAATCATCTGACCACCGACCATGCCATGCGGGCCAGCGGCCTTGGCAAGGGCACGCACCAAATCAATGCGCACATGGGGGTCAGCATGGGTTTTTTCACTGGCTAAAATTTCAAAGGCTAGTGATTGTAAGGCATCCCCAACCAAAATTGCTGTTGCCTCATCATATTGCTTATGGGTGGTAGGCTTTCCACGACGCAAATCATCATTATCCATCGACGGTAAATCATCATGCACCAAAGAATAACTGTGCAAACATTCAATCGCAGCTGCTACCCTTAAAGAACGGGTTTTATCAACACCAAACAAATCAGCCGTGGCCACCACAAGGAATGGACGCAAACGCTTACCGCCATTAAAAACCGCGTAACGCATGGCCTCTAATAATCGACTTTCCAACCCCTCTGGTTGGGGCAGCAAGCGATCAAGGGCTTTTTCAACGGCCTCAGCGGTTGCGGTAATGGCTTGTTCGATAAAGTGGCTGTTACCCATGGTTGCCTAAGCCTCCTCAGGGTCGAACGGTTCAGCACCTTTTGCTTCACCATTATGGCCAACTTGAATTTTTTCAATCCGCGCTTTGGCATCGGCCAGTTTGGTTTGGCAATGTTGTTTCAGCTGCGTTCCTTTGGTGTAATAATCAATTGATTCTTCTAGCCCCACGTCACCTCGTTCCAATTGATTAACAATAGTTTCAAGCTGTTTTAAGGCATCTTCAAAGCTAAGCGTTTGAATTTCAGAAGGTATGGAATCACCTGATTTTGACATACATATCACCTTGGATGTTTGAGTCATATTGCAAGCACCATAGACCCGAACACCCATCAGGGCAAGACCAATTGGCGGGAAAAAACACATCCCCCATTGGCCTTGGTTTATATCTGAATTCTAGTCAAATATTAAACAAAAAAGTCAGGCATTAATGGCTTGCCCGGTGTGATGGCATATTGATCAAAATCTGTGACCCCTGCCTTTTCTAAAACCTCATCATCAATGAAAAAATTCCCATTGGTTTCGCTGGCTTTCTGACTGAAAATCCAATGGGCAGCATCGGCCATAATTTCAGGTTTGCGGCTTTGTGAAATCGCCTCATCCCCACCCAGTAAATTTTTCACCGCCGATGTGGCAATGGCGGTACGCGGCCATAAGGCATTGACCCCGAAACCATGGCTGCGATATTCGCCCGCCATCCCTAGAACACACATGCTCATGCCAAATTTTGCCATAGTGTAGGCAACGTGGGGTGCAAACCAACGCTCTTCCATATTAAGGGGTGGTGAAATATTTAAAATGTGCGGGTTGTCAGACTTTTTTAAATGCGGCGTACAGATTTTAGAACACAAGAACGTGCCCCGAATATTAACCTGATGCATCAAATCATAACGCTTCATTGGCGTTGCTTCGGTTGGTGACAAATATATCGCACTGGCATTATTGACCAAAATATCAATACCACCAAATTCTTCAACCGCCGCCGCAACGCCTGCTTCAACGCTTTCTTCGCTACGCACATCCACCACCAATGGCAAGGCCTTACCACCTGCTTGTTCAATTTCCTCAGCTGCGGTAAAAATAGTGCCCGGTAATTTCGGGTGTTTGCGTTTTGATTTTGCGGCGATGACAATATTAGCGCCATCTTGAGCAGCACGCTTTCCAATGGCCAATCCAATGCCACGGCTGGCACCTGTAATGAAAAGTGTTTTTCCTTTTAATGGTTTATCAGACATGTTCTTTTTCTCCCATGACCAACATTGGGTCAAATTCCCCTGTTTGTGTAAATAGATAAACACCATCTTCCATGGTGCGATTGGCAAGCCCTTTGCGCTCTAAATGATGCACATGGGCCAAGGCTTCACCCAGTCCCATAATAAAATCAATGCCGCTTAAATGACGCTTGAACAATGCTGGAAACAAGCCAATGCCGTTTGTGGGCTTTTCAATAACATTCCAAACCGCTTTTAAGCGCCGCATATGAGACGCCAAAACTTGATCCACCCGCGTGTATAAACCTTTAAAGGGGTCATTATGGGCAGGCAAAACCAGGGTATCGGCATCTAGTGTGCGTAATTTTTGTAAACTCCCAATCCAGTGACCCAAGGGGTTTGATTTTGGTTCAGACGGATAAACACTGACATTAGAGGTAATCTTTGGCAACAGCTGATCGCCTGAGATTAAAAGCTTATCCGCTTCACAATAAAGACACGCATGTTCAGGCGAATGCCCTGCCCCCACCACAATTTGCCAAGACCGATTACCAATTTTCAAAATATCTTTATCCCGCAGCCTTATGTTCCCTAGGGGTAATTTATAAACCCCTTTTGAATAATGATCAAAACTGCTTTGACGCATAATATCCAACGGCTGGCCCGAAATGCCAGCACGGGCATAAAATTGGATATATTCTTCTGGTGGGTGGTCTGATTTTCCCAGTAACAACGTTTGCGACAACAAAAATTCGCTGCGAGTCATATGTAATTCAGCACCGGTTTTTTCCACCAACCAGCCTGCTAGGCCAACATGATCTGGATGATAATGGGTGACAATAACCTTAGAGACCTGTCGCCCCTTAAAGCTCGACGTTGACAAAACC
>CAKZLM010000045.1 GCA_937126915.1 uncultured Alphaproteobacteria bacterium
AGGGTGGTTTCTATCCGAAAAAACTACCTTCTATGGCTGACCGTGAAGCCTTCATGAACGAAGGTATCTTCTGCTATAAAACCTTCATCACCTCGCTATTATCAGTGACCGACAATATTAAAGATGGTCGCATTGTTCCGCCAAACCGTGTGGTTCGCTGGGATGGTAACGATCCTTATTTAGTGGTTGCTGCGGATAAAGGCACCGCCACTTTCTCAGACATTGCCAACGGCATTGCCCTGCATGAAGGTTTCTGGTTGGGTGATGCGTTTGCATCTGGTGGTTCAGTTGGTTATGACCACAAGAAAATGGGCATCACCGCCAAGGGTGCATGGGTTTCGGTCCAACGCTTGTTCCGTGAAATGAACATCAATGTGCAAAAAGACCCCGTTCGCACCATCGGTGTGGGTGCTATGTCTGGTGACGTATTTGGTAACGGCATGCTGCTATCAAAAACCATTAAATTGGTGGCTGCCTTTGACCATCGTCACATCTTCTTCGATCCTGACCCAGACCCAGCTTCGTCATATAAAGAACGCAAGCGCTTGTTTAACAAAAACCGCTCAAGCTGGGATGATTATAACCGTAAGCTGATCTCAAAAGGCGGGGGTATTTATGATCGTTCTGCCAAGTCAGTTCCTTTGAACGATGCTTTCAAAAAGTTTTTGAAAGTTGACGCCGATGAAATGACCCCAACCGATGTGCTTAACCGCATTTTAAAAGTTGAGGCTGACCTGCTGTGGTTCGGCGGTATTGGCACCTATGTTAAATCGATTGAAGAAAGCCAAGCAGAGGTAGGTGACCGCGCCAATGATGCCCTGCGCGTAAACGCCCAAGACCTGAAAGTGAAAGTTGTTGGTGAAGGTGGCAACCTTGGTATGACCCAACGCGCCCGTATTGAATTTAGCAAACGAGGCGGGCGCTGTAACACTGACTTTATCGATAACTCTGCTGGTGTGGATTGTTCGGATAAAGAAGTGAACATCAAAATTTTGATGGCTGATTTGGTTTCGCGCCAAGTTCTAAATGGCGAGCAACGTGACAAATTATTGGCTGAAATGACCAATGACGTGTCAGACATCGTTTTGTTGGATAACTATCTGCAAACACAGGCAATTTCTATTGCTGAGCACCAAGCATCCAAAGAGCGTGAATTGCATTTAGGCTTAATCCGCATGCTGGAAAAAGAAGACCAGCTTGACCGTGAGATTGAGTTCTTACCAAGCGATGAGGCCTTCATGGAAATGGCCAGCAACCAACAAGGTTTGGTACGCCCTGAATTAAGCGTTCTTATTTCTTACAGCAAAATGTCGCTATACACCGCTTTGCTGAATACGCCGTTACTGCAAAAAGATACATGGAATGAAACTTTGCAAATGAGTTTCCCGCCTGTATTGGCTGATCGTTATATGGATGCGATGAAAAATCACCAATTGAAGTCGGAGATTATCGCCACCAATTTAGCCAACGAAATTATCAACCGTGCGGGTCCTGTTTATGTGTATCAGGTGCGTGAAGAAACCGGCATGCCGATTGAGCAGATTACCTCGGCCTATGTTTTTGCCCGCGAATCCTTTGGTTTGGCAAAAATTTGGGATGATATTGATGCCTTAGATTATAAAGTATCCAGCGCCATTC
>CAKZLM010000046.1 GCA_937126915.1 uncultured Alphaproteobacteria bacterium
TAACCACTCCCAGCGTTTGGTATTTGGCCCATCTTGCAGTGGGTGATGAAAACTTGGTTGGCAGCACCCTACCCGGTGTGCCGCAGGTGGTTTTAGGCAGAAACAATTATGCCGCATGGGGTTTCACCAACACAGGGCCAGACGTGCAAGACCTATATTTTGAGCGTATTAGCAGAGACAATGAAGCCCACTATGAAACACCAACAGGCACCGACAGCTTTACCACACGGCGTGAGGTGATAAAGGTAAAAGATGGTAACGATGTGGTGCTTAATGTTCGAGAAACCCGCCACGGCCCAGTTATTTCTGACGTAATGGACGACCTTAAGGCCAGCTTACCGTCTAATCTTGTGGTGTCCTTTAGATGGACGGCCTTGGACAAAACTGACAGCACGCCAACATCGGTCAATGGCACGCTAACCATGCGTACCTTGGATGATTTTGTTAGCAACATGAGTGCATTTCATGCCCCACAGCAAAATATGATTTTTGCTAATGTTGACGGTGACATTGGTTATTTCGCCCCTGCCAGCGTACCTATTCGCCACCCAGACAATAAATTGTGGGGTCATGTCCCCGCCCTTGGTTGGGATGCCACCTATGATTGGCAAGGTTATATCCCCGTTGAGGACTTGCCAAAAACCCTGAACCCTGAAAAAGGCTATGTGGCCACCGCCAATGCTAAAATTGTTGAAAATGATTATCCGCATTTCTTAGGCGATGACTGGGCTTACCCTTATCGAACCGAACGCATTGTTGAGCTATTAGAGGCAACACCAAAACACAGTATTGAAAGCTTTATAGATTTAATTATGGATGATAAATCGGTGATGGCTGAAGAGCTTCTACCTTTCATGCTGCCTCATATGCCAGAAAGTGATATTAAGACAGCGCTTGGAAACTGGGACTATGCCATGGACCGCGATAAGCCTGAGCCCTTAATTTACATGAGTATCCACCGTCATTTAATCAAGCACCTTATTGAAGACGATTTTGCAGATGATTTTTCTAGCAAATGGCACCAAAGGCCAGAATTCTTGCTAAATGTGTTAACCAACAAAGACGGACAAGGCCATTGGTGTGATGATCAACGAACCACTGAAACGGAAACTTGTGGTGATATTGTTAGCGCAGCCACACTAACCGCCCTTGCTGAATTAAACGAGAAACACGGCGCTAACTGGCAGGCATGGCGCTGGGGTGCGGTACATGTGGCACGTAATTCTCACACGCCCTTTAGCCAAGTTTCTGCCCTCCAATCAATCTTTGATAACATCATTGAGGTTGATGGAGGTCCCTACACTGTGAATGTCACCAATGTACGATTTAGCCGCAACCGCAATCCTTTTGAAACCAGTCATGGCGCCAGTTATCGGGCGATTTATGATTTATCAAACCTTGATAATTCGCGCTATATTTATCCTGCAGGCCAATCGGGCAATTTGTTTTCCAATCATTATAATAATCTCACCGAAGATTGGAGCAATGGCACCTTTTTCACTATCAGCACTGATATGAGTGAATTGGAAAAACAATACAAAAATCAAACCGTTGTCTTAAACAAAAAATAAGTTCGGCATGGTTTTTGTATAGAATTTATATAAGACATAGTACGTCAATTGCTTGAAATGTTAAGTGGTCATGGTATGTGCTATAAAAGAGATGAATAACCTTGGAGCAGGTTTATGGCTGATGAAGAACGCCCGATAATTAAAAAAGTTGTCAAAAAAGTGGTTGGCGGCGCCCATGGTGGTGCTTGGAAAGTGGCCTATGCTGACTTTACCACCGCAATGATGGCTTTCTTCATGTTGCTTTGGCTTTTAAATGTAACCGAACAAGAAACCCTTGAGGGCTTGGCTGATTATTTTGCCCCAACCTTGGTGTCGATGCGCAACTCAGCCGGTGGTAAGGGCCCGATGGGTGGTGAAACGCCCGCAAAAACTGGTGCCCAATCAGGCGGTACAACCCTGCAACGAGACCAAGCAGAATCAAACCCCGACCAACGCAATTCAGATGCTGACTTCCAAAATCCCGCCGGCACGCCAGAAGCTGTTCCTAACTATGATAGCACTATCAACGACTTCCAAGATCGCGCATTTCGTGGTGCTGAAGAAAAAATTAAACAGGCCATTCAAAAAGCCCCCGAATTGTCTGACTATAAAGACCAAGTACAAATTGAAATTACCCGCGATGGCATGAAAATCCAATTGATGGATAAAGACCAACGCCCCATGTTTCGTGATGGTACTGCTGAAAATTATGGCTATGCCCAACGATTGATCAGCGAGATTTCGCGCGCTATTGAAACTTTACCAAACAATATCTCAGTTGAAGGTCACACCGATGCTGGCTTTTTCGAACGTCTGGACGGTAATTACACCAAATGGGAGTTAAGCTCTGACCGTGCCAATGTGGCCCGCCGCATTATGGAACAATCAGGCATTGTGCCAGGCCGCATTGCTGAAATTGTTGGCAAATCTGATACCGAGCCTTTGTTCCCTGACCAACGCATGCGCCCAGAAAACCGCCGCATCACTATTTTGGTTATGCGTGAAAACCCATCACTACCACCGGGGCGTTAGGGTATAAAAGTTCCAAGACTTAAGACCATAAAGATTTGATTTATTTCTGGTTTTGCCTATACTTTCCTTCATGTAGGCTCAGTAAATTGGGGAAAATATCTTGGATCAAATTATACAAGATGGTCAATTTCATATGTGGGTGACCTATGCTGTTGTCAGTATAGCCATTGTTTCCTACGCGCTTGAAAAAGTATCGTTAGAATTAACCTCTCTTTGTGTTATCGCATTTTTCCTGCTGTTTTTTAATATCTTTCCCCTTACCGATGCCGCTGGGGAAAGCATGCTGACCACTAAATCGCTGCTTCAGGGATTTGCTGATCCAGCCCTTGTCACGGTTTTAAGCTTGCTGGTTCTTGGCCAAGCGTTGGTGCAAACGGGAGCGTTAGACGACCTTGCCCGCTTTATGATTAAAACCGGCCTAAAAAAGCCAAAATTTGTGGTTAAAGCCATTTTGGTTTTTGTGATGATTATTAGCGGCATTATGAACAACACCCCTGTGGTGGTGATCTTTATTCCGATTTTAAGCGCCATGGCCCTGCGTCTTAAAGGCAGCCCCAGCACAGTGATGATCCCACTAAGCTTTGCGGCCATATTAGGTGGAAACCTAACCCTTATCGGTTCAAGCACAAACCTTTTAGCCGCTGGTTCCCTGCAGGCAACCACAGGGCAAACGCTCGGCTTTTTTGACATAACTATTGTTGGTAGCGTGGTGGCAGTTTTTGGTTTTTTCTATCTCATTTTCATTGCGCCAAGGCTTTTAACTCATAATGCCCCGTCTAATCAAAACGGTGATGATTATGTCTCTGGCAAGCATTTTTTGGTGGACTTTTTGGTCACCAAAGAATCAGGCCTGATTGGGATGGAATCAGTTGCAGGCATGTTCCCTGAAATGAAAAACATGACCGTTCGCATGGTTGAACGTCATGGACAAAGCCATTTGCCGCCCTTTGATTTAACCCTAAAGGAAGGCGACCATGTGGTTGTTGCCACCACCCGAACTGACTTGATGAACCAAATCAAACAAAAGCCCGACATGATCATGGGTACCTTGTCACTGAATATGGATTATGATGTCTCAAAACCAAAAAAGTTTGTGTCCAAGTCTCTTATTCTCGCTGAATCAGTTATCGCCCCTGCTTCACGAGTAGAAGGTCGCACCCTAAGGCAAATTGCCTTTCACCGCCAAACCGGCTGTGTGGTTATTGGCATTCAGCGCCGTTCCCGCATGATCCGCCAATCGTTAGAGGATATTAAATTAGAAGCCGGTGATGTGCTGCTAATTTTAGGTGAGCGCCATAAAGTTCTTAACCTGCGCTCTGATCATGATGTTTTGCTTATGACTTGGTCGATGAGCGATATGCATATGAGTGATAAATCAAAAATTTCGCTATCCATTTTTGGCGTCATTGTAACCCTGGTCTCAACGGGACTATTACCCACCAGTGTGGCGGCGTTAACAGGTGTTTGCTTTATGATTGGCCTTGGCGCCCTTAACATTAGGCAAGCAGCACGCGCGGTTGACCGACGCATTATCTTGATCATTGCCGCCGCCCTTGCCATGGGTAACTCCATGTCTGCAACTGGTGGCGCCGCCTTTTTGGCAGAAAGCTTGCTATCAGCCCTTGATGGCACCTCACCAACTTTAATCCTAAGCGCCTTTTTCCTACTGATCGCCATATTGACCAACATTTTAAGCAACAATGCCACCGCGGTTTTATTCACCCCCATAGCGGTTTCCATTGCCAGCACCCTAGGGGTTGATCAAGCCGCCTTTGTGGTGGCGGTTATCATTGCGGCTAACTGTTCCTTTGCAACCCCGATGGGATATCAAACCAACCTTCTGGTTATGGCCCCGGGGCACTATCGTTTTAGTGATTTTATGAAGGTTGGCATTCCGCTCATTTTCCTGATATGGTTGGTGTTTAGTTTCTTTGCCCCTTGGTATTATAATTTTGGTTAAACCATTTGCTGAAGAGGCATTTTTAAAAGGATAGTAAGTCGTTGACCGATTCATCGCATCAATTTCCCCGCTTTTTTATGACGGCAGAGCAACCTTGTCCGTATCTGCCGGGTAAGCTTGAGCGTAAGATCTTCACCGATCTGGACGGTCCTGATGCAACCGCTTTGAACGAGGCCTTGGGTAAGGTTGGTTTCAGACGCTCGCAATCGGTCGCTTATCGCCCAGCTTGTGTCGATTGTTCAGCCTGTATTTCTGTTCGCGTAAAAAGCTTTGAGTATGAACCCTCAAAAAACAAGAAGCGCATTATCGCAAAAAACAAAGACGTTTATTCCAGCATCACCAAGCTGATGGCCACCAACGAACAATATGATCTTTTAAAACGATATTTAAATAGCAGACATCAAGATGGTGGCATGTCGAATATGGACGAATTCGAATATGCTGAAATGGTCCTCAAAAGCCCTGTTCAAAGCCATATTATCGAATATCGCATCAATGAAGAAGAAAGTGACGACCCGCTAAATCCTGGGCGTTTAATTGGTGCTGCCCTTACCGATGTAATGAGCGATGGCCTATCGATGGTTTATTCATTCTTTGACCCTGATTTGGATGAGCGCAGTTTAGGCACCTTTATCATCCTAGATCATATATCCCGCGCACAAGACGCAGGCCTGCCCTATGTCTATTTAGGATATTGGGTCGAGGGCTGCAAAAAAATGGCCTACAAGGTTAACTTTAAGCCTGTTGAACAACTAGGTGCCGATGGCTGGGCGGCTAAAAAGTAAGTCTTCACCTTTCAAAAAACTTTCTCCAAATTTCATCCTTTTCAGCTTGCAGTCAGCATGACAAACCTTATACTAGGGCGCTAAATGGGGAAGTAAAAATTTGGGGGCTTTTATGAGCGAAAATAATAATAAAATCAACCGACGGTCCTTTCTTAAGTCCGCCGGTGCCGTGGGTGCTACAACATTAGTTGCGGGATGCAGTGACATTGTCCAACCGCCTGTTTCAAGCACCTGTGAAAGTTCTTCAATAACGGATGGCCCTGCTGTATTGCGTAAAAAGCGCGAGCTTAAAATGGTGACCACATGGCCCAAGGATTTTCCTGGCATGGGCGTTGGTGCCCAACGCTTAGCTGAGACTATTACCCAAATGTCTGGTGGCTTACTTGATATTAAGGTTTATGCCGCCAATGAATTGGTTCACCCAATGGCCTCGTTTGATACAGTATCACAAGGCAAGGCAGATATTTATCATGGAGCTGAATATTATTGGCAAGGCAAATCTCCTGCTTTTAACTTTTTTGCTGCTGTCCCCATGGGAATGACCAGCACAGAAATGGATGCGTGGATTTATCATGATGGTGGGCAAGAACTGTGGGATGAGCTTTGCGCGCCCTTTAACATCAAGCCTTTTATGGCAGGGTCCACAGGCACCCAAATGGGCGGTTGGTTCCGTAAAGAGATTAATAACTTGCAAGACCTTCAAGGTTTAAGAATGCGTATGCCGGGCCTTGGTGGTGAGGTAATCCGGCGCATGGGTGCGACCCCTGTGACCAAAGCAGGCAACGAAATTGCCATGGCCCTTTCCCAAGGGAATATTGACGCCACCGAATGGGTGGGCCCATGGAACGATTTAGCCTTTAACCTGCATGAATATGCCAAATATTATTATTATCCAGGTATTCATGAACCGGGAACCGCATTGGGTGTAGGCCTTAACTTGCACATTTGGGAAGATTTCAATGATTGGGAAAAGTCCATATGGCGAGCCGCTTGCAGGGCAGAACATAATTATCTTTATGCCGAATATAACGCCAATAATGGTCGTTCATTAGAACGCTTAATACGCGATCATGGTGTTAACCTTAAAGTTTTCAGCGATGACATTTTAGAAGAAATGGCACGTGTCTCAATCGACGTTTTAGACGAGACCGCAGCCGCGGACCCGTTCACTCAAAAAGTCTATGACAGTTTTAAAGATAGCATGAAACGCACCAGCGAATGGGGTGACATTGCTGATCGCGCCTTTGTTCGGGCGCGCGCCTTCACCAAACAATATCTTTAAAAGCATGCAATGGGTGTAGGGGGTAGCATGATAAGTTTTTTTGAAAAGTTTTTTGCCGTAACAGATCGGTTTTTTCCGAAACTAGGACGGGTTTTGGGGTATTTGGCTCTCGCGATGATCTTTATACAAATCGGCCTTATTATTTTTGCAGGCGTTTTTAAAATGGGCTCTATCGTGATGCAAGAATCGCTCATTTATATTAATAGCTTGGTGTTTTTAGCAGGCGCTGGTTATACCTTAAGCGCCGATGAACATGTGCGGGTTGATATCATCTACCGTGAAGCCAGCCCTAGGTATCGTGCATGGGTTAATATATTGGGTTGCCTCTTTTTCATTGCCCCGTTGATGAACCTTATTTGGCGCACCGCCATGCCTTGGGTTAAAAGCTCATGGGCCTTATCAGAAGGGTCTATTGATATGGGCGGCATTCAAGCTGTTTATCTGTTGAAAAGCATGATTCTTATTTTCGTTATTTTCGTGTCACTGGCGGCGTTTGTTTTGGGCGCACGTTCTTTGTTTTATTTGTTGGGTAAAATTGATGCGCCTGAAGGGGGCAAATAATGGATACACATATTGTCCTTTTAGTGGTGTTATTTTTTGGCCTAGCCAGCGCTATTATGGCTGGCTTCCCGGTTGCTTTCACCCTTGCTGGCGTTAGTTTAGTGGTGGGCCTTATTGGCCTTAACATGGGGCTTTTAGACCTTAGCTTCTTGACCCTTATGCCTGAACGCATTTATGGCACTATGCAAAGCGAGGTCTTATTGGCGGTGCCTGTTTTCATCGCCATGGGTGTCATGTTGGAGAAATCTCGAATAGCTGAAGACCTACTCGAAGCCATGTCTGGTTTATTTCGCAATGTCCGTGGTGGCCTTGGTATTTCCATTGCCCTTGTTGGCGCCTTGTTAGCTGCCTCAACCGGCATCGTCGGTGCCACCGTTGTTACCATGGGGCTTTTATCGCTACCAACCATGTTGAAACGCGGTTATGACCCTGGGCTTGCAACTGGGTCTATCGCCGCAGCTGGTACTCTAGGGCAGATTATTCCACCAAGCATTGTGCTGGTCTTACTGGCTGATGTTCTCTCGTCCTCTTGGCAACAGGCGCAATTATCGATGGGTATTTTCTCGCCCGAACCCTTATCGGTTTCTGATCTGTTTGCAGGTGCCCTTATTCCCGGTTTAGGGCTAGTTCTTCTCTATATTCTATATCAAGTGGCAATGGCTATTTTCAAACCAGAAAGCAGCCCAGCTGAACCCCCACTTGCAGACCATATTGATAAAGCGGAACATCGCAAACAATTGCTGAAAGTTTTCTTTCCACCTATCATTCTAATCTTAGCGGTATTGGGGTCAATTTTGGCAGGCGTTGCAACCCCAACCGAAGCCGCTGCGGTTGGTGCAGTGGGTGCCTTTTTCCTGGGTGCGTTAAAGCTATCAGACAAACCTTTATTGCCCCTACTGGGCTTATTCTCCTTATTAAGCTTATTGTTAATAGCTGGCTGGAATAACAGCCAAGTGGATAATAGTACCGGAACAAGCACCTTTGAATATGCCCTTTATGTTGGCATAAGCCTTTGTTTCCTTGTTGGATTGTGGACCACATTGAGGGTGTTATGGCGTAAAAAAATTATTCAACCGGTTATGGAAAGCACTGTTCGGGTTAGCAGTATGGTTTATACCATTCTCATTGGTGCGGCCCTTTTCTCGCTAGTTTTCCGCGGTCTAGGTGGTGATGAATTAGTGCAGGACTTTTTAACCGGCCTGTCGGGTGGTAAATGGACAGCTTTTGCCGTTGTTATGATAGTCATGTTCTTACTTGGCTTCTTCCTAGACTTTATTGAGATTACCTTTGTGGTCGTGCCAATTGTCGCCCCTGCTCTGTTGCAAATGGGTATCGACCCTATATGGCTGGGTGTGATGATGGCAATGAACCTACAGACCAGTTTCTTGACACCGCCTTTTGGCTTTGCTCTTTTCTATCTGCGTGGTGTTTCCCCAGACAGCATTAAAACCACACAAATTTATCGTGGGGTAATACCGTTTGTGCTGATCCAAATCGCTGCTTTGTATCTATTATGGCAGTTCCCTGGAATTGTCACATGGCTGCCAGGCATCTTGGGATAAGCAATAAAAAATCCAAATGAGTCATATTTTGGTAATAATTTTACCTTATCTTCAATAGTGAAGATAAGGAGAAAAATCATGCCCCCTGCAGAATTGGTTGACGCAAAATTGGATGATCAAGAACCAGCCATTCAGCAGGACTATAAAGAACCACGCACAGCTTTTGGATTACCACTGATAAAATCAGGCTTAAAAAAGTTTCATCGAAGATTCAAAAGGAATCGCAACGAGAAAACAATGGTAGATGCTGCAAGACGGGTGGTTTAGGGCAGAAACTTTCCCCCTGAGTTTGATTGCTTCCCCCATATTGTTCTTCCCTAACAAAGCAATCAAATTCAATAAAAGCCGGGCTTTACCCCGGCTTTTTTTTTGTCTAAAAGTCTGATAAAATCTTTAGATCAATCAAAGCTTTTGCGTTGTGGGAAACCCCGCGGCACCAAACGGCCCGCATTACCGCGCTTGCCAAGCCATGGCAGCAAATCAGTTTCGGTGCGTACACGGCCACTGTCGCCGCCCATAGTCCAACTGATGCCGTCTTCCTCTTTAAACAGCTTATAGTCAGACATGCCACCATCTTTATAACGCTGCAACAATACGCCTTGACCACGGTTCATAGTTGGCAGCTCTTCAAGTTTAAAGATTAGCATTTTACGGTTATCACCCAAGACAGCCACGGCGTCATGGTCTTCAGTGATCGGTTTGGCGCTGTGGGCTTTAATATCACCCTTAACATTCATCACCTGTTTGCCACCGCGTGTGCTGGCAATTAAATTATCCGTTTCAGCCACAAAACCGCGCCCCGCTGTTGAGGCAACCATAACCCGTTGGCCTGCAACATATGGTAAGAAGGCAACGAAATCTTCACTGGCATCAAGGTCGATCATCAAGCGCATAGGTTCGCCATGACCACGGCCTCCCGGTAATTTATCCGCGCCAATGGTGAAAAACTTACCATTTGTGGCAAAGGCCAATAATTTATCTGTCGTATAGGCATGGAAGCGGAATTTAGGGCCATCACCGTCCTTAAATTTGATCTCTTCTTCAGGTGAGACATGCCCCTTCATGGCACGAACCCACCCTTTTTGAGAACAGATGACGGTGATAGGTTCTTTTTCTATCATTGCTTCTAACGGCACATCTTCAATCTCTGGCGCATCTTGGAAATCACTGCGGCGCTTACCAAGGGCAGTGTTTTTACCATGAAGCTTTTTCATCTCCTTAGTATCTTCCATAATGGAGCGCCATTGCTTCTGATCAGAAGAAAGTAAGGCTTCAAGCTCAGTCTTTTCTTCTTTCAACGCATCATATTCGTTGCGAATTTCCATTTCTTCAAGCTTACGCAAGCTGCGTAAACGCATGTTTAAAATAGCCTCTGCTTGAACATCCGTTAACTTAAAGGCCTTGATCAATTCTTCTTTGGGGTGATCTTCTTCACGAATAATGCGGATCACTTCATCAAGGTTTAGATAAGCGATTAAGTAACCGCCCAAAATTTCCATACGGTGTTCAATTTTGGCAAGGCGATGCTTAGAACGTCGCACCAAAACATCTTGGCGGTGATCCAGAAACGCTTCTAAAACCTCTTTCAGACTCATCACCCGCGGGGTTTGGTCCTTATCCAACACGTTCATATTAATCGAAATGCGGGTTTCAAGATCGGTTAGCTTAAACAAGCTCTCCATCAAAATGGCCGGATCAACATTGCGGTTTTTAGGCTCCAATACCAAACGGATATTTTCGTCTGATTCGTCGCGAACATCAGCCAAGATCGGTAATTTCTTGTCAGCAATAAGGTCAGCGATTTTTTCAATCAGCTTTGACTTTTGCACCATATAAGGAATTTCGGTAACGACCACATGATAAAGGCCGCGTGCCTCTTCTTCCTTTTCCCATCGCGCCCGCAAGCGCACACTGCCCTTACCTGTTTCATAGGCTTGGATAATGTTTTCTTGGGTCTCAACAATGATTCCGCCTGTGGGGAAATCAGGCCCCGGAATGCGACTAACCAATTGCGCGGTGTTCATATAAGAACGCTCGCCAAGGCGTAATTCGATTAAGGCAATAAGGGCATCACAAATCTCTGCCACATTATGCGGTGGAATACTGGTAGCCATACCCACAGCAATACCTTGCGCCCCATTGGCTAATAAATTGGGGAAATTTGCAGGTAAGACAGTTGGTTCACGCTCTTCACCGTCATAGGTGGTTCTAAAGTCAACGCTATCTTCGTCAAGGCCTTCCATTAAAGCCTTGGCAACCTCGGTCAAGCGGGCCTCGGTATAACGCATGGCAGCGGCATTATCGCCGTCAATATTACCAAAGTTACCCTGCCCATCAATCAAGGGATAGCGCACCGAAAAGTCCTGTGCCAAGCGCACCAAAGCATCATAAACAGATTGGTCGCCATGGGGGTGATACTTACCGATCACATCACCCACAACACGAGCACATTTTTTAAAGCCAGCTTTTGGATCAAGCTTTAACAGCTGCATCGCATAAAGAAGGCGACGGTGCACAGGTTTAAGGCCATCACGCACATCGGGCAAAGACCGCGACATGATGGTCGACAAAGCATAAGACAAATAACGGTCGCTCAGCGCCTTAGCAAAAGGGGCCTCTACGATATGATCTTTTTCATTTAAAATATTAGCCATGGCTCGACTATAAAAAAGTCATTTTCTTTTGGCTATCATTTAGTGCATTCAAAGCGATACTTTTTTGACTTATCCACAAAAAAAGCCATCAAGGCGGCAACCTTGATGGCTAAATCCGATTTAACAGTAATAATATTAGCCTTCATTAGCCGGTTTTGATTGCAATTGTACGTAATTTTGTTCACCCATGCGCTTGATTAGGCCAAGTTGGGTCTCCAACCAATCAATATGCTCTTCTTCATATTCTAAAATTTCTTCTAAAATATCTCGAGTTACATAATCTTGCGCAGTCTCACACAAAGCGACAGCTTGTTTTAATAAAGCGATTTGTTCAACTTGAAACTCCATATCGCACTTGAGCATTTCTTCAGTACTTTCGCCAATACGAAGTGAGCCTAAACGCTGTAAATTTGGTAAACCTTCTAACATTAAAACGCGCTCGATAATTTCGTCCGCTTGTTTCATGTCTTTAATCGATTTTTTGTAACTTTTTTCGTTTAATTCAGATAGTCCCCAATTTTTGAACATACGAGCATGTAAGAAAAATTGGTTAATAGAGGTAAGCTCTGCAGTTAGAACTTTATTCAACATATCAATAACTTGCTTGTC
>CAKZLM010000047.1 GCA_937126915.1 uncultured Alphaproteobacteria bacterium
TGATGGTGCCAATTGGAAGCCTTTCCAAATGAACCTTCCGATCACCGCAATCCGTGATCTGCATATTCGTGATAATATGTTGATCGCTGCAACCCATGGCCGTTCTTTCTGGATGATTGATGACCTTGGCCCACTTCAGCAATTATCAAACGATGTCGCTAAGGCCTCGCATCATCTCTATAAACCAAAGCCATCGTATCGCATGGCTCAAAGGAGCCCACGGGGCCGTAACGAACTATTGGAAGGTGAAAACCATCCAAACGGCGTGTTGCTTAACTATTTCGTTAAGGGCTATGATGGCAGCCAAACGGTTGAACTAAGATTTGAAGAAATGGATGGCGATGTGATCCGCTCATTCTCAAACAAATCTAAGGACCGTCGCACCAAGCTGAATGTCTCAGCCAGCAACAATCGTTTTGTTTGGGATATGCGCTACCCCGGCTTTAAAGAGTTTAAAGGACTGGTGCTTTATTCTTCACCAAACCTTGGCCCTAAAGCAGTGCCGGGCACCTATGTTGCCAAGTTGATTGTGGATGGTAAAGAAGTATCGCAAAACTTTGACATAATCAAAGACCCACGCTTGCCAAACAGTGCCGAAGATTATCAACAGCAATTTGATTATCTTATCGCTGTTCGCGACAAGGTAAGCGAGGCCCATCAAGCGATCATCGACATCCGCAGCTTACGTGCAGACTTTGACTATTATCGCAGCAAGTTTGCGGGTGATGATGCCTTTGCAGCGACAAAAGCGGCCATTGATGCCTTTGATAAAGACATGGCTATTATTGAAAACAATATCCACATGACCAAAAACCAAGCGCGTCAAGACCCGCTTAACTTTGGCATTCGCATCAACAACCGCTTGGCTTTCTTAATGGCAGACCAACAACGCGGTGACTTTATCCCGACCGATCAAGCGGTTGAGTTTAAGGATCAAGTATCAGCGGAGTTGGATGTTGAATTAAACGCTTTGGATCAATTGATCAGCGCGCGTTTGGGCAACATTAATGAGCTTGGCAGCGGCCTAGGCATTAAAATTCTCTCCAGCCGCAACTAAGTCAATCCATAAATAACATGAGAAAAAGGCCCTATTTCGGGGCCTTTTTTTATAATCGTCACAAAAGTCAAAACCAAAAAAGCCAAAAATATTGCACACCTATTATTCTAACAGTATCATTATGTGAAACAATAAGGGGGGGATAGATGTGATAAAAAAAGCAAAAGTTATTATAGGGTCCTTGGTGCTGATTTTTATCATTGGCAGCACGGCGACGTTTCTGCATTTTAAAAATAAATTTTTATCTGCCCCCACCAACATGTTAAGCCTGACAACCACAGGGGAACCATTTGATTTTATTTGGGTTCAGCAAGACATTAATGTTACCATAGAACCCCATGCTGCGATCATGGTTCCTGTTACCATTCCAGGGGTCGATCAGGTTTTCCACATGCAGTTTGATACAGGGGCACACTCCACCGTGCTGTATTATAATGCAGTCAAATCCATCAATGAAAAATATGGTCTCGTTTTTTCCACTAAACAAGATGATGACACTTATTGGGTTGAAAACATTACACTTAACGTGGGCACGGTCAATTTAACCGCCACAAGCATGAGCTATCGCGGCATGGGGGCAGCCATCAATTGGGACAATCTCCCACCCATCATTAAAATTGGCACCATCGGTTCTGACTTTATGGAAAAACATGTGCTGTCCATTGACTATGCTAACCAGCAAATCACTCTCAGTGAGTCATCCCCTGTTCCAGCAAATGCGGGGCTAACTTTTGCACCCTTCACATTTGATGGCAGAAAGGTTTTCTTATCGGGAACGTTTAACGATGAAAAGGTCAGCATGTGGTTTGACACAGGCTCCAGCACCTTTGAAATGATTGTTGATGAAGGCACCTTTAATCAACTAGCCACTGCTGGTGCCAGCACAGAAACCTTGACCCTTAATTCATGGGGAACAAAGGTCACTGCCTATAATCAGGCCGCAGAGGGCATGTTTAATTTTGCAGGCACCGACGTGCCACTTAGCTTTGTTTCCTACATCGACTGGCCTAATAAGCTGCAAGCTTGGACTATGAAGGCATCAAGCTTAAGTGGTGATTTAGGCGGCATGACGGGAAACAGACTTTTCCTAGACAAAAAGCTTATCTTAGACACGCCTAACCTAAGATATGCCTTGGTGCCATAAGCTAAATAGAACTAGCGCCAGACCTTAGCTAAAAGTCTGGCGCCTTCATATCATTTACTTAGCCAATTCTTTATTGAGACGATGCCGTGTTTGGATCATCAGAAACCACTGTTGGACGCAGGATATAGGTTTGAACAAACGTTACTTCTTGCGCCATTGAAATGGCCGTATTTTTCCCAGTTTCCGGATCAGGATAGGCATCAGCATGACGATGCATGGCGGCAAACAGCGAGGTTGCCTCTTCCTGCCCATAGCTTTGGTGATGGGTTGACCAAGTGGTGTTGCGCCACAGGCGGAACTTTTCAAGGTCCATATAACCACCCAGCAATCCTACGGCATTTGTCGCGCTCAGTTTCAACTTAAACTGCACACCTTGATGGCGTTCATAGCCATTGGTATTGAAGGTGGACCCCGATGGGATACTGATTTTATCTATCGGCTCTGTGGTTAAAACACCATCAACAATCTTACCTTTGACTTGGGTGATAAACTCTTTACCCCAGCGCTCATCAATGCGTTGCGTTCCGCCCGGTGTATAACCCTCACCCGTAGCATCAACCAACAATGAATCGCGCCCACGATAAGTGGTCAGAATAACCTCGTCATCATTTTCTAGGTCATCAACACCGGTTAATTCAAACATCCAGCGATTGTTGTTATATTGCCTCATAAAGACGTTAATGAAATGACGCATTGAGCCTGCTTTCATATAATTATTGGTGCAACCCACCACGCGGTAAAACTGGTTATCAATGCCCGCTTCGCCCTCTGGGCTTTGAAAGTCATTGTCACTGTTTTCGCCATCTAAATTTAGACCAATAGCGATATTGCCTTGTGGTTCACGATATGGGACAGGGGCTTTCACAGTGCCATCAGAATGCCAATTATCGCCTTCCAGCTTTAATTGGGTTTCCAAAACCGTGCGCTGTGTACCATCATCTGGAAACTTCTCAACAAACATTTCACGCGGCCCAAGGTTTAAACCATCGGGGCATTGAACGCTTTCATCGGTTTCATAAACGGCATAATTTCTATAGGTCAGAACATAAGCAATACGCCCGTTAGGCGGCGCTTCTGCTTTGGCTTCATGGCTGTTCAAAAAAGACAAACCTGCACCAGTTAACATGGTTGCTGTCAATGCCATAGAGGGCAAGAGCCGAACGACATTAGACAAACTTGAAAGCATATATTTTCCATTGTTCTTCATGGGTTACTCCTTGGTATCCAATGACCCTATGGTCGGTTATCGTCTATAGTCGTTGGTCAGGTAATCATCACGCAACCAAAAGGCCTTAAAACCATTTCTAAAGCCGTTAAACTCACCATATGCATCACCTAGGGCATCGCCAGGCTTGGTATCGCCCGTAAAAGTAAAGACAGGACGACCCCGGTAAGCCCAAACAGAAATGCCGTCGGCTTGACCCTCACTGGCAAAATGGCCTGTATTGGGGTCTATGTGCATCACTGTCCACAAACGGCTTTCACTGGAGGCATTAGCGGGCGCTATAACATACGGAAATGTCAGGCTGCATTTGACAGGATCACCCGCCCCGCATATCGCCAAACGATATTCTTGATCGGTAGCAGGGTTATCACAAGCCAATTGGTCATAGGCATCGTCACCGCAATTATAAACATAAATGGTTTTACCATCAGCATCAGCCAAAACATGGCCAAGACGTGAATCTTGAACAGAGAAACTATCCGCAGGTGGCGCCACAGATCGTTGTGTATAAACATTGGACCAACCCGGCAGGTCACTGCCAATTCGGCTAACACCTAATGTATCAAGATCATAGGTATAAAGCGGTTGCCCTCTAAAGGCCCATTGACGCACCCCGGGCGAGCGATCAACAATTGTCCACTCACCCTGTTCAACAGCCGAGGCAGAGGCCAAAACAGGCGTCCAATTATTCAAGCAACTATCATAGCAATTTGACTTATTGGGTTCATCCCCTGCATAGCTATAAACAGAATAGCGCGTTTCTGTCACAATCATCCGCCCCGTATTCATCGCCACAACTTGGAAAAGCGGTGGATGAGCGGGGTCAGGACCAACGGGTTTGCGAATAGCGGGCGACCCAGAACCAGCATCAATTTTGGTGCCACCTAAAACATCGCCCGGTTTTTTATCAAGGCTTGAAAAATACAAGGGATAACCATCAAACGCCCATTGGCGGGTGCCATCGTCGCGTTCAATCAGCGTCCACTTACCAACTGGTTCAGATCCTTCAGCCGCATAAACAGGGGGCCAAACATCAACACAGCTAGGGCGCGTATCAAGATTGGGCAATTGTAGGCCCGGCGGGTATGGGCTCATCAAGCCAGAGGTTACCGTTAACACTTCATCAGTGCAAGACGACTTATTACCATCTTTACGGTCACCTGTGGTGCCATTACGCAGGTTGCGCAACGGCCAACTGTAAAGGGTCCGCCCTTCAGCATTAGCAAACACAGGGCCATCCAGTTCAGTGTTAATCACCTGAAAACCGGGCGGCATGGCTGCATCAACATATTGCTCTTCAATAGCGCTGCCAGCAGGTTGCCAATAGTCAAAATTTTGTGGGCTTCTGTCGTTTTGATTTGCTTGTGCTGCACTTGCAGCATTAACTGTCGCCGCAACAGTTATGGCAAGCAGGCTGGTTTTCATCAGCCCTGATGAAAAGAGACCACCGGCTTTTTTCGCATATCTGTTCATAATTTATCCTTAATTCCATACAACTTTTCTTTGAAGCGAAGGCCGCTTTTGGCCTTCTCAACCTCCAAAATAAGCACATTAAACCCTTAAGCCAGCATCTCACCAATAGCGTTAGAGACGCGGTTGCTTTTCGTGCCCCAAGATGGCGTATCCACACCCATTAAACGCATGGCGGTATAGCCAACTTGCGTCAACGGGCCACCCTTCATGTCAATGTGCTGTCCAGTTTTAACCAAGCCACCAGCACGACCAGCGGTGAACACAGGCATACCATGCAAAGTATGCAGTCTTGCATAACCATGGTCGGTGGTTGCATAGATCAACATATTATCCAGCAGGGTACCGTCACCTTCTTTAATTTGGGCAAAGGCATTTACAAATTCTGCCCAGCTTTCCATAGTGCGGCGGGTAAACCATGAGGCATTTGGTTGGTAACCTAAGTTTTTATCAACCGGCTCTTCATGGGTGGTTGTATGGGCGGGTTTTTCATAGCCCGGCTTAATAACAACAGATGCTGCGCCTGAATAAACCATATTGATCACACGGGTTTGGTCACAAGCAACCGCCATTACCAACAGATCGGTCATCATTTTATGACGCAGGGCAACTGACTCAGCAGTTTTATCCATTGGTGGGTCAGCTTGTGGAGCCATCGGCACCTGACAGCTGGCAATGGGTTCAGGTTTTTTCAAGCGCTGCTCAAATTGGTTTTCAAGTTGGCGCAGGCCCGTAAAATATTGATCAAGACGCTGGCGGTCTTCCGCACCCACACGCTGCATCAATGATTTGGTCTGATCCATCACTCCAGATAAAACGCTCTTGCGCACCATAACCTCAGGGTCAGGTGTGAAAGACTTAGCATTTGGATCAGGGAAATCTGGGCCAAACAGGCGCTGATAAAACTTCATCGGCGACCATTCTGGTGCGTTTGGCGTAGTCGCATTTTCATAACTATAAGTGCTGCGAACATCTGCCGTAGCGGTTGCGGTTAATGATTTAAAGCGCGTGGTACTGCCCACTTGGTTGGCAATGGTCACATCAATGGTTTCACCGGGCATGGTTTGACCATCTTTTGGCGCAATGCCGGTGCGGCCAATAACCCAGCCAGTATAGTGGCAAGGAACGGGCGAATCATCAGGAAAGGCCGCGGCGTTGGTAAAGAGATTGATATGGTCACGCACTGGTGCCCATGATTCGATTTCTTCCGGCAGGTCATAGTTAGGGCCATAGGTTTTTGGCACAAAGATATTCTCGGTCATACCAAGACCATATCCCCACGTGCCAAAACGCACTGGCATGGGCGCACCCGAGGCCAATGCCGTGCCATTATTATTCAAAAAGAAATCCAACATCGGCAGGCCTACTGAGACCACACCACCGCCTAACATTCCTCTTAATACGCTGCGTCTGGTAAGGTCTCTCATTTTTGCATTCCTTTTGAAGATTGGGCCTGTGTCTCACCCAATTGTGAGCTGGCATCAACATGATGTTTAGTGGTTTCATCGGCGCTGGCTTCCCGCTCTACTTGGGCAGGGTTCCAACCGTCGGTTACTCTTTTAAAAGAATCGCTTTGACTGATGGCACGCAGCAAGCTTGGCAAGCGATACCCTTCAGCGGCGAATTGTTGATTGAAATAATCAAGCAATTGATTGTCTTGCGCTGTGGTGGGACCGCCAGAACCGTAACTATAAAGGCGGTTTACCAAACACGCAGGCAAGGCTTCATTATTGCGCAGGGCTTGACCTAAACCGACCACATTCTCAAACGGTACGCCATCTAAGTCACCGCTGGCATCAATCTCAACGTTATTTTCTGTAAACCTTAATCGTCCTTCACCATCAAAGTTTTCTAAGGACAGCCCAGTAGGATCCGTCACCCTATGACATCCTGCACATGATGGATTTTCAAGATGCGCCCGCACACGATCTCGTTGGGTTGGATAATTGGCATCAGGGCTCATGATGACCGAGAAATCAACATCAGGTGGTGGTGGCGGCACATGTTGGCACAACAACAATTCACGCAATGCTGCCCCTCTTAATGTTGGCGAACTGCGCCCTGGATGTGCATGTAAGGTCAAAAAACTAACATGGGTTAGCAATCCTGATCTTAAACTTTCTGGAGGAAATGTATATGGCGTCCAGCCAGAAGGTGCCGGCATATCATAAAGAATAGCCAACTCAGGTGTAATGAAGGTTGAGCGAGTAGTAAATAAATCACGATAATCTTGCTCGTTTTCAATCAAATGACTGATTACTGTGCGCAAGGTTTGCTCACGCGCTGCTGATGCCGTTACACTGGTGAAAGACGGATAAATCAACGGGTCTTTTGACAAGGTATTAAAATCATCAAAAGCAAACATATCATCAAAGAAGGCGCGCATACCATTGTTTAATCTTGGGCTAGCCAACATTCTATCAAGGGTGCGGTTAAGACCTTCTTCTGTTTGCAATTCACCACTTTCTGCAGCATCTAACAATTGTGCATCGGGGCCAGCATTCCACAGGAAAAAACTTAGACGCGAGGCCAGTGAATAAGCATCTAGACGCAAACGACCAGCGTTATCTGGATCTGGTTCAGCATTTTCAACGATGAACAAAAAGTCTGGACTAAGAAGCAAGCCTTCAAGTGCGGTTGCTAAACCTTTATAAAAATCATTTAAATTTTCAGCACCTGCTTCAGCACTTGAAACATACACATCAACTTCTTGATCACTAAGAGCGCGCCCAAAAAGCAAGCGTCCCGTTTGAGATATAAATTCTGTTGCGCAGGCGTTATCTGCGGCTTGTGCATTTACAGGCTTACAAGGAATTAAGTAATCGCGATGAGATTCGTCCACCACTTGGGCCGCAACACTTTTAGCCGTGCGCTGAAATTGCTCCAACAGCGAAGCGCTCACCCCTGCCACCGCGGCGCCGTTTGCGAGTAACCCTTCTGTGCGCTCGGCGGGTGAAAACTCACCTTGAGTGTGAACACTAGCGCCAAAAACATAACGCAAGGTATTGATATATTGGCTGGTTGTTAAAAGCCGCATTCGCGGCTCGGTGCCCATGGTCACTGGCTCGCTTGGGCCTTGATCAAAACAGCCCGTTAGCATCATTACTGCCATAAGACAGACGAATGCACGGCGCACATAATTTGTTACAAACAAATGCATTTAATTACCCCCCAAAGTAATTTTCTGTGGTCCCCCGACCTGTATCAAAATAATTTTTTTGTGTTGTGCAGGTTTAAGCCTTTTAAACTTTAAAAACCTACACCTCTGTCCAGACCTAGTAAGCATTCCCCCCACAGGAAGTCTATAGCAAGACATCAAAGTAATAGTAGAACCTCCTTCCTTTGATTTGTCAACCATAACCTAACATTCTTGTAGATATAATGAGCCCCAGTACCCCTCATGATTTAGGAGTGCTGAGGGCTAAAATTAATTGCGCTGCTTGGCTACTTGTTCTTCGCTGACCGCACCCGCTTTATGCCCCCAAGCACTGCGGATAAAGCTTAAAAGGTCGGCCATCTGCTTATCATTAAGCTTAGCTGCATATGGTTTCATATGTTGCCATTTGCTGGCGACCCACTCATCCGATGGGGCAGTCTTAGGCAAAGATGGGCCATATAAAGTAACATTGATCAGCGATGATGGATCACTATCCAGCACCACAGGGCTGCCCAAAAGCGGTGGCCCGGTATCTTTATGCCCTTGACCTGTCGGCAAGTGGCAGGTGCCACAATGAATGTCATATTGGATAGAGCCCGCGCGTTTTGTTTTGTCATCAGCAGGGGCTGGCATATCTTGTGACTTAGCAGGAAGGCTTTTCAAATAAACCGCCATGGCCGTGACATCTTCAAGCGATAAATGCCGCGTGCTGTTCATGATGACTTTATTCATCGGCCCAAAAACACCAGCACGCTCACTAACGCCCAGTTTTAGGTAATCACGCAGGTCTTCTTCATGCCACATCGCCAAACCCGTGTCTGCGGATGTAAGATTAGGCGCTGACCAATCCAAAACCTTACCACCCGTACCAGATTTGTTCACGCCCCCTGTCATAGCAAGGTCAGCATCAATAGCACCAAGGGCATTTCGCGGTGAGTGGCACATGCCACAATGACCAGGCCCCTCAACCAAATAAGCACCACGATTCCACTGCTCCGATTGGTCGGCTTTGGGCTCAAATCGACCTTCTTCAAAATACATCGATTTCCAAACACCCACAGCCCAACGCTGATTATAAGGAAAGCCTAAATCATTTTCAGGGGGCGTATATTGAACTGGTTCTACAGTTTTCATATAGGCATAAAGGGCTGCAATGTCATCATCACTCATCAACGTGAATGATTGATATGGAAACACTGGATAAAGGTTTTCACCATCAGGCCGCTCACCATGACGCATGGCTTTCTCAAATTCTTCAAGGCTCCAGCTACCTATGCCATATTCTGAATCAGATGTGATATTGGTAGAATAAACCGTTCCAAATGGCGTTTCAAAGGCAAGGCCGCCTGCAAATTGACTGCCGTTTTCTGCTGTATGGCAACTAACACAATTACCCGCAGCAGCTAAATATTTCCCGGTTTCAACCAGATCAGATGCACTACCCATTTGCGTAGCACCAGTAACATTAACCGCACTAAACGCCATGCCTGCAGCTAAAATCGCACCACCGAATAGCCCTGTCTTAGGGGCTGTATCCAACCAATTTGGCGTCTTTAATTTAAATAAACATTTACTCATTACTTTCCTCATTCAGCCCCTTACGGCCTATCATTCTTCTAAAGCTTTATGTTTTAGCACTCCAAGACACACACCAGCCGCCCGCATTGGCTTGCTTGCCAGTAAACATTTCGCAGGTACCACAGCCAGCTGGCCCTGTTGTCGCCTTAAAGAACGCACAATCCTTACAGGTTTTCGCTGGATCTGGAGAGGTTTCGGTATATTTCAAAGTTTGCCGCATGCTTTTCTCAGAAGCTGTCATCAAGTTTTCATTGGCACATACCAATGCTGCGGCTTCATCCTTACCACAGGCGGCTAATCCAAGAACAACGCTTCCACCAATTGGCACCTGAATACATTTTTTAAGAAACTCACGGCGTGATGTCATTTTATCCATTTTTCTAATCCTGACTGTCATGAACTGACGAAACTTATGATATGAGAAAAAGACGCGATGGTCCTGACATCGCGCCCATTTTTTACCTAACGATTACCGGCTTCACGGCCCAATCGAATGGCATTATCCTGATTGTCACCGATGGGGAGAAGCCCAAGAAAACCCTGCTTTACACGCATCGCCATGGTTTCTTCGGTGGCAGTAATCAAATCAACCATTCCGGCACGCTTACTAGCCGCTAAAACTTGTTGATTATATTTCTCTGCTGCCTCTCGGTCACCACCAAGGGCCGCGGTTAAACTACCAATGCCACAAGCCAAGGAACTGTAGCCTGGAATACTGGCGATCTCATCCAGCTCTTCCATCACTTTCGGGTCTTCCACCAACATCATCACAACGATATCACCATCAGGATTTGCTGGTGACCAAACATTATAATCCTT
>CAKZLM010000048.1 GCA_937126915.1 uncultured Alphaproteobacteria bacterium
TCACCTTGCCTTCGCGGTTTTTCAGCAAAGTCTCACCCGCGGTTGCAGTATAATTCATTCTTTGACCATTAAAGGTGCCTTGATGCTTTGTCACCGAAACCTCAGCCGGAGCAATAGCTTTTCCTGCATGGTCATCTGCCATGCCAGTGGCACTGCTGATGCCTGCGTTTAGCATCAAAACAGCCAGTGCCGTTTTCATCATTTTCATAAAAGTTTCCTCCCAAACTACTTTTTAGTTGGCGCTAAGGTAGCGCATTCCACCCTCGCCTGTCACGCTATTAAAGATGAAGCGATCAGATTTTTGGATAGGATTTTGACAGGTGTGTCAGAAAGTCTTTGCCTTTTTCTTCGAACGCGATAAAACAAGGACAAACAAAATAAAGGGAAGTTTTAAAACATGTCTGAAACTACATTTAAATTGAATGATGCGTTAGACCTGAAAGCACTGGCTAAGCATTATAAAGAACACGGCTGGGTTCATATCCCCAATTTTATGGAACCTGAGCAAGCAGAAGCCGTTTATCGCTCCATCTTTGATGATGTGAAATGGTGGTATGTGTTTATGCTAAATGGCGAGCGCCGCTGGTTAACCGGTCAAGAGTATGAAGCCCTGCCACGTCGTCAAAAAACCGAAGCGTTGCAAAGCATTTATGCTGCAGGCCGTGATGGTCACTCATATTTTCACCTTGCCTACCCCATGAAAGAATCGCGTGAATTAAAGTGGGACCCTGATATGTTCCTACAAGATTATTTCAGCTATTTGGATGGTGATGATTTTGCTGCTTTCATTAACAGCATTACTGGAAAGAAAGACGCCAAAAACCTTTCTTGCGAAGCCACTTGGTTCCGCCGTGATTATTTCCGCACCAGCCATACAAACTTGGATGACAGCGAAAAAGCCACCGTTGGCTTTTTGGTTGACTTCACCAAAGACTGGAAAGCTGATTGGGGTGGACTAACCCACATTCATGACAAAGATGGCAACTTGGAAAAAGCCATTGTGCCTAGCTTTAACAGCATCACCATCATGAAAGCAGATGTTGTTCGTAGCAAAACCTACCAAGCCTCTTATTGTGGTGAATTTAACCTTGGCATTAACGGTTACTTTCAAAAATAAAACCTAATTACTTTATTAAGAAGCGCCCTAACATGATCTTGTCGGGGCGTTTTTTTAAGGCTCAACCCAAAAGCAAAAAAAAAGCGGTGGAAAATCCACCGCTAAAAAGTTTGTACTATTAATAGTACGTATCTCGGAACAACCTGCCACACTAGCCTCAGGCATAAGAATTAGCGTGACATACCTTTATAATAGCAACCGCTGTGCCAGAACAAAAAACCCTTTTATTACAGCACTTTAATATTTCATGCCAATTTTTACAATACAAAACGTATCATTATGATACATTATTTTTGCTTCAAAATGAAACAATCCCATATTGAAACAAAGCCTTAGCATTGTCTTTAAATTATCAATTTACTTCCCCCAAACAATGACTAAGATGGGGACCAAATTTAAAGAGCAAATAAGCGTAGCCACTTTTATGAAAACAACAATTTTATTAACCACCAAATGGCCTAACGATGTTGAACAGGCGTTTGAGGAAAACTATCACGTCATCAAACCTGATGATGGTGGTGATTTTTCTGCGGCTGACATTATTGCGCTCTCAGCACAGGTAGATGCCATTTGTCCTGCCTTTTATAACCGCTTTGATGCCCCGCTTATTAATCAGCTGGCAGAGAGGGTAAAGTTATTG
>CAKZLM010000049.1 GCA_937126915.1 uncultured Alphaproteobacteria bacterium
TCCTCAAAAATAACATTTGTTATTCATTATTGATTGGCTAGGTATCACAGATATCTATCTTTGACTAGCCTTTTTTTGTGGTGCAAAATTGCAGCCTATATCATAGCCATTCCGCCGTTAACATGCAAGGTCTGACCTGTAACATAGCCTGCTTCTTCACTGGCTAAAAAGACCACAGCTGCAGCAATTTCCTCTGGCGCACCCATACGGCCCAGTGGAATTTGAGTGTTAATGCGTTCCTTTTGATTGTCATCCAAAACATCGGTCATTGGGGTGGCGATAAAGCCTGGGGCAACACAATTAACTGTAATGCCGCGACTACCCACTTCTTGTGCTAAGGCTTTTGACATGCCAACAGCCCCTGCTTTTGATGCGCAATAGTTTGCTTGGCCTGGGTTGCCTGTGGTGCCAACAACACTGGTGATATTAATGATGCGGCCCCAACGTGCCTTCATCATGCTGCGTAACACCGCTTTTGACAGTTTGAAGGTGGCTTCAAGGTTAACCTTAATCACATCAGACCATTCATCATCTTTCATGCGCATGGTTAGGTTGTCGCGGGTAATGCCAGCGTTATTGACCAATATATCAAGACCACCCATCGCATCAGAAGCATTTTTGATTAGACCATCTAAAGACTCGGTGTCGCTTAAATTCGCCACAACCGGGTGAACACGGTCACCACCTAGCTCACTGGCAAGTTCTTGCAGTTTGGCTTCACGTGTACCTGAAATAGCAACATCTGCCCCTGCTTCGTGCAGTGCCTTGGCAATGGCCCAGCCAATTCCGCCAGAAGCGCCTGTTACTAAGGCTTTTTTACCCGTTAATGAAAACATAATAATCCCTCATCTCTGTTTTGTTTGTTTTGCTTATAGCATTTATAGCCGTTGCAAACATCTTAATTAAAAACCCAAATTTTGGCTTTGTCAGATTACGATTGCGCCTCAACAAAGGCTTCAATATCTGCCATGTCTTGAACGTTGCTGCCTTTAATGTTGCGATCAATACGACGCACCAAGCCGCTTAAAACCTTACCGGCACCAATTTCAACCAACTGGTCAACGCCCAATTGCCCCATTTTAAGAACGGATTCGCGCCAACGAACTGATCCACATACCTGCTCAACCAATAAATCACGAATTTCATCGCCATCGGTAACAACATCTGCCTTAACGTTTGCAATTAGGGTAACAGAAGGCGCTTTGATGGCGGTATCGCTAAGGGCGTCTTTCATGGCATCCGCCGCTGGTTGCATTAAGGAACAATGGAATGGCGCACTAACAGGTAACAGAACTCCGCGTTTTGCGCCTTTTTCCTTAGCAATTTCAATGGCGCGTTCAACAGCACCTTTATGACCAGAAGGCTCATCAAAATCTAGCCCAAACAGCTTTATTTTTGTCCTGACAAGCTATGGTTCGTTAGTGGCCTGTCCTGACAAGCTACACTTCGTCA